>CAMHTE010000013.1 GCA_946187975.1 uncultured Bacteroidales bacterium | reverse complement strand
ACGCGTTCAGGCAGTACAACATTCAACCTTATGAGTATGATAACGGTGTTCGGGGGCTTGAATCGATCAATTTGCCTGAAGGGCTCGAAAAAATAGGAGATTATGCCTTTTCGGGATGTCCCTTGAGCAATGGGATTTCGTTCCCGTCATCCCTGAAGGTGATTGGGAGCAATGCATTTTATCATTGCTCATATCAGCCCAAAAACGAACTAGATATGAGCGAAGAAGTTATCGGGCTCAAAAATGTAGTTTTGCCTGAATCCATCGAATCTGTCGCCAATTCGGCTTTCTCTTACTGCTTTGCATTGGAGACTGTCGAGATACCTAGTACCATTAAGAGCATTTCTTATAACTGTTTTGGTGGTTGTACCCACTTGAAAACAATTAGCGGTTCTGCCATAAGCCAGGACGGTCATTCTGTAGTCAATAATGACGGGGTTTTATTATTCGCGATTGGTGGGAAGATTAACGATTTTGTTATACCGGAGGGGGTCAAATCGGTTGCGTCCTTAAGTAACTATTCGGGAGTATTGTACTTGAACGATGGGAACATCTTTCAACGTGGTTCTTCGAGTTTGTATCACTATGATGGGTCCAGTCTCACGAATGAAGAATATGAAGAATACCTTATCAAAACTATTAAGATTCCGGCTTCTTTTGAAAAACCGATATCCAATCCGTTCTCGGGTCTTTATAATCTAAGGGAGTTTAAGGGGCAGGGTGCTTCTGCGAACGGTAAGGCACTGGTTCTTAATGACTGCCTCGTAGCCGTGGTCCCTACATTGGATTCAGGATTTGATATACCCTCATCTGTAATAGAGATTGGGGTTGGGGCCTTTGCAAATAGCGGTATCAAAGAGATTACGATTCCAAATGCGATAATAGCTATTGGGAATTATGCTTTTTCAGGTTGTTCTGATTTAAAGTCGGTTGTTCTTCCCAAAGGTTGGGACATCATCAAACGGTCTATGTTTGATAGTTGTACGAACCTCAAAGACGTTGATGGAATCAGCTCTATTACAGCTATTGAAGATTATGGTTTCTATGGTTGCGACTCACTTTTGACTAGGTTCAAAGTTCCCTCATCGGTTACAAAACTGGGGCAGATGAGTCTCTATTCCGAATCTCCCGGAATCATTGAATTTGAAGCATTATTCCCACCAACCCTAAGTTCAACTGGTACCAATTATAAGTTGGATTATACGACAAATGTCTTCGAAGAGGTTCCTGTTACCGTATTTGGGGGTTCCACGATATATGTCCCTGACCTCGCTGTTGACAGATACCAGGCATCTTATTATGGCTGGGAGAATGTGCGGGTCAGAAGATTGTCAGATTTGTACTCTGCGCCCGTATTCCACGCACAAGTTATCAGCGAAGATTGCAGACAAATCATCAGAATCACAGAAGATGGAAAAGATGAATATTTATATCATTATGACTTGATGCCGGTTGAATCGGGTTCTTTTGACCGTAAAGTTCCAAGTTCTCCAACTAACACAGTACCTGTCAATATTACAAATGATTTCTACATTGGAGCCACTGAGTTCCCACAATGGCTATGGATAGATATCACTCATGTTAACCCGAGTTATTTCCACAATAACAATAACAGCTATGTTTATGACCAAGAGTATCGTTATTATGATTCCGATTTCCGTCCCGTGGAAAGTATTTCCAGAAAAGATGCCATCTTTATTCTCTCGGAGCTTAGCTCATTAACTGGGCTTTCTCTGCGCCTTCCTTCCGAAGCAGAATGGGAATATGCCGCCAGAGGTGGGAAGTATAGCCACGGTTATGCCTACTCCGGCGGGGACGATTTAGGCAGTGTCGCCATTGCCAGTTTTAGTAACTATTCTTGTTCATATACTTTCCCCTGCGGCCAGAGGATGCCTAATGAGTTGGGATTACATGACATGCACGGAAATGTTTGGGAGTACTGTAGTGACTATAACGATTACTATGCGTGGACTACTGCCGATACTGTGCCTTATGGAGATGACCCCACGGGGCCACAAGAAGGGGATGCTGTAATACGTGGCGGGAGTTTTAAATATAGAGGATCTTATGGTGGAAACACAGAGGATGGTTTTATCGGTAATAATCGCAACAGAAGTATTATGATTTATGCCGACAGCCCATTATTTTATCAATACTACCGCAGTCCTAATAGTAGTCCTACTACTGCTAATAAACAAGAAGTCGGGTTTAGGCCAGCAATGACCAAACAACAATGATCTAACCCGTATAATTGAACATCTTTTAGAAGCTTCACAGGTCCTTTGGGCATGTGAAGTTTTTTTGTCTTCATACCCGCAAGATGCACACTGTAAACGTAAAAAAGACTTAAAAACGTAAATATTTTTTCGGTTGTTAATAAAATTGTGGAAAAAATTGTAAACAGGTGGAACAAAGTGGAAATATTTTCGTACCTTTGTGCCAATTGCGTATATGAGTATTATGGTTACCTTCATCGGTGAATACAAGGCCCGCATCGACGACAAAGGGAGAGTGGTTTTCCCTTCGCCGTTGAAGAGCCTTCTGCCCCCCGGAGGCGACCAGAGGTTTGTCATCAAGAAGGATCTCTTCGAACCCTGCCTGCAGATGTTCACCTGGGAAGAATGGGAGAAACAGAGCGGCGAGGTCAAGGGCAAACTGAATTTCTTCAACAAACGACACGCAATCTTCTGGAGAGAGTACATGCGTGACCGCGATGTGGTGGAACCCGACGCCAAACTCGGGCGCATCAGCATCTCGCGCAAGCTGCTCGACGCCATCGGTGCTAACAAAGAGGTGGTTTTCTCCGGTAATGACTTTAAGATTGAGATCTGGGCGAAGGAGAAATTCGAGCAGGAAAGAATCTCTAACGACGAGTACATTGCCATAGCAGAAAGCCTCCCGGAACTGTAGGGAGGAGGCAATGAGCGTTTACCACAATCCCGTACTGCTCAACGAGAGCGTTTCGGCACTGCTTGCGAATCACGCGGGCAACGCCGTTCCCAACATTGACGGCACCTATGCCGACGCTACCTTCGGAGGCGGGGGTCACAGTGCCGAGATACTTCGCAGACTCTCCCCTTCCGGACGGCTTCTGGCCTTCGACCGTGATGCCGACGCCGCCGGAAACGCCCTTGACGACGGGCGCTTTACCCTGATACACAATAACTTCAGATTTATACACAACTACACCCTTCTGGAAGCTCCCGAAGGGTTGGACGGCATCCTTGCAGACCTTGGGGTGTCGTCGCATCAGTTCGATACCGCGGAACGCGGTTTCTCGTTCCGATACAGCGCTCCGCTAGATATGCGAATGAACGTGCAGGGCGATAAAACTGCAGCGGACATTGTCAACTCATATACGCAAGAAGAGTTGGCCCGGATCCTCAGGATCTACGGGGAGGTGGATAATGCCGGGAAGGTGGCGTCTCTGATCGTCTCCGCCCGCAACACCGCCCCCATCCTAACTACCGACAGCCTCGACAATGCCATTGCAGCCGCCCTGCCGTCTTTCGCGGAGCACAAATTCCTGGCGAAGGTCTACCAGGCCCTGCGCATCGAAGTCAACCACGAGATGCGCTCCCTTGAAAAATTCCTCGAAAGCGCCGTAGCCTCCCTTAAGGAAGGTGGCCGCCTCGCGGTAATAACATACCATTCCCTCGAAGACCGCATGGTCAAGAACTTCTTCCGTACCGGAAACGTGGAGGGAGAAATGCGTAGGGATATTTACGGGAAGAGCGACAATCCTCTCCGTCCGGTAGGCGGCAAGCCCGTGCTTCCCAGCGAGGAAGAGATTGCGCTCAACACCCGCGCCCGCAGCGCGAAGCTGCGCGTGGCCGAGAAAACCACTGACGAAAAAAGGAAGTAGCCATGATGGAAGTGATTAAAAACGTTTTCTCAGCCATACTGAAAGGCAACCTGCTTCTGCGACTCAATGTCGGGAAGTACTTCATACACATACTCTACGTTTTCTTCCTTGCATGGATGCTCATACTCTGCAACCTGCTCGCCGAGAATACGCTGGACAAGGTGGAGAAGAACAAGGCCGCACTGCACGAGAAAGAGATAGTGCTCTCCGACCGCACTTTCGAGCTTGCGGCGGCAAGCCGCAGGAGTGCGGTAAGGCAGAAGCTCGAAGAGATGGGATCCAACGTACAGGAACCCGCCGTTAACGCAACAGTTTTAAAGAAATGACGGAAAACCAGAATAACAAGAAGTCTGACAGGATAGGCATTGTCCTGTACTCCTTCTATATTGTCCTGCTGGTCATCTCGGTGATGATAGCGGGCAAGCTGGTGTATTTCCGTTACATATGGGAACCCGACCCCAAGATTGCCGGGCCGCTGACACCTAAAGTAGAGGTGCGCCTCGAGGAACCCGTCCGCGGAAACATACTTGACTGCGAAGGCAGACTCCTTGCCATGTCGTATCCGGTGTACGACATATATATGGACTGCACGGTGATGAAAGACTATTATGCCGGGCTGAAAGACAGGGACAGGGGCGCATTCAAGGAAAAGGAATGGATGGATGAGGCCCGCAGCCTCGCCGAGGGACTCTCCGAGCTCTTCCCCGCCACTTCCGCCGACAGGTTCTATTCCATTATCAGCGACGGCCGTGCGAACAAGCGCAAATATGTGTCGATAGTGAAGGGTATCGATTACACCACTCTCGGCAAAGTGAAGGCTCTCCCCCTCTTCCGCAAGGGCAAGAACCGCGGAGGAATGATAGTGGAGCAGCGCAACATACGCAAATATCCTTACGGCAAGCTCGCCCGCAGGACCATAGGCTTCGTGCGCGATAACAGCGGAATACGTCCCGAGGACATCAAGGGCAATCCCGGACTCGAGGGACGCTTTGACGCCATGCTCCACGGAACGGACGGTCGCGAATGCCTCCGCATCACAGACCGCGGCAAGGTGCGCGATTTCGACAGTGTTTACGTACGTGCTGTGGACGGACAGGATCTGCAGACAACCATCAACATCGACCTTCAGGACGTGGCCGACAGGGTCCTCCACGAGGAGATCGATTCCATCCCCGACCTTGAGGGAGCATGCCTCGTGCTTATGGAGGTGAACAGCGGAGCGATACGCGCCATGGTCAATCTCTCCCGCGATCCTTCGCGCGGAAACCGCTTCGAGGAAATAACCAACTATGCGGTAGGACGCAAGAACGAGCCGGGTTCGGTATTCAAGACCGTCACCCTGCTGGCGGCACTGTCCGACGGTCACATACACAGCCTGGACGAGACCATGCCCACCAACCACGGAGTCGTCACCCTGGCCAAAGCTATCAGCGACCAGCACATACGCGACTGGGAACGCGAGTACAAGACCTCGTCGATAAGCATACTGGACGGATTCAAGATTTCGTCGAACTATGTGTTCGCATCGCTGGCCGTTAACAACTACGCCAAGAATCCCCGTCACTTCATCGAGAAGATCTATTCCTACGGGCTCGGCGACAGCTTCGATTTCGACCTGGAAGGTCTTCTCACCCCCACCATCCCCACGCCGGACACCCGCTATTGGACCAACAGCGACCTCGGCACCATGGGCTTCGGCTACAGCACGGAAGAGACTCCCCTCCATATACTTACGTTCTACAACGCCATTGCGGCGAAGGGAAGGATGATGAAACCCTACCTGACCAGTCATCACGGCCCCTGCGTGCTCAACGCATCGATATGCTCGCGCGCAGTGGCGGACACGGTAACCAGGGCCCTGGTGGCGGTTACCGAAGACGGCACAGCCAAGGCTCTCAAGAACGCCAAATGCAGTGTGGCAGGCAAGACCGGAACCTCCTTCGCCACCTTCGAGAACGGAGCGTACAAAGACAGGGACGGTCGCAGGAAATATCAGGGAACCTTTGTTGGATTCTTCCCCGCCGAAGCTCCCCAGTACAGCATTATCTGCTGCGTTTATTCAAAACCCACCCACAGGCAGTACCAGGGCGGAGGCATACCCGCAAGGGCCGTCAAGGGCGTGGTCAATTACATATGCAACACCGACCCGGCGCGTCAGGAAGAACTCTCCCGCAAGGGAAAGCTGCCCGTCATGACGGCCTCCCTCGAAATGCCGGAAGCAGCCACACAGGGAAAGGCCACCGTTCCGGATCTCTCCGGTCTCGGACTCAGGGACGCCCTCTATCTGGTGGAGAACGCTGGGTTAAGATGCCATTATACCGGCAGCGGACACATACGCAGCCAGCAGCCCGCCGCAGGGAGCAAGGTCGAAAAAGGAACAACGGTAAACATTACGCTTAAATGAAACTGGCATATATAATAAAGGATACGGGGGCTTCGATACTGCATGGAAGCCCGGACACGGAGATTGTCGCCATCACCGCCGATTCGCGCAAGGTGACGCCCGGCAGCCTCTTCGTAGCCGTGCAGGGATGTAGCACCGACGGTCACGCCTTCATCGGGGACGCACTCGCAAAGGGTGCCTCCGCCGTAGTGGAAGCCGACCGCAGGAGCCTCGCCCTCTGTGCCGACCGCTTCTTCGGTCACCCCTCGGGGAAACTCCAGCTGGTCGGAATCACCGGAACCAACGGCAAGACAACCACGGTCACCCTGCTTTACAACCTATTCCGCAGCCTGGGCTACGAATGCGGACTCCTTTCGACCATAGCCAATTACGTGGGGACCCGCAGGAGCGAAACCGCGAACACCACGGCCGACCCCATCACCATCAACTCCCTGCTTGCGGAGATGGTGGACGCAGGATGCCAGTACTGCTTCATGGAAGTAAGCTCGATAGGTATAGAGCAGCACCGCACCGACGGTCTGGAATTCAAGGTGGGAATCTTTTCCAACCTCACCCACGACCATCTCGACTATCATAAGACCTTCGCGGAATATCTCCGCTGCAAGAAACTCTTCTTCGACGGCCTTCCTTCAAGCGCCATCGCGATTACCAATGTCGACGACCGCAACGGAATGGTCATGATGCAGAACACCGCCGCAAAGGTGGTTACCTACGGATGCAGGAGCGCCGCCATGCACAGCTGCCGCATCATGGAAGAAAGCTTCGAGGGAATGCTCCTCAAGCTCGACGGCATCGAAACATGGACACGTCTGGTGGGAGCCCACAACGCAAGCAACATCCTCGCGATATACTGCACCGCCCTTGCGCTCGGAGCCGACAGGGACGAAACCCTGCTCGCAATAAGCAAGCTCGAATCCGCTCCCGGCAGGCTCGAAACCCTGCGCGGACCCCGCGGACTCGCCGTCGTGATAGATTACGCACATACTCCCGACGCACTCCAGAACGTGCTCGAAACCCTCAAGGATATAGCTCCCGAGCGTACACTCACCTGCCTCTTCGGCTGTGGTGGCGACCGCGACAGCAGCAAACGTCCGGAGATGGCGGCGATAGCCGAGAAGTATGCCGACCGCATCTTCGTCACCTCCGACAATCCCCGTACCGAAAGCCCGGAAAGCATAATCGCCCAGATCAAGGAAGGTTTCAGCCGCGACGGCCTGTCCAAGGCCATCTGCATAACCGACCGCAGGGAGGCGATCGACGCCGCCATCTCGACGGCACCCGACTCCTCCACCATATTGCTCGCCGGCAAAGGCCACGAGACCTATCAGATCACAGGCACCGTTAAGTCGCACTTCGACGAGCGCGAGATAGTCAGTTCGATATTCGCACGTATTAAAGCATAAACCCATGATATACCATCTGTTCCAGCTTCTTAAAGACTATGACATACCCGGACAGGGCCTGATGCATTACCTGTCGTTCCGCGCCATGCTTGCGGTTGTTATAAGCATGCTTATCGCCTTCTTTGCCGGAGGACGCATCATACGCGCCCTGCAGCGCAGGCAGATAGGCGAAAGCATACGCGACCTCGGGCTCGAGGGACAGATGCAGAAGAAAGGCACCCCCACCATGGGCGGCGTCATCATACTGCTGTCGCTCCTGGTTTCCGTGCTGCTGGTCTGCGACTTGGGCAACATCTACGTCCAGCTGCTGCTCCTCACAACGGTCTGGTGCGGCGGCATAGGCCTCTGCGACGACTATATCAAGGTTTTCAAACACAATAAGGAAGGCCTCAGCGAGAAGAAGAAACTCCTCGGACAGCTGGTACTCGGACTTATCATCGGCCTTGCCGTATGCTTCGACGGAGACATAGTGGTACGCGAAAAGGTGGCCGTCAAGCCCGTCGAGACCCTCACCGTAGACACCGAGCGTCCGGTTGCCGATACCCGCTGGCAGGAAGAGGACGTGGTCAAGAGCACCAAGACCACCATTCCTTTCGTGAAGAGCCACGAGTTCGACTACAAATGGCTCTCCCCCTTCAAGGGAAAATGGGGATGGTACTGCAAATGGGCCATATACGTGCTCATGATAGTCCTGGTCATCACCGCCTGCTCCAACGGAGCCAACCTCACCGACGGCCTGGACGGACTATCTGCCGGAACCTCAGCGATTGTGGGAGTGGTAACGGGACTGCTGGCCTACCTCAGTGGTAACCTCGTCAGTTCCAACTACCTCAATATCATGTATATACCCGGTACGGGAGAGATCGCCATCTTCATGGCCGCCTTCGTGGGCGCCCTCATAGGCTTCCTCTGGTACAACACTTTCCCCGCGCAGGTATTTATGGGAGATACCGGCAGCCTTACCATCGGCGGCATCATCGGAGTAGGAGCGATCCTTATCCGCAAGGAACTGCTTCTGCCCTTGCTCTGCGGCATATTCCTCATGGAAAGTTTGAGCGTTCTCATACAGAAATACTGGTTCAAATATACCAGGCTCCGTTACGGCGAGGGGCGAAGGATCTTCCTCATGGCTCCCCTGCATCACCATTACCAGAAGCAGGGCATCCCCGAACCCCGCATAGTAGGACGTTTCTGGATTATAGGAATAATACTGGCCGTAGGCACTTTGGCCTTACTTAAAATAAGATAGAGGATGAACAGGATTGTAGTTCTTGGTGGAGCGGAAAGCGGTGTGGGTGCCGCAGTGCTCGCGAAAGTTAAAGGTTTCGACGTGTTTCTCTCGGACAAGGGAGAGATAAAGGAAGAATATGCGGAGACTCTCCGCCGCTGGGAGATTCCCTTCGAACAGGGAGGCCACAGCGAGAAGCTGATACTCAACGCCGACGAGGTGGTGAAGAGCCCGGGCATACCCGAGACCGCCCCCATGGTCCAGAAACTTATCGAGAAGGGCATACACATAGTATCCGAGATAGAATTCGCCGGACGTTACGACAACGCCCGCAAGATATGTATCACCGGCTCTAACGGCAAGACCACCACTACGAGCCTCATTTACTACCTGCTTCAGAACGCGGGCCTCAACGTGGGCCTTGGCGGCAACATAGGCAAGAGCTACGCAATGCAGGTGGCAACCGAGCATCACGACTATTATGTGCTGGAAATCAGCAGCTTCCAACTGGACAACTGCTACGACTTCCGCCCGGACATCGCTATAATCACCAACATCACCCCGGACCATCTCGACCGATACGGCTACGACATTGAGAACTACGTTCGCTCCAAGTTCCGCATCACCCGCAACCTCGGGCCGGAGGACTGCTTCATCTTCGACTCCGACGATGCCATCACCATCGCCCATCTCGACAAGATAGTCCTCAAGGCAAAGGCACTCCCCTTCACCCAGAAGGGAGAAGTCAAGCAGGGAGCGTTCCTGCGCGACGACAAGATCGTAGTCCGCTATGAGGAAAGCGAGAGCGAGATCTACCTCAAGGAACTTGCGCTCGGAGGTAAGCACAATATTTACAATTCCATGGCGGCCGCCCTGGCTGCGAAGGCCGCTGGCATCGACAACGAGGTCATCCGCACTAGCCTCAAGACTTTCCAGGCCATAGAACACAGGCTGGAACCCGTGCTGAGCGTGGGCGGAGTGCTCTACATAAACGACTCCAAGGCAACCAACGTAGATTCCGCATGGTATGCCCTCGAGTGCCAGACCCGTCCCGTGGTGTGGATAGCCGGAGGAACCGATAAGGGCAACGACTATTCCGTACTTCAGGATCTGGTCAAGGAAAAGGTAAAATACATAATCTGCCTCGGCGTGGACAACGCAAAGCTTCACGCATCGTTCGAGGGTATCGTTGGTGCAGCCAACATGACCGACGTCCACTCCGCTGAGGAGGCAGTGCAGGCCGCCGCAAAGGCAGCATCCGAAGGAGACGTCGTACTTCTCAGCCCCTGCTGCGCAAGCTTCGACCTCTTCAAGAACTACGAAGACCGCGGCGATCAATTCAAGGAAGCAGTAAGGAAACTGTAAACGATGGGCAAGGGGAAAACTCTCTGGAACTACTTCGACAAGCTCGAAGGCGACAAGATGGTATGGATCATCGTGCTGATGCTCATGCTCATCTCGGTGCTCTGCATGTTCTCGTCGTCGTCGCGCCTGCTCGTGGGCGACCAGACCAGGCTCGACATAGTCAAGGGACAGGTCTTCCTCGTGCTTGCCGGACTGATTGTCATCATAGTCTGCTATAACATAGGCAACCTGAAGTTCCTCCGCTGGTGCTCCAAGTGGGGCTTCGCGGTTTCGCTGGCACTGCTTCTGCCTCTGCTGGCACGCGTCGACCTCGGCTTCATCCGTTCCATAGAGATCAACGGCGCAAGGCGCATAATACAGGTGGGCCCCGTGCAGCTGCACGTGTTCGAAGTGGTGAAAGTGGCCATGGCCCTTTACCTTTCGTGGGCGCTGGACGCCTTTAAGAAAGGCTCCCTCTCTTACTTCCGCGACGACGAAACCAAACAGAAGTGGCTGTACATTTACGGGCCCTTCGTCCTGACCTTCCTGCTGGTTATTCCGGGCAGTAACTCCGCCGCTATATTCATAGGAGGCATCATGGCCATGGTGATACTGCTGGGAGGCGGGACTTTCAAGGATTTTGCCATCCTGGCCGCCGCCGGCGTCACAATGCTCCTGCTCTGCCTCGGAATATGGAAGTTATCCGGCGGAAAATACCTCGAACGCATAGGCACCGGTGTCAGCCGCGTGGTCCAGAGCGAAGACTGGGAGGCAAAGGCGCTGGAAGCAAGGACCGGCACCAGGGACTTCTTCGACGCCATCGACAAGATACGCCAGCCGTACAGCGCAAAGATAGCGGTACATCAGGGAGGCATCCTGGGCAAAGGTCCGGGACGCAGTACCCAGCGTTACATAGTTCCCGACATATCCGAGGACTACATGTACAGCTTTATAATCGAAGAATACGGCATGGCCGGAGGACTGATAGTGCTTATACTGTACGTGAGCCTGCTCGCCCGCGGTTCAATAATAGTACGCAACTGCGGAAACGACCTATACGCAAAGCTCGCCGTGGCTGGCCTCACCCTGCTCATCAGCGGACAGGCCTTCCTGCACATGCTGGTGAACGTGGACATAGGCCCCATGACCGGGCAGACGCTTCCGCTGATAAGTCACGGAACCTCGGCGTTCCTGTGCTTCTGCGTGGCCTTCGGAGTGATACTCTCGATAAGCCGCATAGCCAACAAGCGCATCGAACGCGAGCGCCGCGAGGCCGAACCTCTGATGGAAACGCGTCAGGAGGTGCAGCAGGGACTCAATGACCTGGATGAATTCGAAAGCGGCGATGCCGCCGGAACAATGGAAGAGGAGGATAATTATGAAATATAGGAAACTGCGTGTAATCATCAGCGGAGGCGGCACGGGAGGGCATATCTTCCCCGCCATATCCATTGCGGACAAACTCCGCGAGCTTAATCCCGACACCGAGATTCTCTTTGTGGGAGCCGAGGGCAAGATGGAGATGGAAAAGGTCCCGGCGGCGGGCTACCGTATCGAAGGGCTTCCCATGCTGGGACTCCAGCGGCAACTCAACTGGCACAATATAGTCAACGACGTAAAAGTGCCTTTCAAACTGCTGCAGAGCCTCCACCGGGCCGGAAAGATCATTGATGAATTCCGTCCCGACGTGGCGGTCGGGGTCGGCGGTTATGCCAGCGCTCCCCTTCTGAGGAAAGCCACACGCAAAGGCATTCCTTCCCTGATCCAGGAACAGAACGGCTTCGCCGGACTCACCAATAAACTCCTCGCCCGCAAGGTTCAGAGCATATGCGTGGCTTACGACGGCATGGAGCGCTTCTTCCCCGCCGACAGGATAGTCTTCTCCGGCAATCCCATCCGTAAGGAATTCCACCCCTACGGGGAGAAGGAGAAGGCCGAATCTCTCGACTTCTACGGTTTCACCCCCGGCAAAAAGCATATCTTCATAGTGGGAGGAAGCCTCGGCAGCAACACTCTCAACGCATCAATGAAACTTTGGATAGAAGCCGGCTGCCCCGGAGGAGAAGACGTTGAAATACTCTGGCAGTGCGGACGCTATTACAAGAAGGGCATCGACGCATTCATGGAAGGGCGCGATCTGCCCGGAATAAAATACACGGACTTCATAGCCCGCATGGATCTCGCCTACGCGATGGCCGACGTGGTCATCTCGCGCAGCGGAGCGTCCTCCATATCGGAAATCTGCGCCGTGCAACGCGCAGCGGTCTTCGTACCCTCCCCCAACGTGGCCGAAGACCACCAGACCCATAATGCCATGGCGCTGGTGCGCAAGAACGCCGCCCTCATGGTACGTGACGCCGACGCCAGGAAGGAACTCATGCCGACGGCTCTCGCCCTCGCGGCGGATCCGGAACGCATCGCATCCATCGAAGCCTGCGTCGCTCCCCTGGCAAGGCTCGACGCATCACAGACCATAGCCGACGAAATATACAGGATAGCAAGATAATGGCTGTTAAGAACATATACTTCATAGGCATAGGCGGCATAGGAATGAGCGCCATAGCCCGCTATTACAAGTTCAAGGGCTACAACGTGGGCGGATACGACCGCACCCCGTCCGAGCTCACGGCCGAACTAGAGGCCGAGGGCATAGCCGTGCATTACGACGACGATCCGTCCCGTATTCCGGCCGATATCGCCGATACTCTCGTAGTGTATACGCCCGCCATCCCCGAAAGTCTCGGCGAACTGCAATTCGTGCGGACCAGGGGATACAAGGTTATCAAGCGCAGCCGCATGCTGGGCGAGATAGCCGAAGGACAGGCCTGTCTGGCTGTAGCAGGAACCCACGGAAAGACCACCACATCCACTCTCGTGGCGCACATACTCACCGATTGCGGCGAAGGCTGTTCCGCTTTCCTCGGAGGGATCTCCAAGAATTACGGCACCAACATGCTGGTGAGCCACAATCCCGTAGTTGTGGCCGAAGCCGACGAATTCGACCGCAGTTTCCTGCAGTTGCATCCGGACATTGCCGCAATCACCGCGATGGATGCCGACCATTTGGACATCTACGGTGACCTCGCACACGTGCAGGAAGCTTTCCGACAATTCGCCTCACAGATAAAGAAGACCCTTATCCTCAAGCTCGGGCTTCCCGTTTCGACAAAGGATACGGCCGCCCGCATTTACAGCTACCATGCCGACGATACCTCCGCCGACTTCCACGCGGAGAACCTGCGTCTGGACGCTTACGGACATTACACTTATGACCTGCACCACCCCGGAGGAGTAATTAAAGACATACGCGTAGGTACGCTCGGGCGCCTTAATGTCGAGAACAGCGTCGCCGCGGCGGCTATATGCCTCTGCCACGGAGTAGCTCCGGAAGCAATACGCAAGGCGATAGGCTGTTACGAGGGCGCGAAGCGCCGTCTTGACGAGCACGTGAACAGCGGGCATATCACCTACATAGACGACTATGCCCATCATCCTGCGGAACTCGCGGCCGCGATAGGATCCATACGCGAGATGTTCCCCGGCAGGCGCTTCACAGGAATCTTCCAGCCCCACCTTTACACCCGCACCAGGGACTTCGCTACCGAATTCGCCGCGGCTCTGAGCGGACTGGACAAGCTCATACTCCTTGATATCTATCCCGCGCGCGAGGAGCCCATCCCGGGCGTCAGCGCGGAGATTATCTTCCGGGACGTCACCGCCCCGGAAAAGGTTCTTCTCCGTAAGGAAGAACTCATGGATTACCTCAGGAATGAACCCGTCGACGTGCTCGCCACCTTCGGTGCCGGCAATATCGACCGTTATATAGAACCCATCAGGGACCTTCTGCTCGAAAGGATATGAAAACGATAGCAAGACGCATACTTTTCGTCCTGACGCTGGTCGCGTACGCCTTCCTAATGGCGCTCGTGCTCGGCGCAGCGCGCTCGGGAAGGCATCTTGCCACTTGCAATAAACTGGAAGTCAATCTTCTGGACGAGCACAGCACTATCTCCGCCGAAGACGTACAACTCTGGCTGGAGCAGGGTTACGGCACCTGGATAGGCCAGAGCGTCGACAGCCTGGACATCTCCCGCATGGAAAGGGTGCTCAACTCGCGAAGCGCCATCAAGCGCAGCGAGGTCTGGGCCACGGGCGATGGAGTACTGCACGTAAGCGTCGCACAGAGGGAACCCGCAGTCCGTTTCCACACTATCGACAACGGCTTCTACGTGGATGCCCAGGGGTACATTTTCCCCCTGCAGGCACGGCACACCTTCGCGGTACCGGTAATCGACGGCAACGTTCCCCTGAAAGTCCCGGCCGGATACAAGGGAGCCGCAGCCAGCGAAGAAGAACGCGAATGGATAGCCTCGGTACTGAAACTGCTGGATTATATGAAGCGCTCCAAATATTGGGACGAGGCCATAGTGCAGATCAGCGTAAACGGCCAGGGCGACCTGGTGATGATACCCCGCGAGGGCCGCGAACGCTTCATCTTCGGGGGTCCGGACAACCCCGCGGAAAAGTTCGAGCGCATGGAAAGGTACTACCGCTACATTCTGCCCGAAAAGGGCCCCGATTACTATAAAACAGTGAACGTCAAATACAAAGGACAGGTTATCTGCAGAAAATAATTAATTCAGTATATGGAAGACAGATACATAGCAACCGTGGATATGGGCACGTCCAAGATCGGCCTGTGCGTGGCCAAAGTGACGGGCGAAAACGTCCAGATCCTCTATTACAAGGAGTCCCCGGCCGCCGGTATGCGCTACGGACGCATACTCAACCCTATCAAGGCAGGCGAAGCCCTTAAGGCCGCCGTACAAGAAGCCGAGGAAAGCCTCGACATCAAGATCCTGCAGGTGGTGATAGGCCTGCCCCGTTACGAGGTTACTCAAGAAACCGCAACGGCCACCCTGGAGCACAGCGACGAACTCACCTGCATCACCCAGGAAGAAATCGACGCGGTCAAGAACCTGGCCCTCGACACCTATCCCCTCAAGAACCCCGAGAAAGAGACCATCTTCGGGGCGGCGGCGCAGTCGTTCAATACCGACGACACCATCAACTGCACCGAGGAGGATGTGGTCGGCATGCCCAGCAAGACCCTCGTGGGCAACTTCAAAGCGTTCATAGGGACCAAGAAGGCCTCCGACAATATCGACATCATGCTCAACAGCGCCGGCATAGCCCCCGCCAGGAAACTCTTCCTCCCTACCTCCACCGCCTCCGCCGTACTCAGTCCGGAAGCAATGGAGAACGGAGTGGCCCTCATCGAAATGGGCGCAGGAGTAACGTCCGTGACCATATACAGGGGCAATATCCTGCGTTACTACGGAGCAATACCTTTCGGGGGAAACAATATAACCGCCGACATCAAGTACGAGTGCGGCTTTAACACAAAGCTGGCTGAGAACATCAAGCTCGCATACGGAGCATGCATGCCCGAAAAACTGCTCAGCATGAGCGAGAAGATACTCCAGATCAACAACAGTGAGACCGGCAGCGACCAGCAGCTTAGCGTGAAATATCTCTCGGAGATCATCACCGCCAGGGTTCGCGAAATAGTGGACGCCATACTTTTCCTCATCCAGGGAAGCGGATATGCCGACCATCTTCGCGCAGGAGTGGTGCTTACCGGAGGCTGCGCGAATCTCGCCAACTGCAGCAACCTGATCAAGGAAATGTCCGGCTACAACGTCAGGACCGGCTTCCCCTGCGTCCGCCGCTTCTCATTCAGCGGATGCCCGGACGTCGCCGAAACCGGTGCGGTCGCCTCGATAGGGATGCTCATGGTTGCGAAGGACGACGAGCACCTCAACTGCACTACCGAGTACATTCCTCCCAAGACCGAGGAAGAGCT
The DNA here is from genome assembly GCA_946187975.1 of uncultured Bacteroidales bacterium. Taxonomy (GTDB): domain Bacteria; phylum Bacteroidota; class Bacteroidia; order Bacteroidales; family UBA932; genus Cryptobacteroides. The sequence continues at coordinate 15,304 of CAMHTE010000013.1, read as the reverse complement.
CGCGGCCGAAGAAGAAATGCAAAGGTCCGAGGAAGAGAGGATGAAGGAAGAGGAGGAGAACCGCAAAGGCAGCGTCTTCGACGAAGACGGATGGGAGAAGAGCCAGCCCGAAAAGAAAAAGAAGGAGAAAGCAAGCAGGAAGCCTTCCGGGAAGAGCCCCTTCCAGGTTACATGGGAAAAGACAAGCCAGGTCATCACCGGAGTACTGGAGAAGTTTTATGACACAGCAGAATAAGAGAATATGGAAGACAATATGATTACTCCTGCCGACTGGGTGGTTTCCGACGAGACCATCAAGGTACTGGGCGTAGGCGGAGGCGGATGCAACGCCGTGAGTTACATGTACGAACAGGGCATCGAGGGTTGCAGCTTCGTGGTATGCAACACCGATTCCATGCACCTGAACGAGAGTCCCGTTCCCATGAAGATTCAGCTCGGACGCGGACTTGGAGCCGGAACTAACCCCACAAAGGGCCGCAACGCCGCACTAGAAAGCCAGGACGAGATTGAGGCGAAGGTATTCGACGGACATACCGAAATGCTGTTCATAACGGCCGGAATGGGCGGTGGTACCGGAACCGGAGCCACTCCCGTCATAGCCAAGATGGCCAGGGACCGCGGTATACTTACCGTAGCCGTGGTAACGCTCCCCTTCCGTAACGAAGGGCGCAAGGCCCGCGGGCGCGCCATCGACGGCATACACGAACTGGAAAAGAACGTCGACAGCCTGATAATCATAAACAACGAGCGTCTTTACGACTATTACGGCAACCAGCTCATTCAGGACGCCTTCCCCAAGGCGGATGAGGTCCTGGCGACGGCTGTCCGCGGCGTCGTGGAGATAATCAAGAAGAAGGGCTACATCAACGTGGACTTCGAAGACGTAAAGACCATGATGAAGGACAGCGGCATGGCCCTGATGGGCTGCGGCACCGGCACCGGCGCCAACCGTATCAAGGATGCCGTCAAGGAAGCCTTCAAGTCGCCCCTGCTCAACGACTTCGACCTCAAGAGCGCCAAAAACGTGCTGGTGAACATAACCGTGGGTAAGAATGACCAGGGTCTCACCATGGACGAGATGCGCGAACTCAACAACCTCATCGACGAATACACCGGAGGCGGCAACAACTTCAAGCGCGGCCTCATTTACGATACCACGCCCGAAGCAGGCGACAGCATCCATATCACCTCCATCGTCACGGGCCTGCATTTCACCGATGTCATAGGAGCGGAAGACAAGGATCTGGACAACCTCATCATACTCGACCGCAATTTCGTGTACGACAAGGGCGAAGTTATCAAGACGGACGGCATACTTCTTCCGGCCGACAGCAGCTCGCACATAGGCTTCAGCAGCAGCACCGGGGAGCGCAGCTTCCGTTACGATCCCGACGTACCTCCCATACTTCTTGTAAAGGAAGGCCAGGATATGTCCACTCTCGAAAACGAACCGGCGATACGCCGCAAACCCAAGAAAAATGAATAGAAGGACCAGAGTAAGATTCGCACCGTCCCCTACCGGCCCCCTGCATATGGGCGGGGTACGTACTGCGCTTTACAACTATCTGTATGCCAAGCAGAACGGAGGAGACTTCATACTCCGTATAGAGGATACCGACTCCCACCGCTTCGTTCCTGGGGCGGAAGAATACATAATCGAGGCCCTTCGCTGGTGCGGCATCCTTCCCGACGAGGGAGTCGATGCTTCCGGTCATGTGGTTGAGACCCCGTCGGAACGGCATCCCCACGCTCCTTACCGCCAGAGCCAGAGGCGCGGTATCTACCGCAAGTACGCCGAACAACTCGTGGAGGCTGGATATGCGTACTATGCCTTCGACAGCAGCGCCGAACTCGAAAAGGCCCGCGCCGAAGCCGAAGCTTCCGGACAGACCTTCATTTATAACCAGACTACCTGTAAAGGTCTTCGCAACTCGCTGACACTCAGTGCAGAAGAAACCGCTCACCTGCTGGAGACCACCACAGACTGGACCATACGCTTCCGCATGCCCGAGAACACCGTGGTGAAGATGGACGACCTTATCCGTGGTCACATCGAGGTCAACACCGACACCCTGGACGACAAGGTGCTTTGGAAACGAGCCGACGAACTCCCCACCTACCATCTCGCAAACATAGTGGACGACCACCTTATGGAAATCACCGAGGTCATCCGCGGTGAGGAATGGCTGCCGTCGCTCCCCCTGCATTACATGCTTTACAAGGCATTCGGCTGGGAGGACAGCATGCCCCGCTTCGCCCACCTGAGCCTCCTGCTCAAGCCTGTAGGCAACGGCAAACTCAGCAAGCGCGACGGCGATAAACTCGGCTTCCCTGTTTTCCCTCTCCAGTGGACCAACGCAGAAGGCGAGAAATCCCGCGGCTACCGCGAGGACGGATACTTCCCCGAAGCTTTCGTGAACATGCTCGCGATGCTCGGCTGGAACCCCGGCACCGAACAGGAGCTCTTCAGTCTGCAGGAGCTGGTGAAAGCCTTCTCCCTCGATAAAGTGCAGAAGGCTGGCGCCAAGTTCAATCCCGACAAGGCAAAATGGTTCAATAAGGAATACCTCCGCCTTAAGGACGATGCTTCCCTTGCGGAACTCTTCGTTCCCGTGCTGAAAGAGCACGGCATCGCAGTCGAAGACTGCCCCGGAGGCATGGACTACCTCGTAAAAGTGGTTCATCTCATAAAGGAACGCGCTACTTTCGTGGCCGACTTCTGGGATATTGCGTGGTATCTCTTCAATGCTCCCACGGAATATGTAGAAAAAGACGCGGCGAAATTCTGGAAAGAGGAGAACTACGAGCTGGCCTTCAAAGTGGCACACTTTGTGTGCGCCTATGACGGGCCTTGGGAAAAAACCTCTATCGAGAGTGCGCTCGAAGAGTACATCAGGGGCAACGAGTGGCCCATGGGCAAGGTTATGAACTGCCTGCGGCTCGCACTGACCGGCTCCGGCAGCGGACTCGGCATCGCTGACATTTTGTCATTCATCGGTAAGGACGAGTTCCTCCGCAGAATGGAAGCCGCCGGTGCAAAGCTCGGAAAATAAACACATTACATTATATGAAAATCGGAATATGTTCGGACCACGCGGGATTTGAGTACAAAGGCAAACTCATATCCTACCTCCTCGGTAAAGGCCACGAAATAGTCAACTTCGGGACCGACAGTCCTGAAAGCTGCGATTACGCAGACTTCGCCCACCCCCTCGCCGATGCGGTTGAAAAAGGCACCGTCGAAGCCGGAATAGCAATATGCGGTACCGGCAACGGCATGGCCATCACCCTAAACAAGCATCAGGGAATACGCGCCGGCCTTGCCTGGAACACGGCTATAGGAGAACTCGTGAAGGAACATAACAAAGCCAACGTACTCGTGCTTCCCGCACGCTTTATCTCGTACCGCATGGCTGTCAGCATAGTCCGCACATGGATGCAGACCGCCTTCGCAGGCGGCCGTCATGCCCGCAGAATCGAAAAAATCCCCGTAAAATAGATTATTGTGAAAGCGTTCCATTCCTTCTTCTGGGCCACGGTTGTCGCTTTACTGGCAGTCGCCCTCTCCTGTAAAGGCAACGAGATTACGGAGAAACCCGAGCCCACACCTGCACCCGAACCCGAGCCGGAACCTCAGGAAGAGGTGCTGTTCGGAGGCGGAAAGGGTACTGTAGAAAGTCCCTATCTTATTTCGAGCGTCAAGGATCTGGATACGCTTGCATATCTGGTCAACCATAAAGAGGGACAGTTTGTAAGCGCCATTTACAGCCAGACGGCCGATATTGCGGATGCAAGCCTCAAGGAATGCATTGGCAATTATGCAGCTTCCGCTCCCTTCCAAGGCCAGTACAAAGGAAATGGATTCAGCATTTCCGGACTTCAGTTCGAATCGGCTCCGTCCCAAGGGGCAGGCCTGTTCGGATATGCCGACAGGGCCACCCTTTCCAATATAGTCATCGCTGGATGCAGCATCGAAGGATCCGGCTCCGCCAAGGCTGCCATCGTGGGCATCAGCCTTAAGAGCACTATCAAGGAGTGTTCGGTTTCCGGCGAAGTCAACCTGGGATCCGGAACTGCCTGCGGCGCCATTGCAGGCAACCTGCAGGGCGGCACCATTTCCGACTGCAGCTTCAACGGAAGCCTTAAAGGCGGTAACAGTACCGGCGGAATGGCCGGACTGGTATCGGACGGCTCCATTACCGGCTGCGTCGTCAAGGGTATTATTACAGCAGCGAAGGGCCTGGGCGGCATAGTCGGCAACGCCGATGTGCCGTCAGGATCTTCAGTATCCATCGACAGCTGCTACAATATGGCCGACCTCACCGGCACCTTCAACATAGGAGGTATCCTGGGGTATGTCCTCTGCAAAGGAACAGGTACCTGCGTGACCAATTGCGTGGACAGCAACAACACCATTCACGGAACCGAAGCCGATACAAACTACTATGCACGAATCGGAGGTATAGTAGGCGGAACAGCGAAAGCTTCAACGGGCCCCATCGACCTGCTTAACTGCTGCTCATACAACCTTAAACTGAAATCCACTCATAGTAATACATATGTCTACGGTTTGAGCGGAATTATCGGTTCGCACTACTGCGCAGGAAAGATCAGTTCCTGCTGGACCAATATCCTGCATTCGGACTTCACGACAAGCGTTACCTTGAAGTATAAGGGAGCCATTATAGGTTACAAGAACGCGGCTGCGACGCTTGCCTCGGAAAACTATTACAATTCCGCCAATACCTACGGCGCCTATTACAGCACAAACACATGCGAGGGCCTTTCCGATGCAGCGTTTACCGACGGAACATTGCTTGGCAAACTGAACGAGGCAGCGAAACTGTCCCCCGGCTGCAACCTATGGGAACGTGACTCCGTTACCGGACTCCCCCTTCCCACCGGAGAACCCGCACCGTACACGGATCCGGATTATCCCATGGGCAAGATACGTATCCTTGCCATAGGAAACAGCTTCACGGTGGATGCGGTGGAACAGTATCTCTCCGAACTGCTGATGGCGGCCGGATACGATCCCATAATCGGCAACTGCGTAATCGGCGGCTGCACCCTGCAGAAGCACTGGGAGAACGAGAGCAGCACGGTGGAATCCACCAGGAACTCCAATTCCTATCGCAAACTGGTCCGGGGCGTAAAGACCACAACGGAAAACTTGTCAATCGCCACCATGCTGGCCGACGAACCCTGGGAATACGTCATTTTCCAGCAGGGACAGGGCCTGTACGGTGTGGTTGACAGCCATTATCCATACATCGACAACTTCAAGAATTATCTGAAGAACTATCTGCAGGCAGGGACATACAAGATTGGTTACCAGATGACCTGGGCCTTCCCCAAAGACTGCACGAACGACCGTTTCAATCTGTACGACAAGGATCAGGACAAGATGTACGCCGCCTGCCGCGACTGCGCTTTTGAAATACAAACCCGCTCCAACCTGGATATCATCATACCTACCGGAACCGCCGTCCAGAACGGACGCACCTCCTCGCTTGGAGATACCTTCAACCGCGACTGGGGGCATCTGGATTACAACCACGGACGCTTCACGGCTTCCTGCACCTGGTTCGAAACGCTTACAGGACTGGACGTAAGGGACAATACCTATACCCCCACCTCGGTAACCACGACCAACGCAGGCATCTGCCGCCGCGCCGCCCATGCAGCCGTAGCCGACCCCAAGGTTGTTACCCAACTGTAATGAGGAGTATATTTGTAATTAAAACGCAAAAACAGGACGGCTTTTTCAAACCGTCCTGTTTTGTGCGGGAGATCAGAGTCGAACTGACACGTCCTCACCGGACACTAGCTCCTGAAACTAGCGCGTCTACCATTTCGCCACTCCCGCTTCAGGGGTTGCAAATATAGCAAAATTTTCTGACTTGCAATCCATTTTTAACTGTCGTTTAAGCCCCATTCTTCACAGAACTCCTTTCTTATTCCTTAAGAATCCCTACCTTTGTATCGAACTCGACAATGGCTTTGAAAGTAGAAAGTTGAAATTCGATTTCGATGGACTATCCATTGTACAACAGTTTCAAGGGCGAGCAATCGCTCTTTTTTTTATGGCATAAATCAATACCCCAATCTAAAAAATATAGCTTAAGCCAAGGAGGATGTCGTTAGGGAGGAAGAATGCCTGACTCCCCCTTGACAGTATGCTTCCGCAGTTGGGACAGGAATAGCGTACGTATGTGCCGGAGCCGTACCAGAAGCCAAGGCCGAGATCTATGTTGAAGTGAGGGCCGATCATGCGCGAATACCCTGCGGATGCTCCCGCGCCTATGCGGTCGCCCTCTGACGTGCGGTAGGTTACCCTTTCTGCGGAACTGAATTCCTGATACTGCATTTTTGCCCCGAGCCACCAGCCGGAATAAATATGCCAGGGCCAGTAACGGCCCCCCAGCGAATACAACTGCTGCTTTTGATAACCGCGGCCGTCGTACTTCATTCCGGCACCGACGCTCCAATGCCTCTGCAATGCGTAGGAAGCCTCAACGTTAAGCCCACCTGTCTGCACATAATCCACCACGTTCGTGGAAAGCGCAAGCACCTGTCCCGAAGCTGTCCCGGCGAAAAACAATACCGCCAGCAGAGCCACCGATACTTTCTTTATCAAACAATCAATCATATCAATAGTATCTGTTAAAGGCCAGCATAATGTTGGTTTTGAACTCCGGATAAAGGGCCAGCAGCTTGTCGCGCAGAAGGTCCCTGTCCGTTATGGTCGGCTGTAGCGCCTGGAAGAGTTTGTACCGGCCGAGGCCGCGTTCGTCGAGATAATGGAATATCTGCGGATAGAACCAGTAGGACGTGCCGAAGGCATGCTCGCTGCCGGGATAACGCTCCCGGAACAGTTTTGTCTGTAAGTAGTATGCCCACATCTCCCCTACCTCGCAATATCCCGCGTATGGTTCGCTGCCGGATCCGTACGTCAGGAAACCGGAAGACACGTACGAATCGAGTATGAATTCTTCGTATTTGTTCCAGTATTCCGTCCCCACCTGCATAAAGTGGCTGCTGTGGGCAAGTTCGTGTACTGTCTGCGCGTATACAGAAGCGTAATCCGTGCAGTTCTTGAGCCCGAGGGTAATGTCCGGCAGAAACCATTTGACTATGCCGGCGTACTCTCCCAAATACTCCCCTATCTTGGTTTTGTCGATGGCCGCACCATGCTGCATCATGACCGCGCTGCCGGAAGTCAAATTACGGAATATCCAGATACGTAGATTACCGGGAGGAGCCTTTATTGATGCCGATGGAGTTTTGCAGCCGTCGTAATAGTCATATACGGTGTTGTTTACGACGCAGCGGGTAAACAGCGCCCGGTCGGACTTCTTGCTCACCTCGTAATCGAGGCCGGACGGCGAGTGTTTTCCCAGAGTGGACATTGATCCACCTACGAGTATTGTATTCAGGCCTATTCCGAAGCCCTTCTTGTTTTTGAAAACCAGCCTGTAGCGCGGCTTGGAAGAGAAGGATTTCCCGAGCGTATAATTGCCATCGGCGTCCGTGTACGCCTGGGATATCTTGACGAAAACGTTGCAGGCCACACGGACCCCCTTTACTCCCTCCGGCCTGTCGGGATACCGATCGTCGATGAGAGTTATACGACCCGACGGCTTGCTTTCTCCCCGGGTGGAAGGCTCGAGCATGGCTGAGTTGCCGGTGAGCCGGAAAGCTTCGCGCTCCACGGCCGACCAGTCGATGCCGTCGGAACGTGTTGCAAGGTCGTGCTCAGTAATGTAGCAGCGATCCAGAATCTCATAGCGTATGCCTGCGGGGAACTCGAATTCAGGCTCCACAACGGCATACTGCCAGGTTATACGCTGCGAAGGAATCTGCGGATCGTGGTAATAGTCTCCGTCCCGGACGATCTCATAATCGACCGGATGGTCCAGCAGTTCCAGCCCGAGGGATTCGAGTTCGTCCTGTTCCTCCTGCGTTTTTGGCAGGAAACGCACGTAAAGATCCGTAGTAGGAACCTCATATGTAGAGGCCTTTACTGGATAAAGCGACGCCAGAGCTTTGGTTATGTTGACCACCGAATAAGGATCGTCCAGCTGGCGGCCAAGCACTATCATTCCGTGCTCCGGCTCCCCGTCCAGATCAACCACCTCGCTTCTTGAGCCAAAAAAATCTTCCACCTTGCATGCCCCCAGGGCAAGCGCCGCCATAACGATAATAATTCTTCTTTTCATCTTCATAGTTTTAAGTCGGTACAAAATTACTCCCGGTAAAAGTGTGTAAAAAGTTTACTAAACGGCTATTTGCCTTTTTCGCGCTCCCTTGCAAACAGACTGCATATTTTTTATATTTGTATCTCAACAGAATGCATCATTTAATGAAAAGATTCCTCTGCATATTGCTGGTTCTGCTGATCGGGCAGGCCTCCTTTGGACAGGACCCCGTCGAAGCCATACGCCAGGACCGCTACATCGTCTCCGGAAACCATCATCCGTATATCGTTCCCACAATAAAGGATTCCCGTCCCCCGAGGGGATATAAACCGTTTTATTTCAGCTACTACGGCAGGCACGGAAGTCGTTCACTCTCGCATATCTCAGCCATTTCCGGGCTGCTCTCCGGACTTGACGCCCTGCATGAGGCCGACCTCCTTACGGAACAAGGAGAGGAAATCCGGTCCCACGCCCACAATATTTATAAGCTTCACGAAGGCATGGAAGCAATGCTGACCCCTGTCGGGTACAAAGAGGAGCAGGGTATCAGCCGCCGTATGTTCAACCGCTTCAAGAGGATCTTCCGCCAGAAAGGCAGCCGCAGGGTAATAGTTCGCAGTTCACCCCTCGTAAGGAGTCTCCTGACCGGAACCGCCTATATACTGGAATTGCAGAAGAAGGCCCCGAAACTGGACTTCGACGTGCTTTCCGGGGATAAGTATTATTTCACCAACTGGGATCCGAATCCCCGTATCGACGCCATGGAGCACGATGTCTGCGATTCCATCATGCGTGCCGAGACCGATGCTGAAGCCGCTGCCAGGCGCTATTTCACCGACCCCGCGAAGGCAGCCGCCGTGCTCGGGAGAAGACCCGTTTATAAACTTGTCTATTCCGCCATAAACGTCTTAAGCATAGGCCGTTGCGTAGGAACGGAGGGCGAACCACTCGACAGTTTTACCGAAGAGGAATTGCTGGCATTCTTCAAGGCCCATAACGCTAAACTTGCGACCTGGTTCATAAATACCGAGGAGACCGGCTGCTACCGCGACACCAATACCGGGGCACCGTTGCTGCGCGAAATAATCCAGAAGGCAGACGAAGCTCTCGCAGGAAACGGTGTCTGCGCCGACCTGCGCTTCGGGCACGATACCGGCGTAGCACCCGTAATGAGCCTTATGAAAGTGGAGGGATATGACCATATAGGTCGTCTGGCCGATACCTGGGAGTACTGGCCGGCTTGGAAGAACGTGCCGATGGGATGCAACTACGCCCTGGTATTCTACCGTAACCGCAAGGGAGACGTCCTTGTCAAACTCATCCTAAACGAAAAGGAGACCGCCATTCCGGCAGTCTCCCCTGTCAAAGGTCCATATTACCGCTGGAACGACCTGCGCGAATACTGCGCCGGCATCAGCGGACTAAAGGACTAGAAGAACTTTATTTCCTTGCCTTCAATGGCGCTCATGAGGGCGTTGCCCACGCGGCTGACGCCGTAGCGGAAGGTGTCCTTGTTCAGCCATTCCTCTCCCAGGATCTCCAGGCCTATATTGTAATAGGTAAGAGCGTCCTCGGCAGTGGAGATGCCTCCGGCGGCCTTGAAGCCCACCTTACGGCCGGTCGCAGCGTAGAAATCGCGTATTGCTTCGCACATCACGCGGGCAGCCTCGGGAGTCGCATTAACCGCCACCTTTCCAGTAGAAGTCTTTATGAAATCGGCTCCGGCCTCCATGGCCAGCATGGATGCCTTGCGGATAAGTTCGGGAGTTCCGAGTACGCCGGTTTCCAGGATAACCTTCAGGATAACCTTGCGTCCCGCCTTCGCGGCAGCGGCGTCAATGGCGGCCTTCATTTCCACTATTTCCTGCTTGGCACCCTCCTCATCTCCCGCGAGGAACTTATTGAGAGCAAGCACGATATCGATTTCGTCGGCTCCGTTTTCCACGGCCAGACGGCACTCATGCACCTTCACTTCAGGGTAGCTCTGCGACGAAGGGAAGCAGCCAGCCACGCAGGTGACGTGAAGCTCCGGATCGGGACGCTCAGCCTTCACTACCGAAGCGAAATTGGGATATACGCAGATGGATGCGGGCAGAGGATAGGAAGGATACTCCTTGCGGAGAGTGGTCACCTTGCCTACGAGTTTCTTCACGGACTCGACCGTATCTTCGGGACGAAGGGTCGTAAGATCCATGAATGAGAAGCATTTGCGGAGAATTTCTGTCTTGTTCATATTATCCTTTTATTTGTATTTTGAATCCTTCTTCGATGAGCGGAAGCACAAGAGTGCGCATCTGTTCCGCCGAATATTTCTGAAGCCCTTCCTGAGGGGCCGGCCTATCGAGGGTATAAACCATTATCTCGCGGGGACGAAGCCGGCGCACTATATCCATCCATGGAAGGAGCACTTCAGGAGAAGCCGAATCAAAGTCCTTCGAACGCAGGAACATTGTCTGCAGCACGAAGTTCCCTTCGAAGCGCTCCAGCGACTTCACCACTGCCTCCACATCGTAGCCCGGAGCCGGACGGTTGATGCGGGCGGCAAGTTCCGTAGTGGGTGCGTCCAGCTTAAGGATAGGATTGTCCACAAGTCGCAACGCCTCGAATACGCCAGGCACTCCTGCACGCGTGGCATTCGAAAGCACGGAAACGACCGCTCCCTGATAATAACGGTTCCTCAACGCAATCGTATCGCGTATTATCTGAGGGAAATCAGGGTTGAGCGTGGGCTCACCGTCTCCGGAAAAAGTAATGGAATCGATTGTAGTACCGGCATCGCGGCATTCCAGCAGTTTCTCTTCCAGAGCTTTACGCACTTCAGCGGCATCGGGCAGATGGGTATCTCCCCTGCCGTCGCGGTTCCATCCGCATTCGCAATAGATGCAGTCGAAATTGCAGAGTTTTCCCTCCGTGGGAAGAAGATTAATTCCCAGAGAACTCCCCAGCCTGCGGCTGAAGATGGGGCCGAAGACTGTCTGTTCCCGCATCATGGCTTCAAAAGCTGCAAGGAATCCGCAGCGACCGCGACGCTGTCCGCCACCGCGAGGGAATCTGCCACGGCAAGGGAATCCGCCACCGCGAGCGAATCAAGCGCAACGCTGTCGGAAAGGAATACAGGCCAGAAAGTCAGGCTGTCCAAGAAGACCGAATCCAGAGGGAAATCCTGTGCCTCATAACCTCCTATGCCGCGCATAAGCTCCTTCAGGTGAATAACCCTCTCCTGAATGGCAAGAAGCTTTTTATGGTCCGCTTCCAGCTTTTCGGAAGCACGCTTAAGGATCTTTGCGTACTTTTCAGGCTTCTTCAAGTAATGCCGCACACTGGCGTCGTAGTCCTTGAAAGAATAGCCGTAGCTCTGGAATATAGCTTCGTAGAACTGCGTCGTATCGGCTGTGCGCCTGAGTTCCGTATGGTCGGTCATCCACTGATCGGCAAGGAACATTTTGGCATAGATGTCGGACATCCTCCGAGCGGGGATTACCTTGCCCTCCCTTCCGCAGGAAGAGAGCAGCACGGCCCATAACAGCACGAACAGGAATATGCCGACAGACTTGCGCATTACCTCAGTTCAGCTCCGAATTCCTTTGTAAACACTTCCAGAAGCCTGGCCATCACGCGCTCCACATCCTCGTCGGTAAGGGTCTTCTCCTCATCCTGGAATACAAAGCTGAGGGCATACTGCTTCTTGCCTTCGGGGATCTTGTCGCCACGATATACGTCGAACAGACCCACGTTCTTCAGCAGGTGCTTAGCGTTCTTCAGGGCCGCGGCACGGAGCTCTGCGTAACTAACCTTCTCGTCGAGCAGCAGTGCCAGGTCACGACGGACCTCCGGGAAGCGGGGCATCTCCTTAAATGCCACCTTACCCCTCTTTATGAGGGCGAAGAGGACGCTCCAGTCGATTTCGGCGGCAACCACCTGCTGCTTGATCCCGAACCTGCGGGCAAGCTGGGGATTGATCACTCCGACAGTGGCGAAAAGCTTTTTCTGTCCGGGAAGGCTGTAGCATACGCCTTCGGAGAAGATATCGGCGGGAGCCGCTTCCGTCCACATCTGGTAAAGGTCGGCACCATAACGCTTGAGGAGCAGTTCAAGGTAACCCTTCATCTGGAAGAAGTCGCCCTTGCCTTCTCCGCCGCGCCAGTTCTTGTCGGGAGCTCCGCAGAGGAACATGGCGAAGCAGGTATGCTCCGAGTACCCTTCGAGTGTCTGGGCGTCCTTTTCGGGAATACGGCTGTAAACGGATCCGTATTCGAAAGTCTTGACCCGTGAGACCTGCCTGTTCAGATTGTAGGCCACGACCTCCAGTCCGTTGAGCAGGAGGGTCTGACGCATCACATTGAGGTCGGAACTCAGAGGATTAACTATATGCACGAGCCTCTCGGCGGGGAAAGTCTTCAGATCCTTGTAATAATCGGCCTTCGTCAGCGAATTGTTCATCGTCTCGGTAAAGCCGTTGGCGGCCAGGAAGTTCGACACCTGGTTGCGGATGGCCTCAGGCTGGGGCGTAGGGGACGCCGTCACGCTCATCTTCATGTGGGCGGGAAGGTCGATGTTATTGTAGCCATAGATGCGAAGCACCTCTTCCACTACGTCGCACTCGCGGTAAACATCCACCATGTAGGAAGGAGCCTCCACCACGGCAGAACCGGCGTTCTTGCTGACGAACTTGTAATTGAGCGCGGAGAGAATGCCCTCTATGACATCGTGGCCTATCTTCTTTCCGACGAAAGCCTCGATACGGGCATAATCGAGTTCAATGCGCTTGCGCTCGAAGAGCTTGGGATAGACCTCCTTGATTCCACCCTCGATACGTCCTCCTGCTAGTTCACAGATAAGAAGGGCTGCGCGCTTGAGGGCGTAAATGGGGATCTCGGGATCCGCGCCGCGTTCATAGCGGAACGATGCATCGGTCTGGAGACCCTGGGATTTGGATGTGCGGCGTATGGAACCCGGATCGAAGTATGCGCTCTCGATGAAAACGTCCTTCGTGGACTCGCTCACTCCGCTGTCCTCACCTCCGAAAACACCGGCTATACACATGGGACCTTCAGCGTCGGCTATCACCATGTCACGGGCGGAAAGCTTACGCTCGACTCCGTCCAGTGTACGTATAGGCTCGCCTTCGGCTGCACGGCGCACTATTACCTTGCCTCCGCGAATCTTGGCCGCATCGAAAGTGTGCAGAGGCTGGCCGAGTTCGAAGAGTATGTAGTTGGAGATATCCACCACGTTGTTAATGGGGCGCAATCCTATGGAAAGAAGCTTCTTCTGGAGCCATTCGGGAGAAGGTGCGATATTCACCCCGCGGACGGTAATGCCGGTATAGCGGGGTGCTCCGTCACTGTCGAGGACCTCTACGGGGATACCCGCTCCGCTGCCCTCCTTGAAAGCCGATACGTCCGGAAGATTGAGCGCGCAGGGAAGATTGTTGTGCCTGAGCCAGGCGTAGAGGTCGCGGGCGACTCCGTAATGGGATGCCGCGTCCACGCGGTTTGCGGTAATCTCGTACTCTATCACCGCCTCGGTCCCGAGATGCAGCCATTCCTTTGCAGGCATACCGACGGGAGCGTCTTCGGGAAGGACCATTATACCTTCGTGGCTGGTCCCGATGCCGAGCTCATCCTCCGCGCATATCATGCCGAGGGATTCCACACCGCGGATCTTGGACTTCTTGATCTTGAAGTCGCCGGGAAGGACCGTCCCTATCTGGGCGAGGAGCACCTTCTGCCCCGCAGCCACGTTGGGTGCACCGCAGACGACCTGCAGGAGTTCGCCCGTTCCGGCATCGACCTTGGTTATGTGGAGATGGTCCGAATCGGGATGCACCGTGCATTCCTCGACCTTAGCCACCACCACCCCGGCGAGTCCGCCGGGAATCTGCTCCTGTTCCTCGACTCCGTCGACCTCAATGCCTATGGAAGTCATGGCTTCGGCCACCTGTGCCGGAGTAAGGTCGGTTTCGAGATAATCCTTGAGCCAGTTGTACGACAGTTTCATATTACTTCAAATCTTCCGGGTTAAACAGGGAAGCCACGAAGGCGTCCTTGTCGAAATGTTTCAAATCTGCTATGCCCTCCCCCGTTCCTATGTATTTGACGGGTACTTTGAACTGATCCACCAGACCCACCACAACGCCGCCCTTGGCGGTTCCGTCGAGTTTGGTTACGGCCAGTGAGCTGATGGAGGTGGCGCGGGCGAATTCCTTTGCCTGCTGGAAGGCGTTCTGACCGGTGGATGCATCCAGCACGAGCATAACCTCATGCGGAGCGTCGGGCACCACCTTGCGGCATACGTTACGTATCTTGGTCAGTTCATTCATCAGGTCCGTGCGGTTATGCAGGCGGCCGGCCGTATCGATGAGTACTACGTCGGCTTTGCGGGCCACGGCTGCCTGAACCGTATCGTAGGCGACGGACGCAGGATCGGAGCCCATCTCCTGACGCACTATGTCCACGCCCGCCCTTTCGGCCCAGATTACCAGCTGGTCCACAGCCGCGGCGCGGAAAGTATCGGCGGCTCCCAGAAGCACCTTCTTGCCCTGCAAACGGTACATATGCGCGAGTTTCCCGATGGTTGTGGTCTTTCCAACACCGTTCACGCCTACTACCAGTATGACGTACGGCCCTTCTGCGGACAGGGCGTCCCCTACGGGAGCCCCCTCGTCCAAAAGGGCGGAAATCTCCTCGCGCAGGTATCCCGTAAGCTCGTCGAAGGAAACATATTTATCCCTCTGCACGCGCTCTTCGAGCCTGTCGATAATCTTCAGCGTGGTATCAACCCCCATATCGGACTCCACGAGGGCTTCCTCGATGGCGTCCAGGGTGTCGTCATCCACCCTCGAGCGGCCTGCCACGGCGCGGGAAATCTTCTGAAAAAAACTCAGGGCCATACTAATAGCGCTATATCCTACAAATATAATCAATTCTCGGCAAAAAAACAGCCGTCCCATATGGAACGGCCATTCTATTGTCTTGCAGCGTGGAATTACTTCTTTGCGAAGAAATCCTTGGCCTTTTCGGCCTCAACGAGCTGCTCGGTGAAGATGTAGGCGCCGGTCTTGGGCGACTTCTCCATGCGGATGCACTTGACCATGCTCTTGG
>CAMHTE010000012.1 GCA_946187975.1 uncultured Bacteroidales bacterium | reverse complement strand
GATGAGGGCTGCCCGCCCGATGCCAGGGGGTAGGTTGCGAAGATAAATGGCAGAATTAAAAACAGAACCCGGCTTACGGTCCCACCTTTTTTATTCTAAAACCGCAGCAAGGTCGTAGTCGTCGGCCGCAGTAATCCTCACATCGACATATTTACCCACAAGGGAATGCATATCTGTTCCGGAAGGATACGAAACTATGATTTCGCCGTCCACTTCCGGACTTTCGTATTGTGAGCGGCAAACCAGCCGGCCGTCGGCTATATCGTCCACCAGAACCCTGCAGTGCGTGCCGACGCGGGATTCGTTATAAGAACGGGATATCTCGGCCTGAAGGGCCATCAGGGCATCCAGACGACGCTGCTTTTCTTCCGCCGGAACCTCATCCGCAAAATTGCGGGCGCCGTAGGTGCCTTCTTCTTCCGAATAAGTGAACGCTCCCAAACGCTCGAATCTGGCTTCTCGGACGAAATTGAGCAGCTCTGCGAACTCTTCCGGCCCCTCGCCGGGATGCCCCACAATCATAGTCGTGCGCAGGACCACCCCGGGAACACGCTCCCTCAAGCGACGAATAAGATTTCGGGTCCAGACACCGTCAACTCCCCTGCGCATGGTCGCAAGAACCTTGTCGGAGATGTGCTGAAGGGGTATATCCAGGTATTTGCAGACTTTTGGATTGTCCGCCATCTGCTCAAGTACGTCATCGGGGAAATCGGCGGGATAAGAATAATGAATGCGTAGCCATTCTATACCTTCCACCTCGCTGAGCCGCTGAAGCAACTCTCCAAGGCAGCGTCGGCCGTAAAGGTCCAGACCGTAATAAGTCGTATCCTGAGCGATCAGGATAAGTTCGTGGACGCCACGGGCGGCAAGTCCCTCAGCTTCACGGACAAGGTCCTCCATGGGAACGGAGCGGTGGGCGCCCCTGATGAATGGTATGGCGCAGTACGAACAGCGCCTGTCGCAGCCTTCGGAAATCTTCAAATAGGCATACGAGGGATGATCCTCCACTGGGCGGCGCGCCGTGCGCAACTCTATTTTAGGCTCTACTCCGAGGGCCTTAAGTACAGGATCCAGATCCCTTGCACCAAACCATCCGTCAACCTCGGGAATAAGCCCCGGCAGGTCTCTCGAATATCGTTGCGAAAGACAGCCGAAAACGATAAGATGCCCGGCTTCGCCGCAGCGCCTGCGTTCCGCCTGGGCTAATATGGTATCAATCGATTCCTGCTTGGCGTCTCCTATGAAGCCGCAGGTGTTGATGAGCAGCCAGTCGACGGGCGAAACCTCATCTTCCGGTTGTATAACCCACTCATCTTCCGGCAGTTGCGCCAGAAGATGCTCGGTATCGACCGTATTTTTTGAACAGCCGAGGGTTATTACCCTTATGCTAGGCATCCTCCCCTTCCTTCGGCCCTTCCTCCTCTACGAAGTCGAGCGAAGCGTACTTCACCAGATCGTTGTACCAGTCGACAATCTTCTTCATGTGTGAGAAGTAGAAACGGTCGGCATCGTAGTTGGGAACTGCCTTGGAGAAGAGAGCCTTAATCTCCTGCTCGGAAGCCTTGGAACCGGGAGCTTCCTTTCCGCCGCATTCCTTTGCGATGGCGAGGAAAACGTCCTTGAGCTTCAGCTCTCCCTCGGAGGTGTAAATGGCTATGTCCGCAAGGGTGGTTATGCGGCTGTGAGCGTCGAACACCGTACGGTGGCCGTCGGAAAGGCTTTCGGCAATGGCCGCATTGTTGCGCGAGAGCGCGAGATACTTGAACAGGCCGTGCTGTCCGGCGACGGCGAGAATCTTACCAAGATCTGTCTTTTCCATCAGTATTGTTTTAAGATATTATCGATTTTGGAATAAAGGGATTTGGGGTCCGAATCGTTATTGATAACACGTGTGGCTCGCTCTTCCGGTATTTCCTGCTGAGAGGAAAGCCTTCCTGCCGCCTTGGGATTGCGCTTGAGGCGCGATTGGAGGGGAGCTTTCACCAGCCAGACCTCGTCCCAGAGAGGGTCGAAAAGAGGTTTTTGCAAGGCTATCGCCGATTCGAAGAAGACCAATTCGGCATCCTGCCCATCTCTCCAGGCGACGAAATCGCGGAAGACCTCGGGATGAACCACGGCTTCTACCTTCTCCCGCATGGACGCGTCGTCAAATATGGCTGACAAGCCCGAGAGAGGCACTCCTGCAGCGGCTTCGACCCTTTCGGCCAGCCCGGGAACGGTTTTGTAGAGAAGTTTGGTGCGGGAGTCGCTGTCGTAAACTGGATATCCCTTCGAAGAGAGATAGCCGCACACCTTCGATTTGCCGCTGGCAATGCCTCCCGTTACCAGAACCGTCTTCATTGCAGATTCACCTTTTCCACGCATTCGCATATGTCCGGCTCGGTGTCCAGCCTTATTACCCCTGAGGGCAGTTCAGAGGTATGAACCAGGCATTTACCTGTTATTGAACCTGCGAATTCGTTATAATCCACGTAACACGACACCGCTCCCCTGGGATCGGAAACAAGCGGAAATACGCAGCGCAGGGTTACCGAAACCATGGCCGGATAAGCCGCAAAATCAACTCCGGCAGGAACGTTACGAAGCTCCACCGGCAGTTCCATCTGAAGTTCGACGAAACGGCTCACATCCAGGGTATAAGCCACCGTGGGCGAAGAAAGGCGCACACCTTCCGGCTTCTCGAGCGCAATCTCTCCGTGGATATTCCCCTTGAGGTCGTTGCGTATTATGGTGCGCGTATAAACGCATTCCAGGCTCTTCAGCATCTCCGGAGAACCGTAAACGAGCACGGAATCGGGCGTGATGGCCAGATCCGAAACAGCCATGTACTGAGGCTTGAAACCCAGCTGGCTGACAGCCTTAACAGGTACCTTACGGTAGCGTTCCTGAAGGAAGCGGAACGACAGTCCATCCACAAGGAACGATTCCACGGTTACACCGGGGGCAAAAATCTCGCTCACATAGCGATAGAGCTGATTAGCGGATATGGTAAAATAATCCCCGTCCTTGTGCTTGAAGTCGTCAGCGTCGAAGTGTACCGTGCGGACCTTTTTGGTCCAGTTCAGGTTAAGCAAACGGAAGCCGGACGCCTTGCATCTCGCTGTCACCCCTACCTCGTCGCGCGAGCGGGAGGCCCTTCCGACAATGTTGCTCTCGGCAACTACGGACACGGTGACCACATCCGTCTGCATATGCGACAGATTGTGTATCAGCCACGTTCCCGCCGACAGCAGCAGGCAGGCGAAGAATGCATAATAATTGCGCACGGCGCCGGAAAACTACTGGTTCTGAACGTCTGTATAGTCGCGGACGAGCGAATTCTTGGCGACGCGAAGCTTTACCTCGCCGTCAACCTTCAGGAGAACGCTGTTGTCCTGGATTTCAGCAATGGTTCCGAAGATGCCGCCTGCAGTGACTACCTTGTCACCTTTCTTGAGTTCGTTGCGGAACTTCTCCATTTCCTTCTGCTGCTTACGCTGGGGACGGATCATAAAGAGCCACATGACCACGAAGACCATGAGGATCATAATCCAGAAACCACCGCCTGCTCCCTGCTGTCCTGCAGCACCGGAAGCGGCCTGAAGAGTAACGAATAAAATGTTCATACTTTTATTGTTTTTCGATTAATTTATCCAAAAGACCATTTACGAACGCCCTGCTTTCGGGAGTACTATAATATTTGGAGATCTCCACGAACTCATTGATAGTAACCTTCTTGGGTATCTGGGCAAAAGCATCCGCCTCGGCCATACCGCTCACTATGAGGGCAAGGTCGGTGGCGCAGATGCGGCTGAGATCCCACTGGGGCGTGTGGGCCTGTATAGTTTCGACGTACCGGCCGTAGTTGGCGATCGCGGTGCGCAGGAGCTTTGTTACGAAAGCCTTGTCGCTCTCCGCTTCGGGATTGTCGGACATCTCGCTCATATAAAGCGGAGGAAGATTCCAGCGCTTGCCCTCCCCCATTGCCTTGATGCTTCTGCAGCACCAGGTAAGGGCATAGGCAAGGTCGTCATTCCACCAAATGGAAAGGTCTTCCAGTATCTTCTCGAGATTCTCGTTGTCTTCGAACTCATTCTCGAAGATCTTTATCCAGAGGGCTGCGTCTTCAGCGATGCTGTTACCGGGGTTCTCGAGATAAGCACGGAAGTAATCCTTCTCGCGTATGGACTCGTACAACTGGCGGAGAAGCACGTCATACTGCTCCCAGGAGAGTTTTTTGCGCTGGATAAGTTTGCTGAAATCGGGGTCGTCGGCCAGCTTGGACGCTATCGAATTGCCGACGAACTTCATGTTCGGATGCAGTTCTTCTTCCGTTGGGTTAAACTTGGCCCTTGCTGCCTCAATCCTCGTGCGTGCCTCATTGGTCAGAGGGCCGGTTATGGAAAGCAGGAAGAGATAGAGAGTGCGGACGGCTTCGCAGGATTTTTCCAGGTACGATTCCAGTTCCCGGATGTCCATCTGACGGTTTTCGGTATAGGTATAGACCGCCTTGAAGGCCTTGATTCGTAGAATTCTGCGATTGAGCATCTTTTTCAAACAAAATAATACGCAAATATAACATCTAATCCTTAAAAAATTATATTTTTGCAGAAAACAAACACAATAAATCCATACAGATTATGTACAGAGAGGACAGGGACCAGTCCAATATGGACCGAAATGCAGAAGATGTTTACTCGAAGCCGGTCAGGGCGGGTAAGCGTACATATTTCTTCGATGTAAAATCCACAAAGGGGCAGAACGACTTCTATCTTACCATCACGGAAAGCAAGCGTCGCAACAATCCGGACGGCTCCTATACTTACGACAAGCATAAGATTTTCCTCTATAAGGAAGACTTCGCAAAATTCAAGGAAGGCCTCGAGGAGGTTGTGGAATATATCCGTACCAACTGCTTCGGCGGCGAGATTCCCGAAAGGCCGGAGGGTGATAAATTCTCCGACGTGGACTTTGAGGAGCTTTGATGGGCTCCATTCTCCTTAAAAACGTTACTATCGCCGATGAACGCAAGGACGTACTCATCGGCGGCGGACGCATTCAGAAGATTGCTCCCACGGGAGCTTGCATAGGCTGGGACCTCGCAGGCGACGTGGAGGTGATGGACTGCACCGGCAAGGTGGCCATCCCCGGTTTTATCAACATGCATACCCACGCCGGTATGGCGCTGATGCGCGGAATCGGAGAGGACATGGTCTTCCAGGACTGGATACGCAAGATCTGGAAGATAGAGGCCGGTTTTGATTTCGACTACGTCTATTGGAGCGCCAAGGTCGCGTGCATAGAGATGATCCGCACCGGCACCACTACCTTCAACGACCAGTACTGGTTCTTCCAGGCTTGCCAGAAGGCTGCTTCGGAGATGGGAATACGCCCGGCCGTAGGGTACGATATTATCGACCATGGCGACCCCGAGGAGGCGAAGCGCCAGATGGACCAGTGCGAGCGCAAATACGAAGAGGTGAAGGACCTGTGGAACGACGAAGGCTCCATCTACGAACTTGCGTTCCATGCCATTTACTCGGTGAGCGAGCCCATGATGATATGGGCTGCCGATTTTGCCCGCAAACACGACCTGCCTCTGCACATCCACCTCTCTGAGACTCTCAAGGAGGTTGAAGACTGCAAGGCCCAGCACGGCGGACTCACCCCTGTGGAATATCTCGACGCCATTGGAGTTCTGGGGCCCAATCTCCTTGCAGCCCACTGCCTCTGGCTCAGCGAACACGATATCGAACTGCTTGCACGCCACGGTGTGCACTGCATACATAACATTAACTCCAACACCAAACTGTCTTCCGGCTACAAGTTCCTTTACAACGAACTCCGCGACGCGGGCGTCAACGTCTGCATCGGCACCGACGGCTGCGCATCCTCCAATAATCTCGACATTCTGGAGGCGATGAAGACCTCCGCCCTCTTCCAGAAGGCGTGGAGAAACGACCCCAAGGCTCTTCCTCTCGATGAGCTTCTGGACATGGCCACAATCAATGGAGCAAAGGCCCTCAGGCTGGATTCCGGTCGTCTCGAGGAGGGAGCTCTGGCGGATATCTCCATAGTGGAGACCGACAGCAGTTACTTCCTCTCCCCTGGTCCCTTCCTTGCCAACCTGGTCTATTCCGCACACTCCGACTGCATCGACTCAGTCATCGCAGGAGGAAAGGTGGTCATGCGCAACCGCGAGATCCCCGGAGAGAGGGACATCCTTCACGAAGCCAGACAGGCACTTTCCAAGATTAAATAAACCGCATTATGGACGAAAGAACCAGCAGAATAACCAAGATCAACACTGCAGCAGCTTATATTGAAGAACGCATCCAGGGCCGCAAGCCCCTTGCTGCAATCATTCTCGGCAGCGGCCTCGGTCAGCTCGCCGAAATAATCGAAGACCGCATTACCATACCTTATACCGAGATTCCCAACTATCCTATTTCGACCGTAATAGGCCATAAGGGAAACCTAATCTGCGGTTATCTCGGAGGCAAATGCGTACTTGCCATGCAGGGACGTTTCCATTACTATGAGGGTTACGATATGGCAACTCTTACTCTGCCGGTTCGCGTAATGGTAAAACTTGGCATCAAGTACTTGCTGGTTTCCAATGCAGCCGGTGCCCTGAACCCGGAATACAAGGTGGGCGACACCATCATCATTAAGGACCACATCAACTTCATGCCCAACCCGCTGATCGGGCCCAACATGGACGATTTCGGTCCCCGCTTCCCGGACATGACCTGCCCCTACGACCTCGAGTTGCAGGAGCGCGCCCTCAAGATTGCTGAAGATATGGGCGTAAAACTGCATCAGGGCATCTATTTCGGCGGCTCCGGTCCCTCGTACGAGACTCCGGCAGAAGTACGTTTCTTCCGTTCTTCGGGAGCCGACCTGGTAGGAATGTCCACCATTCCCGAAGTGATAGTGGCACGCCACTGCGGAATTCGCGTATTCGGAATGTCCGTGGTCACCAACGTATGCAACACGGAGAACGTCGAGCGTAATTTCAACGACGGCGAAGACGTTGTGCAGCAGGCCAACGCCGCAACCAGGAGGATGATTCCGCTGTTTACCAAACTGATCGAGAGCCTTTAGGATGGACGAGCGGATGACAGCTATTACCCAGGCGGCTGAATTCCTCAGGGAACGTCTCGGCGGCCGTAAACCCGTTGCCGGCATAATTCTCGGCAGCGGACTGGGCAATCTGGCCGATTACATCGAGGATGCGATAACTGTCCCCTACGTATCGGTTCCCGGTTTCCCGGCTGCTACGGCTATTGGTCACAAGGGCAACTTCATCTGCGGTAATCTTGGAGGTAAGTGCGTCATAGCGATGCAGGGCCGATATCATTACTATGAGGGCTATCCCATGCATACCGTGGTGATGCCTATCCGCGTGATGATCAAACTGGGTATCTCCTACCTCTTCGTTTCCAACGCCGTAGGGGCGATGAACAAGTCGTACAACATCGGTGACCTGATGCTGATACGGGATCACATCAACCTTCTGCCTAACCCGCTCATTGGCCCCAATATGGACGAATTCGGTACCCGCTTCCCGGATATGACCTGTGCCTACGACCTCGAGCTCCAGGACAGGATGCTGGCGATCGCCGCAAAGCAGGGAGTTTCGCTTCGTAGGGGTGTTTACGTATCGTGCAGCGGTCCTACCTACGAGACTCCGGCGGAATACAGCTATTTCAGGTCAATGGGAGCCGACACCGTAGGTATGAGCGTTACCCCAGAAGTGATTGCTGCCCGTCATGCAGGCATACGTGTGCTGGGAATGTCCGTGATAACCGACGTGGCCCATGAGGCCGGTGACGACTATGTTACCGATGAAAACGAAATCGTCCGCCAGGCCGACCTTGCTTCCCGCAAGATGACGGCCCTATTCACCGAATTTATCGCCGGGCTGTAGCCCTATTTTAGAGCCAGGAACTCCAGAAAACCAGAGATGGAAAGGTCGTAACCGCGGGGGCCGGCCAGAATGTTTCCGTCAGAATCCAAAATGATGTAGTTGGGCTGGGCGTTTACCCCGAAGCGGGTACGCGCTATGTAGCTGTTCACGCGCCCAACATCTTTAAGCACCTTGCCTTCTGGAGTTGTCAGCCACTGTTCCTTCGGGAGTTTGAGCTTGTCGTCCGTATAAAGCGCGACTATCTCGAAGTCATTTGCCAGACACTGCAGTACCTGCGGATCGCTCCAAACACGGGCTTCCATTTCGCGGCAATTAACGCAGCCGTGGCCCGTAATGTCAACGAACACACGCTTTCCGCTACGCTTTGCCGCTGCAAGGGCGGATTCGATGGTATCGAAACCCCTTAGACCGTGCGGTAACGCGACCGTTCCCTCGAGGATGGCAGAGGCATCAGGGGCTTCTACAGCCAACTCAGCGGCCGAATCCCCAGCAAAGCCGGCTAGCACGAAATCCTGCGTCTCCATCGGAGGAAGATAACCGGACAGAGCCTTCAGCGGGGCCCCGAACATGCCGGGAATCATATAGACCACAAAGGAGAATACAGCGATTGAAAGACCCAGGCGGCTAATTCCGATATGCTTTACCTCGTCGTCGTATTTAAAGCGGATTTTGCCGAGCAGGTAGAAGCCCAGCAGAGCGAAGCAGACTATCCAGATGGCAAGGTAAACCTCACGGTCGAGTATGCCCCAGTGATAGGTTTGATCGGCGACACTGAGGAACTTGAAGCCGAGAGCCAGCTCGATGAAGCCCAGGGACACTTTAACGCTGTTCAGCCATCCGCCGCTCTTCGGAAGACCTTTGAGAAGTGCCGGGAAGAGGGCCAGTAGGGTGAAAGGCAGGGCAAATGCAATGCTGAAGGCCAGCATCGTCACCATCGGAGCCCAGAATTCGCCGGCAGTGGACTTGATGAGCACTGTTCCCACGATGGGTCCGGTGCATGAGAAAGACACGAGCACCAGCGTCAGAGCCATGAAGAACACTCCTCCGAGGCCTCCCCTCTCCGATTTACGGTCGGAAGAATTAACCAGCTTGGAAGGCAGCACGATTTCGAAGGCACCGAAGAACGATGCCGCGAAGAGCATGAATACCACGAAGAAGAGTATATTCGGAAGCCAGTGGGTTGCCAGCCAGTTGAAAATATCTGCCGTAACTGTGGATCCCCCGAACAGCCATGTTAGGCCGATGATAACGGATATCGGAACAGTGTAAAGCAGCACGATGAACAGGCCGTACATGGCAGCCTTGAACTTGCCTGCCGCAACATTCTCGCTCCCCTTTACGAAGAACGACACTGTCATGGGCACCATGGGGAACACGCAGGGCGTCAGCAGCATTGCAAGGCCCCACAGGATGGCCTCCAGAATCAATGCCCATAATGACTCACCGCCAGCATTGTTAGAATCGCGGACGTAGTCGGTAGGCTCTGAAACCGTCTCGCTTCGCTCGACCCCACCGTTCGCACCGCTCACGGTCCCCTCTCTCAGCGTGCCGAGGGAGGCAGCGGTTTCGGAGCCATCCGACTCCGCTGCCTCCGAAGGCCTCAGATCAAAATCTATCTCTTCCGGGCTGTGGCAATTATCTCCTACGCAGGAAATCCATTGCAGTGTGCCGTGAATCTCGTCCAGGGGCACAAGTGGAGTTCCACTGAAAACGATGCGGGTACCGGAGGCGTCCTTCACCACTTTGGTTTCCCATTTTACGGTGGTGTCGGGCAGTCTCTGGGCATTCAGGCAAAGACTCGCAGAAAGCAAAACCGCGAGGGCAAGGAGACAATGATGCAGGCGGGCAATCATAGGCTTATTTTGCGAATGCTACCGAACGGGTTTCGCGGATGACGGTAATCTTCACCTGTCCAGGATAGGTCATCTCGTCCTGGATGCGCTGAGCGATATCGGTCGAAAGGCGTCCGGCCTCCTCGTCGGTAACCTGGTCGGCACCCACGATGACGCGGAGTTCACGACCGGCCTGGATAGCGTAGGACTTGGTAACGCCCTGATACGAAGCGGCAAGGTCTTCCATGCCCTTGAGCCGCTTGATGTAGGATTCGATAACCTCACGACGGGCACCGGGACGTGCACCGGAGATGGCATCGGCAACGAGCACCAGGGGCGCTATGGTGGTGGTCATCTCCATTTCCTCGTGGTGCGAACCGATTGCGTTGACAATCTCGGGACGCTCCTTGTATTGTTCGGCGAGTTTGGCGCCAAGAAGTGCGTGCGGCAGATCGGGATCCTCGTCGGAAACCTTTCCTATATCGTGCAGGAGACCTGCGCGCTTTGCGAGTTTGGAGTTGAGACCGAGCTCGGAAGCAAGCGTAGCGGCGATATTGGCCACTTCACGCGAGTGCTGAAGCAGGTTCTGTCCGTAGGAAGAACGGTACTTCATGCGGCCGATGAGCTTGACCAGTTCGATATTGAGGCCATGTACGCCGAGATCGATACAGGTGCGCTTTCCGGTCTCCAGTATCTCGTCTTCTAGCTGACGGCTGACCTTGGAAACGACCTCCTCGATACGTGCGGGATGGATACGGCCATCGATAACAAGCTGATGCAGGGCCAGACGGGCAACTTCACGGCGGACCGGATCGAATGCGCTGATCATAATGGCGTCGGGAGTGTCGTCAACCACAATTTCAACGCCTGTGGCAGCCTCGAGAGCGCGGATATTACGACCTTCACGGCCGATTATGCGGCCCTTGACCTCGTCGTTGTCGATGGGGAAAGTGGTAACGGCGTTCTCAATTGCGGTCTCAGTAGCAGTACGCTGTATCGTGTTGATGATTATGCGCTTGGCTTCCTTGGCGGCATTCAGGCGCGCCTCGTCCATTGTATCGTTGACATATGCCTGGGCTTCGGTGCGGGCCTCGGCCTTAAGGTTCTCGACAAGCATGTTCTTGGCTTCCTGGGCGGTCATTCCAGCAACTGCTTCGAGCTGGCGGTTGACCTGGGCGGTAAGCTTTTCACATTCTTCCTGCTTGCGCTCCAGGGCCTCCTTCTGGGCATTCACGACGCCCTTGGCACTGTCGAGTTCATGCTGCTTGCGTCCGAGTTCGGCGGCCTGCTGGCCAAGCTGCGACTCCTTCTGGTGCACTGCGTTCTCCCTCTCCTGGAGCTGCTTGTTCTTGGCGCTGATGTAGTCTTCGTGCTCGCTCTTCAGCTGAATGAACTTTTCCTTGGCCTGCAGTATCTTCTGCTGCTTGATGCTCTCCGCCTCAAGCTCGGCTTTCTGGAGTAAATTGTCCCGCCGGCCCTTCAGGGAAGCCTTGCGGATAATTATGTAAACGGCCAGCGCCACTATGGCGCCTGCGATGGCCGAAAGGATATAGTACAACATCGTATATATTGATTTTTAAGATGTCAAACAAATAAAAACAGCGTCCGCAATTAAGCAGACGCTGTAGAAAACCCGTTAGTCCCTGGCAGAAATAATTTCTGTAAGATTTGGGCTCCGCCGCGTATCGGACTTCCTGTCGGGCAGGCATGTCTTCCTCTGGGCGAGTTGACCCGGTTCCGTGGAACTTGTTTGTTTCAGCAAGTACGGACTAACGGTTATTTTCAATACCGGCCAGATAGGCCTTCAGTCCCGTTGAGAGCTTCTGCTCGGCATCCGTCATGGCATTGACCTTGCGCTGGGCTACTACCCTTGCAACAGTCTCCGTGAGCGTCACGAAGAGCAATTTTTCGTCAAAGCTTTTCTGCGGATACTTCTCGTCGTAGCGGGCCATCAGCTTGTTGATATCTTCGGCGGCGATACGCATCGACGACTCCGCCTCTGGAGAGGATGCGTCGAGGTTAAAATCCCTGCCGGCTATCTTGAGCGTGATCTTCTGGGCCATAACTAGTTCTCAAGCAGCGAAATACATTTATCTATCTCACGGATCAGCCTCGAGATGCGCTCCTTCGCCACCGCATTGCTCTCCCCCGTCATAAAGGCACCTGCAAGCTGCTGATTGTCTATCTGTCTTTCCAGTTCAGCTATCTGCTTCTTGCAATCCTCCACCGTTTGGGCGCTCGCCGAAAGGGATTCTTCGAGCCTGTCAGCTCTCTGCTTTTCCCCTTCGTACAGGGCAATCAGTCTGGCAAGATCCGATTTGATATCTTCTATCATACCCATCAGTAAAGGCTTACAATTCACAAAAATATAAAAAATACCTTAAAAGGCAAACTAATTCAGTTCTTCTTTTGGTTCCGGATGCTGCACCTTGCGATAACGCTTGCGGCGCTTCTCCCAGCGCTCCCGGGCATACTGCTGCATATCGCTCACCTCGTCGCTCTCGTCCATGATCTCGAGCCCGAAAATAGTCTCGATAATATCCTCGAGGGTAAGGATCCCCTGAAAGCAGCCGTACTCATCGATTATCAGGGCGAGCTGTTCGCGGCTCTTGAGCAGGGCCTCCCAAATATCTGCAAGGGAGGTCTCTTCGTTGAAGAAGGAGACGTTGCGGCGTATGTCCTTGAGAGTTTTATTGAACTTGTCCTCCGCAAGATCCTCCAGGGCATCGTCGCGCAGGATGTATCCTGTGATGTATTCAGGCGACTCGGCATAGACCGGGATGCGGGAATGATGCTCGAAGTCCTCGGTGTCGAAGTACTCCTCCAGGGTCATGGATTCTGGCGCGACGGAACAGACCACACGTGGCGTCATGGCCTCGTAGGCATGCACGTTGTCCAGTTTCATTATGTTCTGGATCACACGGTTCTCGTTCCTGTCGAGCACTCCTTCCTCCTCACCCACGTTCGCAAGCGCACTCACCTCCTCACGGCTGATAGCGGATGCATCGCCCTCCGAAGGGAAACGCTGCGAGATATAGCGGATGAGCGCCACGAAGGGAGCCATCAGCACCAGCAGGGCGGTTATTCCTCTGGTAGTGAAGCCCATTAGGTCCTTGTACCGGGAGGTTCCTATGGTCTTGGGGATAATCTCGGAACATACCAGCACCAGCAGGGTCGTAAGGGCCGACATCCAACCCACGAAGGCGCTTCCGAAGGCTCCGGTGGTAAAAACACCAACCAGCGACGCCCCGAAGGTGTTGGCGATGGTATTCATCGAAAGGATGGCCGCGATCGGACGGTCAATATCCGTCTTATAACGCTTGAACTTCGCCGCCGGCTTATATCCCTCCTCTTCCTTCATGGTAATGAAAGAGAGCGGAGTCGACATCAGAACAGCCTCAAGTATGGAACAGAGGAAGGAAATGCCGACCGTCAGGAAGAGGTCGATAAGCAGCAGGAAAATGTATGCGGTATGGGTCACGTCGGCCTTATTGAACTAGATTGCGAAGATACCTATCTTTTGACTTATTTACAAGAGTAGAACTCAAGAAAATCGGATGGAGTCATACCGGTGATCTCGAAGAACTGCCGCCGGAAGTTGGTCCGGTCCGGTATTCCAACCCGTCGTCCCACGTCCGCGGAACTAAGTTCGGGGTTCTCCCTCATTATCCGGCAGGCTTCGCTGATACGCAACTCTTTACGCCAGGAAAGGTACTTGATCTTAAGCACGTTACGGCAATAATACGATAGAGCGTGAGTGTTAACGTTGATCGCCTCGGCAACGCTGTCGATCCCGGAATCCAGCCGGCAGAATCCTTTCTCGGCTATCCATCTTTCCAATCCTTCCGTAATTCTTGCATCGATTTCCGTCTGCGTGTCATTTGAGTCGTTTGTGCTCATCTTCGCTGCTACCAGCAGCATGTTGTGGAGTAACTTTTTCATAATCATAATTTCGACAATTTTTTCTATTTTTGCGGCTGCTATGTTCGATAATCTATCAGAAAGACTGGAACGATCCTTCAAGATTCTGAAAGGAGAAGGAAAGATCACCGAAATAAACGTCGCAGAGACCCTTAAGGACATTCGCAGGGCCCTGCTCGATGCCGACGTCAGCTACAAGGTCGCAAAGGAATTCTGCGACCGCGTAAAGACCAAAGCCCTCGGCGCCAACGTGCTCACCGCCGTCAAGCCTCAGCAGATGATGGTCAAGATAATGCACGATGAGCTGGCCGAATTCATGGGCGGAAGCTCCTGCGACATCGAATGGAAGGGCCATCCCGGCATAGTGCTCGTGGCCGGTCTCAACGGTTCAGGTAAGACCACTTTCTCCGGCAAACTTGCCCTTTACCTGAAGAAGAAGGGTATCAAGGTAATGCTGGCCGCATGCGATACCTTCCGTCCTGCTGCAATCGAACAGCTCCGCACCCTCGGAGAGCAGGTGGAAGTGCCCGTATTCAGTCTGGATGGAGAGAAAGACCCCGTCAAGGTTGCCAAAGCAGCTATCTCCAAGGCAGGCCAGGAGGGATATTCAACGGTCATAGTCGATACCGCCGGACGCCTTACGGTAGATGCCGAGCTGATGGAGGAAATACGCACCCTGCACCGCGAGATCAAGCCCACCGAGAGCCTCTTCGTGGTGGATGCAATGACCGGCCAGGATGCTGTAGAATCTGCAAAGGCCTTCAACGAGGCAATAGATTACGACGGCGTGGTGCTCACCAAACTCGACGGGGACACCCGCGGAGGCGCAGCCCTCTCAATACGTGCGGTTACCGGTAAACCCGTCAAGTTCGTCTCGCTGGGCGAGAAGATGGAGGCCCTCGACATATTCCATCCGGAACGCATTGCCGACCGTATCCTGGGGATGGGCGACGTGGTATCGCTCGTGGAGAAGGCCCAGCAGGCCATGGATGAGAAAGAAATGCGCGAGACGCGCAAGAAACTCGCCCGCAACCAGTTCACTCTCAACGACTTCTATAACCAGATCCAGCAGGTGCGCAAGATGGGCGACATAAAGGATCTGGCTGCCATGATACCCGGAATGGGCAAGGCCATAAAGGACGTCGATATCGACAACGATTCTGCCTTCCGCCAGACCGAGGCAATTTATCATTCCATGACTCCTTACGAGCGCGAGCATCCCGAGGCAATAAACGGAAGCCGCCGCCAGCGCATAGCTGCGGGCAGCGGTACTTCGGTTGCTGACGTCAACAAACTGCTCAAGCAGTTCGAAGGTAGCCGTAAGATGATGAAGATGGCCGTGGACGGTAGTCTCGCGGCACGTCTGAAGAACTTCCGGGGTTAATTCTTCCCAAATAGAAGTTCCATATCGGATTCTATCCCCTTCCCGGCCTGCGCTTCGGGAACGAACTTCCAGCTGCCCAGCAGATTACGGTCCGAAATAATATCGGTATCGAGCAGCATATGCTCGTTTACGAAGTCGTACAGGAACTCGCGTATTTCTTTGTGCTTGCCAACAATTCTAGATTCAAGGTCCTCCTTGGCAATGCCGGCCCCCTTGATCAGGAGATCGCCTCCGCCGTTGGCACGATAGGAAGTCATTGCAACCGTGTATTCAGCCTCGGGATCGAAGGCCTTCCCACCGGCAAGGCCGAGAATGTTGATTCTCTCCCCCTTCGGGCGGGTAATATCCACTGTATAGTCGATGCCGGCCGCAGAATCAAAGTTATACGTGCGGTTTACGAAGGACCATCCTACCTTTGAATTCCGAGGGTCATCCCTATGGGTGATCGCAAGAATATGTCCGGAACAGGGCTCAGCAAGCCATCTGCCGTAGGATAACTCAAGATAATCCTTAATTTCGCTGCCCTTAAGTTTGAGGCAGAAGAGCTGATTCTCAAAGGGATAGATAGTAAAGAGGTCGTTATAGAGAAGAACTCCCGCACGGACGCGGCCGTTGAATGTGAGCGGTGCGGCGAACGAAATATCGGCGCCGGAGCTCTTCAGTTGCACCGTATGGATGAGGTCTATGAAGGGGCTCATGCCCTTGTAGGCATCGCGGGTGTTAAGGTCCAGAGCAAGTGCACCTATCTCCCTGACGGTAAATGCCTTGACGGCAGCAAAATCCTTATGGAAAGCCTCCCTCATGGCAGGATCGGCCTTCTTTTTATCCACCGTAATCAATGAGGCGCTGACTTCCTTGGAAGCAACCTTTCCATCCTTGATTGCAACACTCATCACACCGTGGCCGAGATATTTGCTCTTGCTGCCGTTATTGATGAGCGCAATTCCATCCCGGACGACGGTTGTCTGACGGTGATCGTGCGCGCAGACAAGGATATCAACCCCGTGAAGGCTCTCCAGCAGGTCCAGGCCCTGGCTCTCGAGAACTCCCCCGTCTCCTTTTCCAGTACCAGAATGCACGCTGACTATAACTACATGGGGTTTCAGTTTAGCGGTCAGCCTGTCCACGTCCTGCTGCACAAGAGGAATAAGGTTGGCGAAGTCCATACCGGACCAGAGGCTCTCGTCGAGCCATGCGCGTATGTTGGGATTCGTATAGCCCAGCACGAGAACTTTGAGGCCCGCACGGCGGAACATCTTATATGCGGGGAAATACGGCTTTCCGTTATCGCTGCGGAGGGCATTTCCTGCCAGGAAGGCAATGTGGTGGCGTTTTAGCTGCTTCGCGACCCTGTCGTAAACCGCATGACCGGTCTCTATATCATGATTGCCGACCGTAACCGCATCGTACTTCATGTAAGCGCACAGCCTGCTGAAAAGATGCTCCGTACGGGTATCTACATAGTTGTAATAGTATGCCGCATTGTCTCCCTGCAGGCAGTCTCCCGCATCCAGCAACAGTACGTTCCCGGCGCCATCTGCACGACGTATGCTGTCCACATAATAATTGACGGCATACAGGCTCGGACGTATACGCGAATCCACGTACGACGAATCGAACCAGGCGCCGTGTACATCGTCGGTTGCCAGTACATGAAGGGTGTGCATGCCTTCGCGGGGCCCGCACGAGGCGAGGGTGAAGACAATCAGGGGAAGTAGAGCGATTCTTTTCATATTAAAGCATGTAACTGCTGCGGAATACCCCGTTCTTGGGATCCATTCCTATGTGGCCCGAAGCCCTGTGGGGATTGCGGCAGGCATCCAGATTGAGCAGGAGCGACATCTTCTGCTGCGAGCCCATGAATCCGCCGGAATCGAAGTGGAAACGGGTAGAAAGACGGAAACGCAGGTAATTGGTGAGCCTAGGTTCCCAGTATAGTTCGCACAGGTTGTAGAAGGATCTGTAAAAAGGCGAACCCATATACAGGTTAGGGCCGTACTGGGCACCACCGGAGTCGTTCCTGTAATAATATGGCATCAGATTGTCACCCACATAGGTGGTGTTCTGGAACCATATGTTCCAGTGGCGGGCGGTAAACACCATTTCGCCGCCGAGAGGAATAATAGGCTTGTCGTCGCGGATACGGTCCCTCTGGTATGCAATGAGCGGTGAAAGTTTAACGGAGCACTCCTGGATTCCAAGATATTTGGCTCCGTCCAGTTCCACGTAAAGCTGCATGGTATGATTGTCTACAACGCCTGGGGCGATTACCGAACCGGCATAATGGTAGAGTGTGGCTGCCCAGCCAAGTTTCATCCATTTACTGGCGATCCAGTCACCTGCGGTGAAGATGTGGAAGCGCTCCTTGCGCGTCTGCCCGAACTTTCCCATCCAGTCGGCTCCAATCTCAGTATAAAAACGCGGAGTCATGTATTTGAGGATGGCCCCGTCCAGGTTCCTGTCGTAAAACAGAAGCGAATCGGTGAAGAACACCTCGCTGTACTCCCCTTCCATGTATTCCCTCGGGAATACGCCAACTACGCCCTCAAGGCGTCCGCCGTTCGCGAAGGTGGTATGCATGTCGTAATGGAGCAGCATTTCGCCAAAGGAATCCAGGACGCCGGCGTCATCGCCCATATCCCTCCTGATATCTATACCAAGATTCACCCTGTGGAAAGTATTCTCGCCCTGCTCTATGCTGAAGCCTACCGAGGGGGTGCCCACAACGGAGAAGATGGTCCAGGACTTCATGTATTTGCCGTTGGGATAGTCGAATTCCCTGTTGTCGAAATGATACAGGAAATCGAAGCCATACTCCGGCTTGGGATTATGAAGATTATCCTGCGCCGCAAGCAGCGCGGAAACGGCAAGAAGTATGACCGACAAAAATACTTTCTTCATTGAGTCTTCAAAGATAGTTTATTTTGACGGAACTTCGTTATTTTTGCAGTATGATTCGATTCTCCACCCGGGTAGACTGTCCGCCCCTGCCTGTAAAGGCCTCGCTCAAGGACAAGATTATGGTATTGGGAAGCTGCTTCGCCGACGGCATGGGCGAGCGGCTGAAATCCGCCGGATTCGACGTCTGCGTCAACCCCTTCGGAACTCTGTACAACCCCGTTTCGATAGCCAATTCCGTTGCCAGGATGCAGTTCGGAAAGCCTTTCGAAGCACACGAGTGCGTGGAAATGGGGGCTGGAGACGGGCGCATCTGCTCGTGGTGGCATCATACTTCCTTCGCCCGCAGGGACGCGGACGATTTCCTTAAAGGAGCTAACGACGCTTTCGAAAAGGCTTCTGCCTTCTGGAAGAGCTGCAATAAGGTAATAATCACGCTCGGAACGGCCATGGTCTGGCGCAAGGTAAGCGACTGCGAAGTGGTATCCAACTGCCTGAAGCGTCCGGCTGCCGAATTCTCCCATGAACTGCTCTCAGTAAGCCAGGTAGCGGACATACTCTCAGGCCTTGTGCGCCAGCATCCTTTAAAGGAATTCATTTTTACAGTGAGCCCTATCAGGCATATGGGCGACGGGGCACACGCCAACAGCGTCAGCAAATCCACCCTGATACTTGCCATCGAGGACCTGATCTCCCGCGAGGGAAGCCGCTGCTGCTATTTCCCCGCGTACGAAATACTTCTGGACGAGCTCCGGGACTACCGCTTCTATGCCGAAGATCTCCTGCACCCCTCCAAGGTCGCAGAAGATTACATCTGGCAACATTTCCTCGAAGCAGGCGTGCCCAAGGATGAGCTTGCGGCGGTGGCAGAAAACGAAAAGGCCGCCCGGAAGGCGGCCCATCGCGTGATGTCAGAATAACTTCTTTAGTTCTTCCGGTTCTATATCCAGAAGTTTCGCCCTCTGGACGAAGGCCGGCAGCTCCTCTTTCAGGAAACGCTTCTTTTCGGCCTTACGTATGCTTGAAGCGGCATCCGGGCTCACATAGAAGCCTATTCCCCTCTTATTGAATATTATTCCGTCCGTAGTAAGGACGTCGTACGAACGTGCAACCGTATTGGGATTAACCCCTATCTCAGCGCCATACTCGCGTACCGACGGAATCCGGTCCCCTCCTTTTAGTTCTCCGGAGAGTATCCTGTTGCAGAAAGCTTCGGCAATCTGCAGATATATTGGCCTGTTAATGTCGAATTCCATCTGTTAATGCTTTATGGTCTTGATCCTGAAGTAGATTCCCAGATCGAGAGCAAGGAAGATCACTATATAGGTACCGTACACCATCATATTCATAAGACGGATGATGCTGTTGCTGTCGGGCGATGAGGGAATCAGGTTCATACCGCCTATGCTCTTGAAGATGGGCACGCTGAAAACGCTGAATGCAACCATGAAGGCAATGAGGCTGAGGAAGGTGCAGACAACCTTGTTCCTGCGGAAAAGAACAGCTCCAAGCGTAAAGGTAAGTATGTTCTCGCACCAGTTAAGGTACAGACAGAAGGGAACGCTGAACGCCAGGGTGGTTCCGTCGTCGGCATGGAACTCAGCCAGAATCTCTTCCAGGGAAGATATTATCCTCGGCAGACCGAAAGAAACATATTCCGGGAATACGACGCTGAGGATCCACTCCGAGAACACCATTCCGGCAAGCCAAACGGCAGGCAGGACTACACAGGTAATAAGCAGCATGGACAGGAACTTCTCGAAGGCCGAAGCCGGACGGAGAACCCAGTTGCTGCCAGTCCCCTTTCGGGTAATGCCGCCGTAGCAGCGCATGGGGAACGATATAACCGTTATGCAGAAGCAGATAATGTACGCCGTAATCGAATTCCCTATGCTCATGGGCGACATGTGGCCGGTGATAAGGAAGGAAAACAACTGATAGAAGAAGAAGGAATACAGCGGGAAGAACATAAGCACGAGGATGCTCACGCCGTCCTTATTCCTTGCCATGGCAAGGTCATAATTGAAATACTTGCGGAAACGCGCAAAATCGAATATGCTACTCATGGCTGAAAATACCTTTAATAAATTCCTTATTCTTATGGGCCGTATTGAAGAGGGCCTCGATACTCACCTTGCTGGGCTGTCCCTTGCTATTGAGGCAGACCTGGAGCAATCCTCCGGGCATCTGCTCCTGATAGAGGCAGTCCTTGATGGGAGCCGAACCGTAGTCGAAGTAGAGCTTGTCGGCAATCTTCTCGAGCGAAGCGTTCAGAAGCACGTCGCGGTTGTCCAGAATTATGACGGGATCGATAATATTCTCAAGGTCCTTCACCTGATGCGTGGATACCACTATAGTAGAATCTTCGCGCGTGTACGAGAGCATGGCCTTGCGGAACTGTGCCTTTGAGGGAATGTCGAGCCCGTTGGTGGGCTCATCCAGGAAGAGGAACTCCGGACGGCACGCGAGCGCGAAGGCGATGTAAGTCTTTTTGAGCTGTCCCGAAGACATGCGGTCCATGCGCTGGGAAGGATCCATCTCAAAGATACCCATCAGTTCGTTAAACACCTCCATGCTGAAATCCGGGCGGAAGATTCCGTCGGAAGAGGCGAACGCCGATGCCTTCATGGGAACCGGTGAGACCGTTTCGGGAAGATAGATAAGTTTCTCGAGGAAAAGCGGATTGCGCCCGTAGGGATCGTATCCGTCGATGTCGATACTCCCCTTCTGCACTTTCTTCAACCCGCTCAAAAGAGTCAGAAGCGTGGTCTTGCCCACACCGTTTTCGCCCAGCAGACCATAGATGCTGCCCTTCTCCAACTGGAGCGAAATGTGCTCCAGACAGGGCTTGGAGCCATAACTGTAAGAAATATCGTTTACCTTTATCATGGTGTATTAGTTTATTAATACACTGCAAAGGTAGACATATTTTTTAATTTTCCAAAAGAATTCCTTCCAAATGATCGATTTCGTGCTGAAAAATTACAGCACTGAAGCCAAATACCGTATCTACGTGCTCCAGAAGGGTTTCCGGGTCGGTATAAGAAATAACCACTTCCCTGCTTCGTTTGACTATCGCCCTTACTCCGGGAACGGAAAGACAACCCTCCGGCCCGTCTTCGAACGGTCCGGGAAGATCCAGGATGCGAATGTTAGCATACAGTTCGAAGGGCTCCCCCGGTTTGTCGAAACGCTGGACGGCTATCAGTCTGCGGGCTATTCCTACCTGGGGCGCAGCTATTCCAACACCGTCCTGCTCAGGGCAGGTAACGGTGGCGAGCATCTTACGGCCAAGGGTACGGACGTACTCCCCGCTGAGGTCGGAAGCATTAAAATCCAGGGCCTTCCCCCTTAGGAACAAGGAGTCGGCCCTGTCTTCTACCGTAAGCACCCGCATTACTTCGGGCGATTCGGAAATAAGCGTTATTTCGGCTTCCGTGAGGCTCCCTTGTGCACCGCAGCCCGCAAGGAGCAGGCAAGCGAGGATGGAGAGTACCAGAAGCATAAAACCTGATTATTCGGGCTTCATGGTGGTGTAGACGTTGGTCACGTCCTCGTCGTCCTCAAGCAGGCCTATGAGCTTTTCGAGCGTTGCAC
Organism: uncultured Bacteroidales bacterium; assembly: GCA_946187975.1. GTDB lineage: Bacteria > Bacteroidota > Bacteroidia > Bacteroidales > UBA932 > Cryptobacteroides. The sequence continues at coordinate 11,844 of CAMHTE010000012.1, read as the reverse complement.
GCTGCTCGGGAGTGACATCCTTGAGCTCAACGTTCGGAATCTGCTCGAATCCGCCGGATACAAGCTCGTAACCATTGTCTTCGATATACTTCTGGATAGCACCGTAGGATGTGTAGTCACCGTAGATGACAACTTCCTTGGACTCGTTGTCGTCCTTGTCCACGACGGTCTCCTCAAATACTTCCTCGGCACCGTAGTCGATGAGCTCAAGTTCGAATTCTTCGAGGTCGAGACCTTCGGTTTCCTTGATGCGGAAAACGCACTTGTGGTCGAACATGAAGGCGACGCTGCCGCTGGTACCGAGCGATCCGCCACACTTATTGAAATAGCTGCGGACGTTGGCGACGGTGCGGGTGTTATTATCGGTGGCGGTTTCTACCAGATAGGCAATGCCGAAGGGGCCGTAGCCCTCGTAGATAACCTCCTTGAAGTCGCCCTGCTTGCTCTCGGTGGCCTTCTTGATGGCACGCTCGATGTTCTCCTTAGGCATCTGCTCGGAACGGGCCTCGGCCATGAGGGCGCGGAGGCGCGGGTTTCCGGTAACATCGGGACCGCCCTGCTTGACGGCGATGGTGATTTCCTTGCCCAGTTTGGTGAAGGTGCGGGCCATGTGGCCCCAGCGCTTCAACTTCCTTTCCTTACGGAATTCGAATGCCCTTCCCATGACTACTCCTCCACTGCAGCAATGTACTTGTCGATGTCGTAAGCCTCGACGCTCTGGGGATACTTGTCCTTGACCTCCTTGTAGCATGCGAGGGCGGCTGCCTTGTCGCCGAGCTGCTCAAGCGCGAGACCTTCCTTTACGAGGTAGGCGGCGGCGAAAAGGTTATCGGCCTTAGCAACAGCCTTCTTATAGGCGGCTACTGCGGCCTTGTAGTCCTCAAGTCCTACGTAGGCATCTCCCTGGCAGGCAATTGCGCGGGCTGCCATGACGACGTCCTTGCTGTTGTATTTACGAAGGTATGCGAGAGCCTCCTCGAAGTTGCCGAGCTGAAGCTCGCAAACACCTGCATAGAAATACATTGCCTTACCGGCCTTGCTGCCGTAGCTGTCGATTATCTCCTTGAATCCGAGCACGTTGCCGTCTCCCTCGAGAGCCAGCTGGTACTCACCCTGACGGAAGAGACCTTCGGCGGGGAATGCCTGCTCCTGGGCCTCTGCGCACTTGGGCTGGAGGATGAACTTCTGGTAGCCGAGAATGGCCAGCCAGACGACCACGACCGCTATAAGAATGCCCCAGATGAGCTTGCCGTTTTCGTTAAAAAACTCTTCGGTCCGCGATACGGTGTTTTCCACCTTCTCCAGACGGACTTCTTCCTTTGTCTTCTCTTTGATAGCCATAGTATCTTGTATTATCGTTTGTATACTTACAAAAAAGCCTGCAAATGTATAAAAAAACGGTCAATATTACAACCCCCGGCCCATCTTACTGGTGTGCGGGCCTCAGCAGGTCCAGAACGGTCTTTACGGGGTTGAAAGTCTCGAGCGGGACTTCCACGAAGAGAGTGTTCCAGTCGCTCATGGCGCCGTTCCAAAGTCCGGGCAGTTCCAGTGCCTTGAGCGGACGGCCCTGATAGCTCTTCGAGGAGATGAAGCCGGCATTCGGGTCCACGTGGGCGAGAAGGTCGAATTTACCGCCCTGGTAATCCCTAAGGCAGCATACGAGGTCCACCGGGTTGAAGTGGGTGGCCGACGCAAGGGCTGCCACAGCAGCAGGATCGTCCTTGTTAATCTGCACGCTTTCGAGTATCTGCAGCGAGGTACAGCCGTCGCTCCCCTTTATGATGAAAGGTCCTCCCCCGGGCTCGCCTTCGTTGCGCACCATTCCGCAGACACGAATGGGACGGTTGAGTTTCGAGCGTATCAGTTCAGCCCTGGAGGCACCCGCATTGGCAGGAAGCTCCACGCAAAGTACCTTCTTAAGGAAGGCCTCGGCCTCGTCCAGGACGTCCTCGCCCGCATCCATGCGGCGGATCAGCCCGAAAATGGTATCCCTGAGTTCCAGGGCCTTGCCTATGAGCACCTCCTTGTATTCCGCGGTAGCCGGGAGCATCCTCTCGACAGCAACGTTGTCAATGTTCTTGATGGAAACGAGTTCTTCGCTGACCTTGTCCAGATTATAGATAAGGGCGCCGTGGCCGGCGGGACGGAACAGACGCGAACCGTCGTCGCAAAGGAAAGGCTCGTTTTCCGGAGTGACCGCAATCGTATCGGTGGCAGGATCCTGGAAAGTGAAACTGATATTGTACTTTACGCCGTAACGTGCTTCGTACTTGTCTTTTACCTCAGCCAAAGCGGCTTCGAAAAGACCTTTGTGCTCTGGCGAAATAGTAAAGCAAATATTCACGCTGCCGTCGGCGTTGCGCATGTATGCCTGTCCCTCCACAAGATGCTCTGCAAGGGCGGTACGTACCTCATCAGCATAACGATGGAAGCGGAGCACTCCCTTGGGCTTACTGCCGTATCCCAGACCGTCAGCATCCAGGAGCTTGTGCGCCGTGGCCTTGCAGTCGGCTTCCGACATGGGATCGGGCTCCCCGAAAAGGGCCTTGTCATAGAATGCGAAACGCTTGATGGAAGCCGTTAGGGTATGCACAGCTTCGTTGGGAGCGTCGGCACCGGCGAAAATATCCTTGAACATGCGGGAAGCCGCACCTGAGGCGGGCACAAACTTGAGGCGTCCGTCGGTATGGGCGCTGCGTGCATAATCGACCGCACGTGCGATTTCTTTTCCGTCAAGCACCGCTATACCCTTCTCCGGGGTTGCGGGAGCGGCTATCTTAAGCCAGGGAAAACCTGCACGGAAATAATTCAGTTGTTGTTCCAGTGTCATATATGCGTGTAATAATTATGTGTCAGATAACGTAGAACTCCCGTCGGTAGCTGTAGTTTGCGCGGAGCCTCTCGAATCCGTCCGGATTCACCCGGAACATGAAGTCGTCGGTGAAGATGGGATAGTTGTATTGGAATACGGAGGTACGCTGGCCCTGGGTCATGCCTATGAGGTCCAGCTTTACGGCTTCCAGTTCCTTTACGTCGGTGGGAGGGAAGAACTCAAAGAGTTCCCTGATGCCGAAGTAGCGTGCTACCGAACGCACGGCGACGGCGGTTCCGCGCTGCTTGCCCTGATAGGAGTATCCGGCAATGTGCGGAGTCGCTATGTCCACCATCTTCAGGAGTTCGGGATTCACGTCGGGTTCGTGGTCCCAGGTATCGATAATAACGGGCCCAAGCTTGGGAATCGCCCGCATAAGTGCCTGTTCGTCAACAACTTCTCCGCGGGAAGTGTTGATAAAGAAAGCGCCGAACTTCATCCTTGCAAAGAAGGCGTCGTCCGCCATGTAGCGGGTGCTGTCCGTTAGAGGGACATGCAGGGTAACTATATCGGAATTCTCCAGAAGCTCCTCGAGCTTGCAGAACTGTGCGCTCCCCTCTTCCTCCGCCCTGGGAGGATCGCAGAGAAGGACCTTGTAACCCAGATACTTTGCCATCAGCTCCACTCGGGAACCCACCTGACCTACGCCGACTATGCCCATCGTGGCACCCGTGAGAGGAATGCTCTTGCGCGAAGCAGCGCCGTACAGGGCCGAGAAAACATAGTTCATAACTCCTCCGGCATTGCATCCGGGGGCATTCTGAACGAAGATATCGTGCGCACGGCAGTACGGAAGGTCTATATGGTCGGTACCTATTGTGGCGGTGGCAATAAGCTTTACGGAAGTTCCGTCCAGGAGTTCCTCGTTACAGCGGGTTCTGGTGCGGATTACGAGGGCGTCGGCGTCAAGCAGGTCGTCGTGGCTGATCTCCGATCCTTCCTTGTATATAACCTCATCTACGTAAGGTTCGAAAACACCGTTGATGAACGGTATGGCGTGGTCAATGACTATCTTCATCGCAGTATAAGTTCCCGGACATTGCTGAGACGTTCGTCATCGCGGATGAACAGCTCGTCCCTGTCCAGAATGGCGTTTATCTTCTCTATCAGAAGGTCCTTCTGCATCGAAAGCTGGGAGCAGACGACGGACGAAGAAAGGGTTATATAAAGCTTTCCGTCCCGGAAGAAACGTTTAATGGTATATGCTTCCGCTCCCGAGGCTATGTTCCATGCCTCATAAATGCGTCTGGCATTATGGGAGGCGGAAAGATGGTTTTCCTTAAAGAAGAGTTTCAGTACATCCCCTACCGTCTGGGCGTTCTTGCGGGCAATCCTATTCATGCCTTGTAAAGACGCCTCCCTTCGCCTCGTAATAAGTCCTTTCGGAGGTGATTCCGTCCACTATCCCGTTGAGTCTCACCTTGTTGCTGTCGGAGAGGAAGATCTGCCCGAAATCGCTGCCGGCCACCATCTGAAGGAGGTTCTGCACACGTCCCATGTCGAGTTTGTCGAAGAGGTCGTCGAGCAGAAGGATGGGAGCAACGCCGGAACTCTGTTTCATCAGTTCGTACTGGGCGAACTTGAGAGCCACCAGGAACGACTTCTGCTGCCCCTGCGACCCGCATTTGCGTATGGGCCAGCCGTCCATTTCGAACACGAAATCGTCCCTCTGGAGGCCGGCGGACGTATATTTGAGGATAGAATCCTTCTCGCGGCGGGAGCGCAGGATTTCGTCCAGAGTACCCTTGTCGAGATCGGAGACATAAGAGATAGAGACCGTCTCGGATCCTCCGGAGATACGGGAATAGAAGTCCTGAACAAGAGGATTGAGGCTCTTGACGAGGGCGGCGCGGCTTTCGTGAACAGGAGCGGCGAAACGGGCCATGCGGGAGTCCAGAACCTCCAGAAGGGTTTCGTCCACAGGGCCCTCCTTGAGGAGATGGTTGCGCTGAAGCAGCAGACGTCCGTACTGTTGCACGGCGTCGAGATACTCGCGGTCCATCTGCGAAAGCATGGCATTCACGAACCTGCGACGCTCCTCTCCGCTCTCGGAAACCATGGCCACGTCCGAAGGCGATACCATAACAACCGGCAACAGGCCTATATGCTCCGAAAGGCGCGTGTAAGGCTTTTCGTCTCGGCGGAACTTTTTCCCTGCCTCCGAAACGCTGACCGCGATTCGGGTGTCAGGCCCTGAAGGCATCGAATAGAGTCCGCTCAGTGCGAAACTGTTGCAGCCGTGCCTGTAATTGAAGCGGTCCGACGAGCTGAAAGCGCTCTTCCCCATGGAGAGATACCAGATTGCGTCCAGAAGGTTGGTCTTACCTTCGCCGTTGCCGCCCGAGATGCAGTTGATATTGGGACAGAACTCCAATTCCTGCAACTCGATGTTGCGGAAGTTCTGTACTACTGTTTTTTTGAGGGCGGGCATAGGTCCTGAACGCTGGGGTTTCTATCCCACAAATGTAAAAAATAATGCCTATATTTGCAAAATATGAGCATACAGCAGGAAAAAATAGGGCAGCTGGTCGATCGAAGGGCCAAAGCCCGGCTCGGAGGAGGTGAAAAACGTATCGCCGCCCAGCACGAAAAAGGTAAACTCACCGCCAGGGAACGTCTGGCTCTGCTGCTGGACGAAGGCAGTTTCGAGGAATTCGACATGTTTGTCCAGCACCGCTGCACCAACTTCGGAATGGAACAGTCGCATCCCGACGGCGACGGAGTGGTTACCGGACAGGGAACCATAGACGGCCGCCTCGTCTACGTATATGCCCAGGACTTCACCGTCAGCGGCGGATCGCTCAGCAAAACCATGAGCGAGAAGATCTGCAAGGTTATGGACATGGCCATGCGAAACGGCGCTCCCGTCATCGGACTTAACGACTCCGGCGGAGCCCGTATCCAGGAGGGTATCGACGCCCTCGCGGGTTACGGCGATATCTTCGAGCACAACATCCTCGCTAGCGGTGTAGTCCCCCAGATTTCCGGCATTTTCGGTCCCTGCGCAGGCGGAGCCGTTTACTCCCCCGCCCTCACCGACTTCACCCTCATGGTAAAGAATACCTCCTACATGTTCCTCACCGGTCCCGCTGTTGTTAAGAGCGTCACCGGAGAAGATGTGGATCAGGAGCAGTTGGGCGGAGCCGACGTCCATTCATCCAAGAGCGGTGTGGCCGACTTTGCGGCCGAGAACGAGGAAGACGGAATAGCCACCATCAAGAGGCTTTTCAGCTTCATCCCCCAGAATAACATGGAGACCGCTCCCGTGCGCCCGACGGAAGATCCCGTCAACCGCACCGACGACCTCCTGAACGATATCATTCCCGACAATCCCAACAAGGCATACGACATGTATGCCGTAATCTCCAGCATAGTTGACGACGGCGACTTCTTCGAGGTTCACCGCAATTTCGCGAAGAATATAATAGTCGGATTCGCACACGTAAACGGACGCAGCGTAGGTGTGGTTGCCAACCAGCCCAGCGTTCTCGCCGGAGTGCTGGATATCAACGCTTCCCGCAAGGCAGCACGTTTCGTGCGCTTCTGCGATGCATTCAACATCCCCCTGCTCACCCTCGTGGACGTGCCCGGATTCCTTCCCGGCACACAGCAGGAATACGGAGCCGTCATAACCAATGGCGCAAAGCTTCTCTACGCTTATGGTGAAGCAACCGTTCCCAAGGTTACAGTTACCCTTCGCAAGGCCTATGGCGGAGCTCATATAGTAATGAGCTGCAAGCAATTGCGCGGCGACATCAACTACGCATGGCCCACTGCCCAGATAGCCGTGATGGGTGCAGACGGCGCCGTCAACGTGCTCTATGGCAAGGACATAAAGGCCGAGACCGACCCTGCCAAGCAGGAAGAGGTCCGCGCCGCAAAGAAGGCCGAGTACGAAGAACTCTTCAACAACCCCTATCAGGCTGCGCAGAAGGGTTATATCGAGGACGTCATCGAACCCCGCAACACGCGTTTCCGCGTGATACGCGCATTCGAGAGCCTTCAGAACAAGAGGCAGGAACTTCCCGCCAAGAAACACGACAACCTGCCCCTCTAAGCCATGGTCCTTACGAGCCTTTTGACAATGACGGCAGGAGCCGAACGCATGGCGCAGACCGACCCTCACGGGCTCACCCTGTCGCTCATAGCGGTTACCACCGTATTCACAGCCCTGCTGATACTGTACTTCATCTACGGTTTAATCGGCAAGGCGTCGCGCCGCGGACTGGGAGGCAGCGCACCCAAGGCTCCGGCCAAAGGCATGGACAACGAAACCGCCGCGGCAATAGCCCTTGCGCTGGAAGCCGAATGCGGGCTCGAAGTGGAAGCCGCAATAGCCTTAGCGCTCGAACTGCATCTCCGTAATGCGGTTCACGACGACGAACCCGGCTTTATTACAATAGCTCCCCATGGCAGCGCCTGGAGCGACAAATCCCTCACATTCAGAAAAACACCAGTAAAATGAGTCAATACAAATTCTCCATCAACGGTAAGGCCTACGAGGTCACCGTTAATTCCGTGGAAGGAAGCAACGCCTCCGTGAACGTGAACGGCGTAGATTACGACGTTCAGATCGAGTCCGGCGCCAAGCCCGCTCCCGCAGCACCCAAGGCACCCGCCCCTGTTGCGGAAAAGGCTCCCGAGGCTCCTTCCAAGCCCGCTCCCGCCCCTGCTCCCGCAGCAGCACCGTCCGGAGCCGGAAAGAAGATAGTCTCTCCCCTGCCCGGCGTCATCATCGACGTCTGCGTCAAGGAGGGCGACAGCGTCAAGCGCGGAGCCAAGATAGCCGTCATCGAGGCCATGAAGATGGAGAACGACATCCTCGCCGAGGCCGACGGAACCATCAGTGCCATTTATATCAAGAAAGGCGACTCCGTCCTCGAGGGCGCCGACATTGCAAGCATAGCGTAAACGCATGGATACCATTTTCGAGAGCCTGAGGCAATTCTGGGCATTCACAGGGTTTGCAAACGCAACCTGGCAGCACCTGGCCATGATTGGCATAGGCCTGCTGTTCGTTTTCCTCGGAATTAAAAAGAAGTGGGAGCCCCTGCTTCTGGTGCCCATAGGCTTCGGAATGATCATTGGCAACATTCCCCTCTTCTTCGATCCTGCGACCGGCGAAGGCCTCAGGATTGGTATTTACGAAGAGGGTTCCGTACTGAATATCCTTTATCAGGGTGTACGCCAGGGCTGGTATCCCCCGCTCATCTTCCTGGGGATAGGTGCTATGACTGATTTCAGCGCCCTTATTTCCCAGCCGAGGCTGGTGCTGATCGGGGCAGCCGCCCAGATGGGAATATTCGGTGCTTATCTGCTGGCTCTGCTGCTGGGATTCACTCCCAACGAGGCCGGTGCCATCGGTATTATCGGCGGTGCAGACGGCCCTACGGCCATCTTCCTGAGCGGTAAACTGGCTCCCGAACTTATGGGCGCAATAGCTGTTTCCGCATACTCCTACATGGCCCTCGTGCCGGTTATCCAGAAGCCTATTATGCTTCTGCTTACCAGCAAGAAGGAACGCCTCATCCGCATGGCAAAACCCCGCACCGTGAGCCGCCGCGAGAAGGTTATCTTCCCTATCGTCGGCTTTATCTGCACGGCATTCATAGTGCCATCCGGCCTGCCTCTGCTGGGTATGCTTTTCTTCGGTAACCTGCTCAAGGAGAGCGGAGTAACCCGCCGTCTGGCCGAGACCGCCCGCGGACCGCTCATCGACGTGGTCACCACCCTTATCGGACTTACCGTCGGAGCTTCCACCCAGGCGGACGTGTTCCTTAACGCAAGGTCTGTCAAGATCTTTGGACTTGGACTGCTATCGTTCGTGATCGCCACCACCTGCGGAGTTCTCTTCGTTAAGATCATGAACCTCTTCTGCAGCGAAGGACACAAGATCAATCCTCTTATCGGCAACGCCGGAGTATCCGCAGTGCCCGACAGCGCCCGTGTTAGCGAAGGCGTCGGCCTCGAATGCGACCCGTCCAACCACCTGCTCATGCACGCCATGGCACCCAACGTCGCCGGCGTCATCGGTTCCGCCGTCGCCGCAGGTATTCTCCTGGGATTCCTGGGATAATATTTACTGATTTCTACCGGATTTCTTTCCCGAAGGGGAAGATGGATCCGATGGCCATCTTGAAGTGCTGCAATCCAAAAGGAATGCCGATGATGGTTATGCAGAAGAGAAGACCGGCGCTAAGATGCATCAGCGCAATCTCCCACCAGCCGAGCAGAATCCAGAGCAAGTTCATCACTACCGAAAGGCATCCCGGCTCCTTGGGCCCGTTCAACAGTTCATGCCCGAACGGCCATAGCGAGTACGTCCCCAGCTTGAACAGCTGAACCCCGAAAGGAATCCCCACAATCGTAACACACAACAGCAAGCCAACAATGTAATACATCACGGCGATGGCAATCCCGCCCAAAACAATCCATAAGATATTTCCGAGTGTTTTCATAAGGGCAAAGATACAATGTCTTTGTTATTATTAAAATAGTATTTATATTTGCAGTAGAAAAGTCCTACTCGGAAGCGAAGGCCCTGGTTCCACCAAGGCGGTTTATGTAGCTTAAGCGGGGCTTTTTTCTTTTTTACATACCGACTAAGTTTTACGGAACTCGGGCGTAGTAAACTTCCAGTGGCGGTATGGCATGGCCCAGAAATCCTTTGGGACTACGATGGGCGTTGTTTTGCTGATATCAAAGAACTCTACACCGTCGGAATCCAGAATTAACTTGAGTATGTGTTGAAACAGTTTCTCCTTTGCGATGGTACGGTGCCCTCTTTCGGTGGCCCCATTCGGAATCGCTACATTCTTCCTGTTGAGCATGAACGACACGGAGCCAAGCACGATGTCCATACACTGCTGTATTGAATGCTTACTGGAGTTGATTTCAACAACGTCATCCATACGAATCTTAAGGCGCGCCTTACGGAATCTGGAATTTCGCTGCAAAGAATAGATATGAGCCTTAAATGCGTCACGTTGGTCAAGAGGATATGGGATTTCATCAAAGTAAAGGCGCAGATATACGGGTTCATTCTTTGGTCCATCGTGATAAATCAAACCAAATGCGTTTTTGACAAATTGGTAATATAGGAGTGAGTACCGATTGTGAACTTTCTCAGGACTTAAGTTAGAAGGCGTCTGCGATGTTTCGCGGAACATAATGCGCACCTTTAGGCGATTCTCCTTGATGAAGGCGAAGAACAAGTTCATCATCATGATATACTTATCCAGGTAGTTCTCAGTCACCTTAATCCACTTGATCTCTCCATTAAGATTTAGTTCTTGTTTTTTCGCATTTAGTTCATCCCGGATTTTGTCATAGTCTGAATTTAAAACAAGCACTCCTCCGAAAAAATCCGTGTAGTAGTTGCCGTCGCTGACGGATTCATCACAATAAATAATATACTCCATATCGATAAATAGCTAGTGTAAATAGCAATTCTAATGGCCAACCCAAAAAGGATGGCACGAATAATAAAAATGAGTTGTGAAGGGAGCGCCTTCCAGAACGGAACGGCCATGCTCCTGATTTCATTACCGGCCGATTCAGACGACCGCGTCGCTGATAACAAATATAGGAAAAACCGCGGAAAAAGGCAAATGAAATTGAAGCAAATTTGAGATAATAAGGAAGTTCAAGACACTCCCTCCCCTTGCATGCAGCACTCTTTGACATACAAAGACAGATTCTTTCTGCTCGTCTCGACGAAAAACATTATATTTGTCATCTATAGCGACATCCCTAATAAATTGCATTAAACATAATGACGGCACAAAGCGAACAGGCGCTTGAAAATGGGCTGATTTCGACCTTACAGGACATGAGCTATGAGTATGTTCAGATTAAGGAAGAAACCAATTTACTCAGCAACTTCAAAGCGCAACTGGAAAAACACAATGCCAAAGCACTGGCCTCTATCGGCCGCAAAGCATTTACCGATAAAGAATTCGAGAAGATTTGCATCTATCTGGAGGGCGGAACCCTCTTTGAGAAGTCAAAGAAACTCCGTGACCTTTTCCCCATGGAAACAGAGGATGGCCAGCACCGTATCTGGGTTGAATTCCTGAACAAAAACCACTGGTGCCAGAACGAATTCCAGGTATCTAATCAGATTACCATGGAAGGCCGCAGAACCTGTCGCTATGACGTCACCATCCTAATCAACGGTCTTCCGCTCGTACAGATTGAACTCAAGAAACGCGGAGTTGAATTGAAGCAAGCTTACAACCAGGTGCAGCGCTACCAAAAGACCTCGTTCCGCGGCTTGTTTGATTACATTCAGATTTTCGTGATCTCTAACGGCGTTAACACGCGCTATTTTGCCAACAATCCCAACTGCGGCTACAAGTTCACCTTCAATTGGACACTGCCTAATAACGAGCCTGTCAGTGATCTGAGCCAGTTCGCTGCCCACTTCTTTGACAAATGCACCCTGGGCAAGATGATTTCCAAATACATTGTTTTGCACGAGGGAGACAAATGTCTAATGGTACTGCGTCCGTATCAATACTACGCAGTAGAAAAGATCCTGGATCGCGTCCAGAACACTAACAAGAACGGCTACATTTGGCATACTACAGGCGCCGGCAAAACGCTGACCTCCTTCAAAGCAGCTCAACTGGTTGCAGAGCTGGATGGGATTGACAAGGTGCTCTTTGTCGTAGATCGTCATGACCTGGACACCCAGACTAAGAGCGAATACGAGGCCTTTGAGCCTGGTGCAGTGGACGGCACCGATGACACATACGAATTGGTCAAACGCCTCAATTCCGACAAGAAAATCATCCTTACGACCATCCAGAAACTGAACACTGCAATCAAGAAAGACTTCTATAACAAGCGGATTCAGGACCTTCGAGATAAAAAGTTTGTAATGATTTTCGACGAGTGTCACCGCAGCCATTTCGGCGAGTGCCACCGTAACATCGTCAATTTCTTCCGGAACCTCCAGATATTCG
>CAMHTE010000011.1 GCA_946187975.1 uncultured Bacteroidales bacterium | reverse complement strand
GCAACTGCCAGATTGCCGCCGAATTCGGTGACAACATCCGCAAGTACTGCCCCGACGTCAAGCACGTGGTAGTTATCTTCAACCCTGCCGACGTTACCGCCCTTACCGCTCTCATCCACTCAGGACTTAAGCCGGAACAGCTCACTTCGCTGGCAGCCCTCGACAGCACCCGTCTGCAGGAAGCCCTCGCAAATGAGTTCGGCGTACAGCAGAGCAAGGTCACCGGAGCCTACACTTACGGAGGCCACGGCGAGGCCATGGCGGTTTTCGCTTCCCAGGCCAAGATAGACGGCAAGCCTTTCGCCGAGTGCGGACTCTCCGCCGAAAAGTGGGAGCAGATCAAGCACGACACCATACAGGGTGGCAGCAACATCATCAAACTCCGCGGTCGCAGCTCTTTCCAGAGCCCTGCCTACAACGCCGTCAAGATGATTGAGGCCGCAATGGGAGGAGCTCCTTTCACCTGGCCCGCAGGCTGCTACGTCAACAATGCGGTGTTCCAGAACGTGATGATGGCAATGCCTTCCGTTATAGACAAGAAGGGCGTCCACTTCTCCGCTCCCAAGGGAACTGCAGAGGAAATGTCCGCCCTCAAGGCGTCGTACGAGCATCTTTGCAAGATGCGCGACGAGATTATCTCGCTCGGAATCGTACCTCCCGTTTCCGAATGGAAGAAGGCTAATCCGAACCTTTAAACGTGTTTAGTCCGTACAAGCGTACGGGCCGAACACCTCTTTGACACGGTACCCGAAATCCCCGTCGTCGAGGATGAGTACCCAATAGCGGTCCCCGTGGGGATGCACCCTTATCACAACGTGGCCGCCCGTAGCGATGAACCGGCTCATGTCCACGCCCTTCGCGGCAAGGATTCCGGCGTTATGGGCGGTCATGTTGGTTGCTATGAGTTTCACGTCTGGATTGGCTTCGATGAAGCATTTGAGGGTATTCGCATTCGGCTGAACGTCCCTCCATGCACAGGCGATCGCTACGTTGGGGCGCAGGGCGCGGCAGATTTCCGGACTATTAGCACCGAGCGTGCCGTGATGGCTCATCTTCTGGGCGTCCACCGGACGGACCACCTTCGAAATGGGCAGTTCCATGTCGAACCATGAAACATCCTCCTTGTGCTTGTGCTGAACGTCTCCTCCCGAGTACCAGTCGAAAATGCCGTAGCGCAGCTGGAATACGCAGCTGAAAATGTTCTCGTTTATCTTGGGCATGCCCTTTTTCAGCTTGAGGGTCTTGGCGTTGCCGTAGGCCATGCATTCCGCGGCCGAAGGTACGTAGGTGGAATCCACGTCGTACCCTTTTCCCGTCCATACGTTTCCTCCGGCAGCTATGTTGCGGACGGAGAAGCCGGGATACTTCGCCGGTTTGTGAACGAGGCGTATCTGGTCGTCGCGCCCAACCTGCAGGGCTTCGTGGGTGGTTCCGTACTTACTACCGGACCACGCAAGGAATTTCTGGTAGTTTTGATTGCGTTCCTGTCCGCTCTTGCTGAACCATGTAGCGGAAGGCCTGTTGCCGAAATCGCCGCGGTCGATGACCTTGCGGAAGGGGTGAGCTTCGCCCACCTCGGTTAGGGATACTTCCACGAATCCTCCTTCGGGATGCAGGACCCGCTTCGAGCGGTCGGAAGGCAGGAGGCCCATATGGTCGCCATGGAAATGCGACAGCACAAAGTAATCGAGTCCACCTCCGGATACTTTCGGAAGGTAGTGGTCCAGATAACGGTTGATCACTTCGCCGGCGCTGTACTCGCAGGATGGTTTCGAAGGCACTCCTGGGGGATCGAGAGGTACGAGTTCCTCAGGTTCGGATCCCGATGCATCGACCAGCATGGTTGTTCCGTCGGGGAAGATGTACAGGAAACTCTCTCCGCGGCCGTTGTTGATGGAATGTATGTCAAGCCACCCTTGACGCCATTGTGGAAGGGCCTTGCCTTTTTTGAAACGTGCGGGATTACCGGCGTTGCCGGCGATGGGCAGCATCGCCAGGACAAACAAAAGGAGTATTTTTTTTTCATTTTTCGTGTTTATTGCGGGGCGTAAGGGCCGAACTTTGATTTGATAACGTAATCCTGATTTGAGTCGTCGAGGACGAATATCCAGTAGCGTGCTCCGCTGGGGCTTACGCGTATGACCACATGCCCGCTGAGGGACTGGAAGAAGGATGCATCGATTCCGCCGTCAGTCTTGAGCGTGGAAAGGTTTTCGTCGGTAATGTTGGTAACGAAGAACTTGACTCCCGCATTGGCGTTCCGGAAGTTTGTCACGGTTGCCGGATTCGGCTGAACGCTCTGCCATATTCCCGCCAGGACTACGTCCGGCTTGAAAATGGCCAGCAACTCGGGACTGTTCGTGTTCTTGGTGCTGTGATGGCTGGCTTTCATGGCATCCATCTTCTTGTTTACTGCCTTGGCGATGGGAGTCTCGATGTCTTTCCACGAATAGGAGGACCGGCCTGCATACTGTATGTCGCCACCGGTAAACCAGTCGAACGTGCCGTAGCGCAGATGGATGGCGCAACTGTAGATATTCTCGTTTATGTTCCAGTCCGTTTCCATGGCATGTTTGAGGGTTTCGGCTGCGGAAGGGACGTAGGAAGTGTTAACTCCCGTGCCCGAACCCGTCCAGATGTCGCCTCCGGCTGCAAGGTTGCGGATGGAAAAACTTGAGTAGGTACTCGCTGCGTGCTTGAGAACTATCTGATCGTCCCTGCCCACCTTCAGTGCTTCCCTTACAGTGCCGTGTGCCCTGTTCGTCCACTCGGTGAACTTAACATAATTCTCGTAGCGTTTCTTGCCACCGTCGGTGAAGTAATCGTTGGAGGCCCTGCCTCCGTTGTCGCCCCAGTCCCCGCGGTCGATGATGACAGCTATGGGAATCTGGGTTCCTACCTCGGGCAGGCCGTTAACTACGAATCCTCCGCCAGGATACATCATCCATCCGTATTTGCTGCTCCAGTCGTCACGCCAGGCTCCTATGTGGTCGCCGTGATAATGCGACGTCATGAAGTAGTCCAGCTTTCCTTCCGAAACATCGGGGGAGAAGTGGCGTATGTAGTCGATTATGACCTTTCCGCAGGAAACGGAGGAAGATGGCTTGGAGGGCACTCCGCCTTCATTGCCGGATATCTCTGCTGGAGGAGCTCCAGCCGCGTCGATGAGCATGGTGGTGCCGTCGGGCATTATGTAATAGGTGCTCTCCCCGCGTCCTCCGTTGATAAAATGGATGTCCAGCCATCCGTCCTGCCATGGAGGAAGGACCTCGCCAGCTATGCCTTCGTTGGGAGCCGGAACAGGTTCGGTGGGATCTACCGGATCAACCGGATCCGTCGGCTTGACGGCCGCGGGGGAGTCCTGTTTTTCGCAGGACAGCAACGCCGCGGCCATCAGAACCGGCAAATACTTCGTAAGCCTTGTCATGGCTTATTCCACGACCTCGATTATGGGGTGTTTGGTCACCTTTAGCGAGTTCTGGTAGTCGTCCCCCGCTTCGGGCCATTCTCCGGCAAAGCGGAGCACGTAGTTTGCGTCAAGGGGACCTATCGCTTTCCCTTCGGAACAGTTGGCATTCTGGGTGCAGGTAAAGCGGAACTGCACGGAAGGAGTGTCGGCTGTAAGGGTAATGGTCTCGTTGATGAGTTCGTTAATCTGCTTGGGGCTCTCTACTGTGCCAGCTCCGGAGGCGTCATACTTCAGTTCGTAAGTCTTGGTTTCCTTCCATTCGGTTCCATCGAGATACTCGCACTTCCAGTACTTCATGACGTTCTCGTTGTTCGGACGAAGGGCAAAGAAGAGGTGGATCTTGGTGCCTGCTGCTATGGGAGCCTTGTTCGCGAGAGTGGCGCTCCAGATGAAATAGTCGCCGACCCAGGTGCCATAGATGCACGGCTCGCCGCGGTTGCCTATGCAGCGTTTTACACAGGTTTTATTTTCCAGAGTCACCTGTGTATCGGCTTTATTGACGCCGTTGTAGTACTCAAGTTTGCCGTTTCCGGAAACGTTGGACGGTACGTATGCGTCGCCCGAATTGCCCATGGCGTATGCGGGGCCGGTTTTATCCTTGGCGTTCTGCTCGAAATCGCCTTTCCTGAGGTTTTCGCTCTCGGTGGTAGTAAAATACCATTCGGCAAGTACGGTGCCCGGTGCGGGTTTGACAGCGGGAATAACTTCGATGCCGGCCTGAGTGAAGGGAACTGTATAGGATTTGGATTCGGCGTCCTTATCTTCGGTCGATACGGTAATGTTGGCCTTGACTTCCTGTTCCGAAGTGTTGGCATTGAATGAGAGAACAATGGTTCCGTTGCCCTTGCCGCTGCTGGGCGAGAGGGCTACTGCAGCGTTGTCGCTGGATGCTTTCCAGTCGACTTCCGAGGTTACGGTAATCGATGCTGTAGTTGCGTCGGCTTCGACAGAGATGCTGAGGGGACTCACGCTAAAAGCCTTTGCTTCGGGCTTGGGGGTGTTGTCGCCCGATCCGCCTTCTTCTTTTTTTGTCTCATCGTCTTTGCCACAGGCGGCTAAAGCGATGGCGGCCGCTGCAAGGATGTAGATAATCTTTTTCATTTGATTGATATCAATAAATGATAATTATCTGCTCATGAGAGGTCCGAGCCTCTTGGAAATGCGGTACTGCTCGTCGGTGTCGTCGAGCGCGAAGACCCAGTAACGGGCTCCGTCCGGCTGTACTCGTATGACGACGTGCCCGGACGTGCATGCGAACTTGCCCACATCCACTCCATTCGTCGTCAGGACGTTGCGGTTGTTGTCGGTAAGGTTGGTCGCGAAAATGCGCACTAACGAGTTGGCGTTGATAAAGCGCTTTACGGTAGCGGAGTTGGGTTGCACGTCCCTCCATGCACATGCCACAAGCACATCCGGCGTCAGGACTGAGAGCAGTTCGCTGCTGTTGGTGTTGGCCGTGCAGTGGTGGCTGGCCTTCATGGCCTCGACGTGTTTGTTTATGGCCTTGGCCATTGGAGCTTCGATATCCTTGTACGAATAGTTGCTACGGTCATTGAACTGTGAGTCGCCGGCCGTGAACCAGTCGAAATTGCCGAGCGAGAGCAGAAGGGCTACGCTCATCACGTTCTCTCCAACCTGTCCCGCATTGTTCTTGCCCAGGGCCTTAAGTTCGGCGGTGGACGGAAGAGCCGTGGCGCTTCCGGTGCCGGTGCCCGTCCAAACATATCCGCCCGCCGCAACGTTGCGTACCATAAACCTGGAGGTGATGGAGGGATTGTGCTTCATAACTATCTGGTCGGTCGCTCCCACGTTCACTTTCTCGCGCACGGTTCCGTTGGTACTTGCGGACCAGTTGGCGAACTTGATGTAGTTGTCGTAGGCAGTGGTGCCACTGAACCAGTCCGATGACGGCGGATCGTCAAAATTTCCGCGGTCCAGAAGCTTTACAACCGGGAATGCGCTTCCGACTCCAGGTATTCCGTTCATGCGGAAGTTTCCCTGGGAGTGGAGCTTATACTGGGAGTCAACCACTCCCATGTGGTCGCCGTGGTAATGCGACACCATTACATAGTCCAGTTTCCCGTTCGCTATTTTGGGCATGTAGTGCCGGATGTAATTGGAAATCACCGACGTGGAAGTAACGTTGACGGACGGTTTGGAAGGAACTCCGGGGGAGTTTCCATCGCCGTAGTCATGTGTTTCGTCGTTCCAGGCTCCGGCGGCGTCGATAAGCATGGTGGTACCGTCGGGGAAAATGTAGAAGAAGCTTTCTCCGCGACCCGAGTTGATGGAATGGATATCCAGCCATCCCTCTTCCCAGGCCGGGAGCACGTCTCCTACCTTCGCGGCCACCGTGGGGTCGACTGTGACCTTGCCGGCCTCGTTCTTCCAATCCGGGGCCTTTTCGCCGCAGGCGCAGAGCAGCGCCGCGGCGAAAACTACCATAAGGAAATTAATACGTTTCATCCTAATATCCAGGGTTCTGAGTCAGGTTGGGGCATACCGTGCGTTCCTTCGAAGGGATAGGGAACAGGTAGCTCTTGATGCCGAAGTTCCTGCCCTCGATCTTTAGGAAATAGCCGGGGAATGATTCAAGACCTTCGATGTTGACTATGCTGTTGTATTTGAGCACGGGACGGAAGTCCTTGGGGAAGATCCAGTAACCCGTGGCCTCATTTATTGCCATCTGTGCAGGGGTGGGCAGCTGATAGTATGCAGTGCGCAGTGCGTCTTCGCAGACCCTCCAGCGGATGAGGTCGAACCAGCGGCGGTTCTCCCACGCGAGTTCGCAGCGGCGCTCGCAGCGGATTATGCGCCTGAGGGCCACCTGGCCGGTTTCGGTAATCTTGGGATAGGTGGTGTCATCCTTTGCGACGCCATAGGCCCTGGCACGGATAGAATTGAGTGCGTCCGCTACCGTGGGGTCGTCTCCGCGGCCCAGTTCGTTCATGGCTTCGGCATACATCAGCAGGACGTCGGCGTAACGCAATACGGTGACGTTCTTTTCGCTCTTGTTGTCGTCGACATATTCCTCGTCAACGCCCTTGCGAAGTGCCATGCCGTTGTAAGGCGCCCACTTGTCGACGGCCTTGTTGTCCTTGTTGTCCACCATCGCACCGTCTTTTACGCGCATGACTTTAAGCGCGCTGTTTTTGGCTTCGTAAATGTAGCCCAGGTGCTCTGAGCCGAACTTTACGAAGGTTTCAGCAAGACGAGGGTCGCGGTTGGCGAACGGATCGGCAGGGTCGTAGAGGGGTGACTCGTCACAGAACTTGCCGTCCGTGCAGGGGAATGCAAAGAACAGTTCCCAGCTGGGCTGAGCGACGTTGTTGCCGCCCGCGGTCCTGGGATAGAAACTCTTCACCGTGGCTCCCCAGACTTCTTTGTCGGAATCGTAATAGGCGGGATGGTCGAGCTCGTTGGAGTTGGGCAATTCGAAGATGAACTCCGAACTCTTCTTGGTCTTGGAAAGGAAGAGGTCGCGGAAGCTGGGATGCAGCGAATAAACGTTGAGGTCCATGCAGGCCTTTGCAGCCTTTGCGCAGGTGTCCCAGTCGCTCATCCAGAGGGCTACCCTAGCCTTCATCGCATATGCGGCGCCTTTGGTTACGCGCTGCACTCCGGAGTAGGCTTTCGGGAGGCCTGCGGCGGCCTTGTCCAGATCTTCGTAAATCTTGTCCAGGATGTAGTCGCGGCTTACGCGTCCCATCTTGTAAGCTTCCTCGAGCGTCATACGGCCCTCGTAATAAGGGACGTCTCCCCACAGCATTATGAGGTAGGAATAGAACGAAGCGCGGAAGAAGCGGGCCTCGGCGTCATACAGGGCGGTAATGGCGTCGCTCAGTCCTGCGGTATTCTCCTCAAGGCTGTAAATGAGGGTATTGGCACGTGAGATGCCCTTATAGTAATTGGCCCACGGGGTGGTAACCTGGTCGGCCGTGCCGGTAAGGTCGCCGGCTACCCAGTCATATACCTTGTCGCGCTGGTTCCAGTCGTCGGTCCAGCGGTCGGTGTTGTACCAGCGGTACGCTTCGGTGTACCACAGCATGGGATTGTACAGGGCATTCAGACTCAGGGTTATCTCCTGCTCGTTGGAGTACCAGTTTTCACTGGAACCCTCGGAAAGGGGATTCCGGTCGAGGTCGACGCATCCCGTAAGGAGCGCCATGCCTGCAAATATCGAAATAATATACTTTTTCATATTCGGGTCCTTTTTATTCTACGACTTCGATGCGGGGATGCTCGGTCTCGGCATAATACGGCGTTTTGGCATTGGTGGTTTCGCCGGCAAAACGCAGGACGTAGCTGGCGGCAAGCTGGGTTACGGGGTTTCCATCGGCGCCGGTTGTGGCCACGCAGGTTATGCGGAACTGTGCCTTCGGAGTATCGCTGCTGAGAGTGACCGTCCTGTCGATCCTTGTATTGATCTGTTCGTACTCATAGCTGGGATCGATGGTGGCATTGATATGAGTCTTTCCGTAGTAGAGTTCGAGGTTGTACGTAAAGTCGTCCTTGGTGGTGGTTTCGCCGGCCGGCTTCCATGTCTCGCCGTCAAGGTACTCCACGAGCCAGTATTTCATTACCTGTGCGTTGTTCGGGCGGACGGTAAAGAACAGGCGGAGCTTGGTGGTCGCTGCGAGCGGTGCTTCGGCCTCGGCGGTCCAGAGTATGTAGTCGCCCTTCCAGGTACCGTACCATACGGGTTCGCCATAGTCGCCTATCGTCCTCTTGCAGCGCTTGTGCGCCTTGTCGGCGACCGTGGATTTGTCCGCAATGCCGTTATATAATTCCAGACGGCCAGTTCCGGACACGTTGGGCTCTACGTAGAGGTCTCCGTTGCCGCTCACATCGGCGGTAGCGTCCGCCACTGCCTCGTTGAAGTGGACGTTAAGTGTGGTGACGTAATCTTGCTTGAAATGCCATTCTGCGAGAACTCCGGGAGCGGGCTTGACCGCGGGCTTGACCGCGGCGGCCGCTGCCTGCTCGAAGCTGACGTCGAAGGACTTGACTGTAACGTCGTCGGAGGTTGTGGAAATGGTAATCTTTGCCGTTACCTTCGACTCTGCAGTATTGGCGGCGAACGTCAGCGTTACCGTGGCGTTGCCGTCACCGGACGCGGGAGCGAGGGTGATTGCGGGATTGTCGGAAACGGCCGTCCATGCAACCTCGGAGGTTACCTCGATTGTTGCAGAAGTGGCGTCCGCATTCACGGAAATCTCAGAGGGAGCTACCTTGAAGACCTTTTTCGGCACATCCACTACGGCACCCTCCTGGTGTACGTCCAGGCGGTACAGCGAGTAGTGATTGGTAGCATCGAGTATCGCTACGCTGGCATAGCGCGCCAGGTTGTCGTTCGCGGTGGCGGTGAAATTAACGATGGAGTATGGGACTTCCTTTTCCACTACTTCGTCGCCTTCCTTGAAGGAGACCATTTCGGTCCCGGCATTCTCCTCGATGGAAGAACTGAGCCATGAGGCTACCTTGGGAATCGAAATTTCCAGAGGGATGGCCGTGACTACTTTCACGGAGTAAGTTCCGCCTGTGGCGGGTATAGGCGTGCCTTCCGGGGCGTACACCAGCACCTGGTTGCCTTCGTAGGCTTCCACGTCGGTGGGATCGTCCACAATGGCTTCACATCCGCCGAACAGGAGGCCGGAGCATGCGATGAGGGCAAATATCTTTTTCATTTGCATGTCTTTTTAAATTAGAAAGTAAGCTGCAGTCCTGCCGTGTAGGTCTTGACTATGTAGGCGGAAGCGTTGGTGTATGATTCCGGATCCCATCCCTGAGGGAAGCCCGAGAAGGTGAGGGGATCGGTGGTGCTTATGTACGCACGGACCTTCTGCATGTTCAGGCGCTTGGTAATCTTGTGCGGGAGCATGTAGCTCAGGGTGATGTTCTTGAGGCGGAAGTAAGCCCCGTTGAACAGCCAAAAGTCGGTCGACGTCTCGTAGTTGTATGCGAGGTGGTTGTTGGTCATGCGGGGATACTTGACCGTAAGGTTCCTTGCGGCCTGTTCGTCGGTGGTGGGATACTGCCAGTGGGATTCATCGTAGAATACCGGGTAGTTGTGCCAGGATGCGGGATAAACCATGTCGCGGCTCATCATCACGTTGACCTTGCCGACACCCGCAAAGGTCATGGCCAGATCCCAGTTCTTCCATCCGAGATTCACGGTTCCGCCGTACTGGTAGTGGGGAGTGGAGCTCCCGAGCACGGTACGGTCGTATTCCGGACTGACGATTCCGTCAGGCATGCCTGTGGGACCGCTGAGGTCGAGGTATTTGATGTCTCCGGGCTTGGTGTTGAGGTCAAGCACGGGCGAAGATGCCACTTCCGCCGCAGTCTGGAACAGTCCGTCGGACTTGTATCCGTACCATGCATTGTACTCATCGCCTTCGCGGATAATCTTGGAGCCAAGTTGCTGGTATCCGGAGAGTTTGCCCATGATGGAGGTGTAGTCGGACAAGTGTGCGTTGACGGCGTAGGTGAAGTTGCCTATGCGGTCCTGCCAGCCGACCTGGATTTCCCATCCGTTGGTGTGCATGTCACCGGCGTTCTGCTCGGGATTGCCGTAACCGATGAGGTCGGGAATCTCAAGCTTAAGCAGCATGTTGTAGGTGTTCTTGCGGTAGATGTCGCCGCCGATGTTGAGACGGTTGCCGAACAGGGCGGCATCCAGTCCGATATTCCAGGTCTTGGAGGTCTCCCAGGTAATGTCGCGGATGGCGTAGGTCTGCTGTGCGGCGGTCATCATTGACTGAACGCTACCGTCGCTCATGCTCATCAGCGCGGTGCCGAGGTCCATAATGGCCTGATAAGGATAGTTACCTATCTTCTCGTTACCGAGGGTACCGTACGAAGCGCGGAGCTTGAGGAAGTTCAGCTGCTTGAGGTTGAGGGACTTGATGAAAGGCTCCTCGGTCGCCACCCATCCGAGTGAAACCGAAGGGAAGGTGCCCCAGCGGGTTTTGGACCAGAAGCGCGACGAACCGTCCCGGCGGACGTTGGCCTGCAGCAGGTAGCGTCCCTTATAGTCGTAGGTAACGCGGCCGAAGAACGACATGTAGGCATTCTCGCTTGCATTGCCGCTGTTCGTGATATAGTTCTTGTTACCGCGGTTGAGGTAAGGGAAGGAGGTGAGTTCCATGAAGTCGGTTCCGGCGCTCAGCGACTCGGTCTTGGCGTAGTAGTCTTCGTAACCCGCCATGAAGGTCATTGCGTGGCCGCCCAGTTCCTTGGAGTAGTTGAGCAGCAGCTGCTTTGTAATTGCAAGTGCCTGGGTGCGCGCTTCATCGAGCGAAGTGGTTTCGTTGTTGGTGATGTGCCCGGCCTTGGCGTTGGGATCATCGGGAGTAGCATACCACATTTCCGGGATGAACTTCTTCTCGGCCACCCACCTGAGGTGAGGTGCCACCACTCCGGTGATCGTGAAATCCTTGAACGGGGTGATGATTACGGAAGCCTTTCCGAAGAAGGTGTCACGGTCGGTGTTGTCGAAGCCGCCTGAATGGATGCGGGCGTAGGTGTTGGTTCCGTTGTGCGCTTCGGAATAGCCACCGTTCTGGTAAACGGCGCCGACCGTGGGAGCATACTTGTACGCTGCCTGCACCGGATTGGCGATATTGTTCTTTTCGCCCTTGCGGTTGAACGAAAGGTCGATGCTCGCGCTGATGAAATCGTTGATCTTGATGTCGTTGTTGATGCGGGACGAGAATGTCTCCACGTAACGTCCGACATACAGGGCCTCTTCCTTGTTGTAGCTTACCATGGCGTTGGTCTTGATGACGTCGTTGCCATATGACACCTGCACGCGGTGTTTCTGCATGGGGGCCATCTTGGATACCATCAGCTCATCCCAGTCGGTAAGGGGATAGAGGTCTGGATCAATGGCATGGTTGGCATAGTAGTTCTCGATGTAGTCCTGCGAGTAGAAGAAGTAATAGTTGGCGGGGTTGTTCCCGGAATCGTTCCACTGGTACTCGTTGGTCATCTCCATGTAGCGGGTGGGACTGACCATCACGGGATGCGTGGTACGGGAGACTACGCCGTAGTTGCCGTTGTAGTCGAACTTCACCTGTCCCTTCTTTGCGCGCTTGGTGGTGATGAGGATGACACCGGCCGATGCACGCGCACCGTAGATGGACGCCGATGCGGCATCCTTCAGAACGTTGATGCTTTCGATAGCGTCCACGTCGATATCGTTGATGTTGGATACCGGCACGCCGTCGACGATGATGAGCGGGTCGGAATCACCTATGGTGGTGACACCGCGCACGCGTATGGTCGCTCCTGCACCCGGCAGGCCGCTGGTACGCGTTACCTGTACGCCCGGCATGGAACCCTGCAGGGCCTGTGCGAGCGACTGGCTCTGGCGGTCTGCAAGTTTGCCACCGTCAACGTTGGCGACGGCTCCGGTAAGGTCTTTCTTCTTGACCGTACCGTAACCTATCACTACGACTTCGTCCAGTATCTTGGAGTCGTCCTGCAGCACTACGTCTATCTTGGAACGGGTCCCCACGGAGATGTGGGCCGTCTCGTAGCCTACGCAGGTAATCTCCAGAACCGACTGTCCGGATTGGACGGTCAGGGAATAGTTGCCGTCGAGTCCGGTGACGTCCCCGTTACGGGTGCCCTGCTCGACGACTCCGGCACCGATGACGGGCAGTCCGTCCTTGTCGAGTACCGTTCCCGACACCTTCACCTGGGCCGACACCGTCCAGGTGCCGACCGCGATGGTTGCCAGGAACAAAATGATTCGTTTTAGCATAGATGTGATTTTTGTGTATAATAAAATAGTTGTTTACAGGCAGGCGCCTCCCTTAAGCAATGCATCCCTGAGGTCGGCGTAATCGAGTGAGGCCGGTTCGATTCCGGCTTTGAGGCATAGTGCCGCGGCGGTTCCGGCGGCCTGGCCTATAGCCATGGCTGGAGGCATCACCCGGATGGCCCCGGCGGCGGCGGAATCGGCGCTGATGCAGCGCCCGGCAAGCAGGAGCCCCTTCACCCGGGAAGGCAGGAGCGCCCTGTACGGCACGCTGTATTTATCTTTCTGTATGGGCATATAGAGTCCGCCCGCAGGGCCGCCCATGGCCCCGTGGACGTCTATAGAATTGGCGCTCAGCAGGATGCGGTCGTCGTACATGACTCCTTCGATGAGGCTCTCCACGGGGAGGACGAAGTCGCCCTGCACGTGGCGGCTCTCGCGAATACCCATCACCGAGCCTGTCCCCATCAGTGTGGCCCTTTCGCATCCGGGCACGTATTTATGGAAGAAGTGCATGAGTTCCTGCACCTGACGGCGGCCTTCTTCCTCGGCGGCCGAGAGATTCTCGGCATCGGTGGCGTCAACCCCGTGAATGCGGGTGCAGTTAACCACCCACTGGTCCTTCTCGACCGAACGCCAGATGTTGACGGACTTACGTGCGAGGTCCCACTCGCCTGCCGCTTCGGCTTCGGCTACCCTCCAATGCAGACAGCGGTAGCTGACGCCGTTTACCCGGCGGAATTCCGGGAGATGGGGCACCACTTCGCCGATGAGGCGGCAGGTGTCCACGTTGTTCATGCGGAAAAAGAGCGATGCCGGCTGTACCCTGTTGTTCGCGGGGTCGCCGAATACGCAGGGCACTCCTGCGCGGAAAGCAACGGTACCGTCGCCCGTGGCGTCTATCACCATGCGGGCATCCGCCCTTTCCAGACCGGACGGAGTCAGGAAGATGCCTCCGCGGATGCGGTCGCCCTTCATTACGGGGCTGGCGAACACGCTGTTATACAGAACCTTGACTCCTGCTTCGCGACACATATGGTCGTAAACCACCTTTAGCAGTTCGGGATCGAAGGGGGTGCAGTGGTCGTGTCCTTCGCTGATCCATGCGGTAAACTCCGTACCCTGGCGTATTACGGAAGGATGGATGGCTCCTCCTACCTCTATCAGGCGGTCCACTACCTCTTCGAAGAGCCCGCGGATTATCATGTTCTCGCCCTTGGCGTCGTAGCAGGTCATGAAAGGTCCCACAAGCCCCTTGGTCCCCATTCCGCCAAGGCAGTTGCCGGAATCTACCAGCATCACCTTGGCCCCGAGCCTTGCCGCGGCGACCGCCGCGCAGACTCCGGAGGGGCCTCCTCCTACGACCAGCAGGTCGCAGGCGTAGGATTCCTTGGCCTTAATCTCCGCCCCTGCGGGCAGGATCCAGGAACTCTTGCAACTCTCCAGCAGGGGTGCTGCCGCTCCGGCGGCCACCATCATTCCGGCCTTTGTAAGGAATTCGCGTCTCTTCATGTTTTATCTCGAATTATAAAGCATCGTCCTACGCACTGTCATGGCTCCATCGGAATCGGAGAGCACGCATACGCGGTACTTCGCTCCTCCCTTGTAAACCCTTACCAGCACATGGCCGTTGCTTCCCGTCACCCGTCCGGCATTGGCGTAAGCCGACATTGCGTCGCAGGTGTTGGTTATATAAATGTCCATTGCAGGCATGTAGTTGGTAACGCCCTCGTAAACCTTCTGCCTGGGATGTCCGTCGGTCCAGCTGTTCACTACCCAAACCCTCGGCTGCAGATATCTGAGGGCCTCGGCCGTCTTTCCTGTAACGGAAGATTTGAATCCGTGGCCGTTGGTGTTGGTAACCCCGTGATGGTCGGCCTTCATTACGTCCACCGGTCCGGCAGCCTTCGCCACGGGCGTTTCCATGTCCTTCCAAATTTTGTACGACATGCCGTCGTACTGGGAGTCGCCCCCGGCAAAGAAATCGAAAGCCCCGTAGCGAACCTTGAGCACGCAGCTGCAGTGGTTCTCCTCGGGGCAGTTGTCTTCGTTGGCAACGCTGGCCGGATTGGCGACGCTTATCTCGGAAAGTGGGGGGAAGGTTGCGGTGGCTGTGCCTGTCTCGCCGCCGTCCCAGATTTCGCCGTTGACCGCTATGTTTCGTACCTCGAAGTCGGGATAGTCCCCTGCCTTGCGGAGCAGGGTGATCTGACCGGCCGACCCGGCCGTGAACTTCTCGGCCTTGAGGCCGGTGTTAGCCACGTGCCAGAGCACGGCCTTGACGTAATTGTCCACCCCGTCGGCATTGCTTGCCTTTGTGCGCATGTCGAAAGGATAGTTGTAGTCGGGATATCCCCTGTCCATAAGTTTTCCGAAAGGCAGCAGGTCCATTAGCTCGGGCATGCTCTGCTTGCGGTAAGTGGACGATTTGTCCGATACGGGCAGTTTTGTTGAGTAGCCGCCGAAGTGGTCGTTGTGGAAGTGGGTCACCAGGGCGTAATCAACCGTATCGTTGCCGGTCCATGCCATAACCTTGCGTATGTAGGAGGCGATGAACGGGGCCGGTCTCCAGGAAGCGTCGACGGTCGGGTCCCAGCGGCTGCGTATGCCGGTGTTGGTGGTGCTACCCACCGTCCCCGTGGCTGCAAGCGAGCCTGCGGCGTCTATGAGCATCTGCGTCCCATCAGGGAAAACCATGAAAACGCATTCGCCCGTGGTGGTGTTGATGAAATGTATGTCGAGTTCACCTTCCTGCCAGGGAGTGACGGCGCTGCCGGCCTTCTCGATGCGGTAGTCGGTCGGGTCGGGCTGGTCCGACGGAGTGGTGGACGCCTTTTCGCCGCAGCCGGCAAACAATGCCGCAATTACCAATAGTACCGATACCATGTGCTTTCTCATTTTTCCGTGTGTTTAGGCATGGAAATCCTGTAGATATTGGGAACTATGCTTCCCTTGGAAGGGGTATTGCCGTTCAGGTAGATCCATCCGTCCTTTATGAAGACGTCTTCCGGTTCCTGCAGAACGGTCTCTTTCAGATTGTAGCGCGCAACCACCTTTCCGGTAGCCGTGTCGTAAACCCTGAGACCGGCTGGGCGGGTATCGGAACGGTTGCCCACGCCGAAGCAGTAGTAGATAAGTCCGTCACGCATGCATCCCGCCTGGGTGAAGCCTATGTCGGAAGGGAAGGTTACCTGGGCGAGTATGTCGGTAGCACCGAAGTGGACGACGGGTCCTTCGGATAGCTTGGGTATGCGGAACTTGGTGGCCACGTAAAGGTTGGTGGTAGGATCGGGAGTGATCTGCGGGGTGGTGCGCCTGATGGCGGAGAAGGTCCAGAGGCAGCCGCCTTCGCGGTCGACCAGCCAGCTGGGAGAACCGAAGATTGCGGTATAACCGGCCTCTTCCCATCCTTCGCAGTGGTCCAGGATGATGGTCTGTGCGAGTTCGCTGCTCCATTTGCCGTGCTTGCGGGTGATGCTCTCAACGTAGCATGTCCATTCCAGCTCACATCCAACCTTACCTATTGATATGTAGAGCAGGGGGAAGGACGCTCCCTTCTTTTTCTCAAGTCCGAATTCGGCGTTGTTGGCGTGGTTGTCCTTTGCGGAAGAAGCCAGTTCGAAACCTGCTACCGGAACCGGGTCAGCCTTGCGGAAGTCGTAAACGTTCACGTGACCGCCGTCCTCCAGGGAGAAGATATAGCGTCCGTAGACGTCCATGCCCTGCTGTGCGCGGCCTCGACCCTGCTTGGCTATGAAAACCGATATGTCGGCGTCGTCTTCGAAAGGAGGCAGCACTGCCTGCGCCCCGGAAACGAGGCAGACCGACATGGCAGCGAATAACGAAAGAAGCTTCTTCATGGCCGTTATCCGAGGAAGGCCCCCGCGGCCTTGAGTTTCGAGGTGAGTTCGCCGGTATCGACCGTCTTGGGAGTGAGTCCTCCGAGGACGGCGAGCGCCGCTGCGGTTCCTGCGGCTTCGCCCATGGCCATGCACGGAGGCATTACCCTCACGGCGCCTGCGGCGTCGGAAGTCGCGGAGAGGCAGCGCCCTGCGAGCAGCAGGCCTTCGGCATCCTTCGGGAGGAGCGAGCGGTAGGGAACCCCGTACCAGCGCCCTCCGCTGATAGTCTTGTATTCAGTGCCCATGTTGCTGTTGCGCCCGTGAACGTCAACGGAGTTGGATGCCAGGAGTATGCTGTCTTCGGGCACGCTGCAGTTCAGGAGGTCATCGGCCGTGAGCAGGTATTCTCCCGCAATGTGACGGCTCTCGCGTATGCCCATGGTGGATGCGGACGACATCAGGGCGGCGTTCTCGCATCCGGGTACGTACTTATGGAAGAAGTCCATCAGTTCGCGCACCTGGCGGCGTCCCTCGGCTTCGGCGGCAGTAAGGCTCTCGGAATCGGTGGAGTCCACCCCCGCGATGCGGGAGCAGTTGACAGCCCATTCGTCTTCGCGCACGCCGCGGTATATATTGACGGATTTGCGGGCGATGTCCCACTCTCCGGCGGCTTCCGCCTTGAGCACGTGCCAGTGGAGGGCGCGGTAACTCACTCCGTCCACCTTGCGGAACTCGTGAATATGGGCCATCACGTCGGCTTCCAGCTTCTTGCTGTCCACGCAGTTCATGCGGAAGAAGAGGGTCGCCGGCTGAACGCGTCCCGTCTCGGGGTTGCCGAATTCGTAGGGAACTCCGGCGGCCGCGGCCACGTCTCCGTCGCCGGTGGCATCGATAACGACCTTTGCCCTAACCTCCTCGAAGCCCTTGCGGGTAAGAAGAACGGCTCCGCGGACGGCATCGCCCTTCATAACCGGGCCTGCGAAAGTGGCGTGCATCAGCACCTTTACTCCAGCCTCCGCGCACATACGGTCGAGCACGAGTTTGAGGGTCTCGGCGTCGAAGGGGGTCAGATGGTCGTGCCCTGCCGTGATCCAGGCCGAGAAAGCCGTGCCAGCGCGTACTACGCTGGGATGTATGGCTCCTCCGAGGGCTACCATGCGGTCCACTATCTCACCGAAAATACCGCGTATGCACTGGATTTCGCCGGGAGCGTCGTAGCAGGTCATGAACGGTGCTACCAGACCGCGTGTGGCCATGCCTCCGAGGCAGCCGCCCTGCTCCACGATCATAGTGGGCACGCCCATGCGTGCGGATGCGATGGCGGCGCATACACCTGCGGGACCTCCGCCTATGATCAGGACGGAAGTGTCGTAAGACTGTTTAATATCGAATCGGCCTCCGGCGAGTTTGTTTCCGGAACAGGAATAAATCGAAGGGACTACCGCTCCTGCGAGGGCTGCGGCTCCTGCATTCTTCAGGAATGAACGACGGTTCATGCTGTTGTTATCAGTTTGTGTTATAAGTTCACAAAGATAACTTTTTTCCTTCGGAAAAACAATCCCGGAGGAGCCGTAAACCGTTTATTATTTATCCTGATTACTGAGCCGCTATGAAGGCCCTGTTCCCGCGACCGTCGATGCAGATGCGGAGGTCGCCTTCGAAGCGCACATGGCGGAAGAATTCCGTCTCTTCCACAGCTCCCATTGCATCCAGGGCAGAATGGTCGAAGACATCGTCCCTGGCGAAAGGATCCACGTTGATGTACCCAACGTTGAACGAGGTCATGTTCTGGAAGAAGTGCGTTCCCTGGCTGGGATCTACCCGGAAGTTCTCCAGGCAGCATTCCACTATCGCCTTCACCTCCGAGATATCGCCCCATTTGACGGGTACTCCGAGTGAGGGAATGCTGGAACCCCAGCGTCCGTAGCCTATCAGCACGTAGCCTTTTCCTTCCGAGCGCATACGCGCGTTGATGGCGCGCAGTTCCTCGGCCATCTGCAGGGTATGGACGGTATCGAAAGCGGATTCTTTCAGGTAAACCACGTCCTTCACTCCCTCCGTCCAGCCCGTGCCGAGGGCGCTTCCCGAGCGTATGAACGCCCCGGAATCGTCGATGCCGTTCCAATCCACTATGCTGTTCCGGCTGTCAATGGATATCGGACGAATCTGCAGTACGTTGAATATGGCAGGATATCCTTGGGGAACATCGAGGTTGGCGGCGAATTCCATCTCCACCGGGCACTTCATTTCGCGGGATGCGATGTCCAGCAGGCATTTGAGTATGTCCGCCAGCGGGAAGGTGTTGTACCGCAGTATGTGTGAGAAGGTTATAAACTTCGGTCCATTGGGTATGGCGGAATCCACGATGCGCATGTTCTCCAGGTCCCAGGTGGATGCCACCAGCTTCAGCGTCCTGAACTTCCCGCACTCGGCCACGCTCAGGCGCTCAAGGTTTACCGCGTCGTCGACCGAGGTCTTGAAGCGGTCAGGCTGCAGGTTGAGGGCATAGACCGTATTCTGGGTTTCGCGGGTAGTGAGTTCGGGTGTCGAAGTCTGCAGCACGTGCTGTGGATATTCCGGCGAGAAGCGCAGCACCTGTTCGCCGTCCACGACGGCCTTGCCGAGTCCGTAAGCCAGTTTGACCATCCCTTCTTCCGCACGTTCGTTGCCTACGGGGTAGAAATTGAGCGAACGGGCCACACCCGAGAAGGTAGGGAGAAAATACCCCGAATCCTCGCTTCCGCAGATCTCCTGGACCACGATGGACATCTTTTCTTCGGAGATAACGTTGGCGGTGGCCGTAATGTAGGCCCTGCTGGCTGCATAGTACACCGACGCGTACACGCTCTTGATGGCCTTGCCCAGAAGCCGGAGCTGCTGGTCGTCGTTGTCGGTGCGAGGTATCATGTAGGTGGAGTACACCCCGGCGAAAGGCTGGTAGTAGGAGTCTTCCAGTTTTGAAGACGAGCGTACCGCGAGCGGCGTGCGGGAACTCTTGATGAATACCTTGAGGGCCTCGGTAAGCTTCTCCGGAAGTGAGGAAGCCACGAACTCGGAAAGTATTTCCTCGTCGGAGATGTCCGAGTTGATTACGTACTGAAGCCCGTTCTCAAGTATGAAATCGTCGAAGAAGTTGCTGGTAATCACGAAGGTACGAGGCACCAGCACGCGCACGCCCTCCCACTTGTCGTAGAGATTGTATTTCTGAAGGATGTGGTTGAGGAATGCAAGTCCGCGCGCCTTACCTCCGAGGGAACCGTCGCCCAGGCGGGCGAAGCGTATGGCGTCGTTGTACGAGGACGGGTCGAAGCGTGCCACCACGCCCAGGCCCTGGTTTATGCGGTAGTCGTGGATGGCCTTCACGATGCGTGCCCTGTGGTCCTCCTTCTGGTCGAAGGTCATAGGCCGGACGGTATATCCTGCATCGAAGATA
This sequence comes from uncultured Bacteroidales bacterium, assembly GCA_946187975.1. Lineage (GTDB taxonomy): Bacteria > Bacteroidota > Bacteroidia > Bacteroidales > UBA932 > Cryptobacteroides. The sequence goes on along the minus strand of CAMHTE010000011.1, from coordinate 14,740 downwards.
CCCCTCGCCAGTAGCCAGCGCGACAGGTAGTTGCGTTCCAGCATGGGCTGCAGCGTCTGCAGAGGAATGCTTTCCAGCAGGCGTTCTACGCCGTAAAGGTCGGAAGCTCGCGCCACCTCCTCTCCCGTTTCCGGGTCCTTCACCACAAAGTCGCCGAAGCCGAACTCGCGGCTGATGTACTCGCTGACGTCGTGGGTGAGGGTTTTCGACTTCTTGACCACGAATCCCGTCCCCAGGCGTTCCGCCACGTCCCGCATGCTTTCCTGCGAACTCTGCATGAGTATCGGCATGTGGGGATTGTGCGAGCGTATGAGGCTGCAGAGATCTACGCCGGCATCCAGTTTCTCGTCCTCGGAACGGTCGCCCTTGTGCAGCACGAAACCTATGTCGGAAATGACTCCGAGCAGGTTGCCGGAATACTTCTCGTAGAGTTCGACAGCATCGTCGTAGTTGGTTGCGAGCAGTATCTTCGGCCTCGCGCGCTTGCGCAGTATCTGCTGGTTCTCGTTGAGGGCGTCCTTAAGGGAGTCGATATTCTGCCTCAGCACAAGCCGGTAGAGCAGCGGAAGATAGGTGGAATAATAGCGCACCGAATCCTCCACGAGCAGTATGGCCTGGACGTCGCAGTCGAGTATGTCGTGTTCGGCGTTGAGCCTGTCTTCCAGCAGTTTGACTATGGTGATTATCAGCTCCGACGAATTATTCCAGCAGAAGACGTAGTCGATGGCGGAGGTGTCTCCGGTTTCGATCTGACGGTAAACCTCCTTGCTGAACGAGGTCAGAAGCACTACGGGAGTGTCCGGGCAGAAGCCCTTCATCCTGCGGGAGAAATCGAACACGTCCACTTCTCCCACATTGTACATGGTAATTACGAGGTCGAAACGGCTGCCGCCCTCCACGAGCGACAGGGCTTCCACCGTCGATTCCGCCCTGACTATCGAAGGGGGATTGCTCAGGTTAAGCTCGGCATAGTCGTGAGTAATCTGCTCTTCTATGCGCCCGTCTTCTTCCAGCGTGAAACTGTCGTAGTTGTTGCAAACGAGCAGTATCCGCCGGATGCGGGTTCTCATCAGGGAAGTATAGTCCATCTTACACGAGTCCCTGGTCGACCATGGCGTTCGCCACCTTGATGAAGCCGGCGATATTCGCGCCCTTGACGTAGTTGACGTTGCCCGACTCGTCCTTGCCGTACTTGACGCAGGCTGCGTGGATGTCGGACATGATACGGTGCAGATGGGCGTCTACCTCTTCGGCGGTCCACTTCTGACGTATGGAGTTCTGGGTCATCTCGAGACCCGAGGTGGCTACGCCGCCTGCGTTGGAAGCCTTACCTGGCGAGTAGAGAAGCCCGGCCTTCTGGATGATCGCGATGGCTTCGGGAGTGGTGGGCATGTTGGCACCTTCCGTCACGCAGCCGCAGCCGCCCTTGACTATCTTCTCCGCGTCGGCGGCTTCTATCTCGTTCTGGGTGGCGCAAGGCAGCGCTATGTCGCAGGGGATGCCCCACGGGCGCTCTCCGGGATAATATTTGGCGTTGGGATACTTCTCCGCGTATTCCTTGATGCGTCCGCGGTAGATGTTCTTGAGCTGCATCACGTAATTCCACTTTTCCTCGTTGAGGCCGTCGGGATCGTGGATGAAGCCGTCCGAGTCGGACAGGGTGACCACCTTTGCTCCGAGGTCCATGGCCTTGCGTGCCGCATATTGGGCCACGTTGCCGGCGCCGGACACCACCACCGTCTTGCCTTCGAAGCTCTGGCCGCGGGTGGCGAGCATTTCCTGTGCAAAATAGCATACACCGAAGCCCGTAGCCTCGGGGCGGAGGAGACTGCCTCCCCATGCGAGGCCCTTGCCCGTGAGTGTTCCTGTAAACTCGTCGCGCAGGCGCTTGTACTGTCCGAAGAGGTAGCCGATTTCGCGGCCACCCACTCCTATGTCGCCGGCGGGAACGTCGGTGTCCTGCCCGATGTGGCGCTGGAGCTCGGTCATGAAGCTCTGGCAGAAGCGCATCACCTCGGCGTCGGACTTGCCGCGGGGGCTGAAGTCGGATCCGCCCTTGGCTCCTCCCATGGGGAGTGTGGTGAGGGAGTTCTTGAAGGTCTGCTCGAAGGCGAGGAACTTCATTATGCTGAGGTTGACACTTTCATGGAAGCGGATGCCCCCCTTATAGGGACCGATGGCGCTGTTCATCTGCACGCGGAAGCCGCGGTTGATGTGCACCTGTCCGCGGTCGTCCATCCAGGGGACGCGGAATATGATCACGCGTTCGGGTTCGGCCATGCGCTCCATTATCTTGAGGTCCTTGAGGTAAGGATAATCAAGGATGTAGGGAGCCACGCTTTCGACCACTTCGCGTACGGCCTGATGGAATTCCTTTTCTCCGGGATTGCGGGCGATGAGTCCCGCCATGAAAGATTCGACGTAATTCTTTACAGGATCTGTCATATGATAGGTTCTAAAACACTTAACCCACAAATATAAAAAAAATCCCCCGAAGGGGATTTATTCAAACACTATTAATTGATGAAAGACCTACTTTTCGGGTTTCTCTCCGTTCGGACGCGGTCCGGGGCGCTGTCCCTGGCCTTTGGCCTGGCCCTGTCCCTTGAACTGTCCGTGTCCCTGCTGAGGGCCACGTCCTCCGAGGTTGTGGATCTGCTTGTTGCGGAAATTTTCCTCCGAGATAAAGAACTTTGCCGTCTTGGTAACGCCGACAGCCTTGATGAAATCATTGGTGTAGGCTGCGAATACGTCTTTCTTGTCGGCCTTCGCTTTCTGGTATTCGTTCAGGAGCTTTGCGATTTCGTCCTCGGACTTCTGCTCCTTGAGGGCTTCGCGCAGGGCCTTGCCCTTCTCCTGTACAGCCTTGTAGCTTTCGCGGTCTTCCTTCTTTGCCTTATTGTAAACAGGCCAGAATGCCTGTGCTTCTTCGGGCGAGAGGTCTAGAGAGTTGGTGAGGAATGCGACGTGCTCGCTCTCAAGGCGGTTCACCGCCTCCTTGTGCTGCATTTTGCCGGGTTCTCCGGGACCTTTGGGTCCCCTGGGCTGTCCTTGTGCGGCTGCGCCGAGAACAAGGCTGAGTGCGATAATGGATGCTGCTAACTTTTTCATAATGCAATTACTCGTTTAATGATAAATAATTTTCGATTTGAGTGAGTGAGAGGTCCGACTGAACCAGATACTCGATAATTTCGTCTTCCGAGGCCGCCGGGGTGGTGGTCCGGGTGAGGATGCCTGTGCCAATGATGATTGCTGCGGCAAAGCAGGCAGCCAGTGCGAGATAGGGCGTGAACCTGGAAACGGCGCTTACCTTTTCAGGCTGCTGCGCGGGTATTGCCGAGAGCTTCGCGCGCAAGTCCTCGAAATATCCTTCAGGTACCTTATAGTTCATTTCCTTTTTCATACCGACACATTAGACGGGTTTTGCATATAAAGGTTTAATTTTCTTCCGAAATAAAGATCTTGAGTTTTTCGGCGGCCATGTGGTAAGAGGCTTTCAGCGCCCCCACGGATGTGCCGGTTATCTCCGAAATCTTTTCGTATGGAAGTTCTTCGAAGTAGCGCATGCAGAAGACGGATTTCTGCTTTGAGGGAAGTTTGGCGAGAGCGACCGCGAACTTGCGTTGTGCGGCGTCACCGTCGAACCACGGGTCGTTGCCGGCAACGCGTTCGGCTTCCGCATCGATGCGCCCGAAGCTGAGCACGGAGCGTACTTTCTGCTTCCGCAGGAAGCCCAGGGCCTCGTTGGTGGCTATGCGCCATAGCCATGTAAAAACCGCAGACTCTCCCCTGAAAGAGGGAAGAGCCTGCCATGCCTTAAGGAATATTTCCTGCAGGAGGTCGTCGGTATCCTCGTGGGAACCTACCAGTGAGCGAACATGCCAATAGAGCGGCTCGCTGTAGCGGTCCACCAGAGACCTGAACTCCTTTTCCTTTTGGTCCATACAAGGCATTTGATGCCTCGGGGGCGCAAAGGTTTATTTGCGGGAAATGGCTTTTTTAGCCGCGGCCGCAATATGTGCCGCATCGAGCCCGAAGGCTGCCATCAACTCTGCAGGAGTTCCGGACTGACCGAACTTGTCGCCGCCGTTCACGAACTCTACGGGAGCCGGAGCGTTGGCTGCAAGGACTGCTGCGACTGCATCTCCGAGTCCGCCTGCGGAGGCGTGCTCCTCGGCTACAACTGCAGCGCCGGTCTTCTTCAGGGATGCGAGCAGTGCCTTTTCGTCCAGGGGCTTTACGGTAGCGACGTTCAGCACTTCGGCGCTGATGCCTTCGGCCTCAAGCGCTTCCGCAGCCTGAAGGGCCTCCCAAACGAGGTGGCCGTTGGTTATGATGGACACATCCTTGCCCTCGTTGAGGACGTAGATCTTGCCTATTTCGAACTTTTCGTCCGGATCGGTGAAGTTGGGCACCGAAGGACGGCCGAAACGCAGATAGACGGGGCCGTCGTATGCCGCCGCCGCGATGGTGGCCTGTACGGTTTGGTTGAAGTCGCAGGGAACCAGCACGGTCATGTTGGGGAGCACGCGCATAAGGGCCACATCCTCCATGGTCTGGTGGGTGGCTCCGTCTTCTCCGAGGGTGATGCCCGCATGGGAAGAGGCGAGTTTAACGTTGGTTTTACCGTAGCATACTTCCTGGCGTACCTGGTCGTACACGCGTCCGGTCACGAACTCGGCGAACGAGCCGCAGAATGGAACCTTGCCGGCGAGGGCGAGACCTGCCGCCACGCCAACCATGTTGGATTCGGCGATGCCGCACTCGATGAACCTTTCGGGGAAGGCCTCGGCAAAGGCATCCATCTTGAGCGAGCCTTTGAGGTCGGCGGCAAGGGCAACTACGTTGGGGTTGAGCTGACCGGCCTTGAGAAGTCCGACACCGAAACCGCTGCGGGTGTCTTTCTTACCTGAATCTATATACTTTTTCATATTAATAGTCTCCCAAAGTTTCTTTAAGCTGGGCGAGGGCGGCCTCGCACTGTTCTGCCGAAGGGGCTTTGCCGTGCCACTTGTGGGTGCCGGCCATGAAGTCCACTCCGTGACCCATTTCGGTCTTGAAGAGTATCATCTTGGGCTTGCCGTCTTTCTTGCGAGCGAGTTCCAAGGCTCCGAGGATGGACTCGAAGTCGTGTCCGTCGGCAACGATTACGTCCCATCCGAAGGCGAGCCACTTCTCGTTGAGTTCCCCTACGCCGGCGACGCTGTCGATGGGGCCGTCGATCTGCTGGCCGTTCCAGTCGGTTATTGCTACAAGGTTGTCCAGCTTGTGGTGTGCTGCGAACATCGCGGCTTCCCAGATCTGACCTTCCTCGCTTTCGCCGTCACCGCAGAGTACGAATGCACGGTGCGGATCTCCGTCGAGCTGCTTCGCCAGCGCGATGCCGGCAGCTGCTGAGAGGCCCTGTCCGAGAGAGCCGGAGGGCTGGAAGATACCCTTGACGTGTCCGATTGCCGGGTGGCCCTGCAGGTCGCTGCCGAATTTGCGGAGCGTGCCCATCAGCTTGGGATCGAAGTATCCGGCACGGGCAAGTACTGAGTAATAGACCGGTGCGAGGTGTCCGGCGGACAGGATGAAGGCATCCTGACCCTTGGCGTCCCTGGTCCAGGTAGCCGGATTATGGTCCATTTCACTGAAATACAGTGCAGTCATGATGTCGGTGCTGCTCAGGGATCCTCCCGGGTGGCCGGATCCGGCCGCCGAAACCATCCGAACTATGTCGCGACGGACTTGGGAAGCAATGTCTTTGAGGTCTTGAATGGTTTTCATAACTCACAAAGATAATTATAATTTGTATCTTTGCAGCCTATGGAGATGAAGAATATCCGCAATTTCTGCATAATAGCCCATATCGATCACGGAAAGAGCACTCTGGCGGACCGTCTGCTGGAACTTACCCAGACTCTGAGCGAGAGGGATATGGAAGCGCAGGTGCTGGACGACATGGACCTTGAGCGCGAAAAGGGCATCACTATTAAGAGTCATGCCATCCAGATGCGCTACAAGGGCTATGTGCTCAATCTCATCGATACTCCGGGCCATGTGGACTTCAGTTACGAGGTCAGCCGCAGCATAGCTTCCTGCGAGGGCGCGCTGCTGGTAGTGGATGCCTCCCAGGGGGTTCAGGCGCAGACCATTGCCAATCTCTACCAGGCTATCGACCACGGACTGGAAATCATCCCCATACTCAATAAGATAGATATGGATTCCGCCCAGCCCGACGTGGTGGCGGACCAGATAATCGACCTCATCGGTTGCAAGGCCGAAGATATCTACCGCATCTCCGCCCGCACGGGCGAGGGAGTGGCTCCCATCCTGGATGCCATCGTGGAAAAGATCCCTGCCCCGGAGGGAGACCCCGACGCACCCCTTCAGGCTCTCATCTTCGACTCCGTCTTCAACCCCTTCCGCGGGGTGGTGGCCTACTTCAAGGTCAAGAACGGCAGCATACGCAAGGGTCAGAAGGTGAAATTCTTCAATACCGGGATGGAGTACGACGCCGAGGAGGTGGGAATACTCCGGATGAAGCTGGTGCCTTCGGCAGAAGTTGGCTGCGGCGACGTGGGATACATCATTTCCGGCATCAAAAGTGCGGCCGAGGTCAAGGTGGGAGATACCATTACGGGAGCGGAGAATTCCTGCAAGGAGGCGATAGCCGGTTTCGAGGAAGTCAAGCCCATGGTTTTCGCGGGCATGTACCCGGTGCAGGCGGACAAGTTCGAGGAGCTGCGCACAGTTCTGGAGAAATTCCAGCTCAACGACGCATCCTTCGTTTACGAGCCGGAGAGTTCGCTGGCGCTGGGTTCCGGATTCCGCTGCGGCTTCCTGGGCCTGCTGCATCTGGAGATAGTGCAGGAGCGCCTCTTCCGCGAATTCGACATGGACGTCATCACCACCGTCCCCAACGTATCATATAAGGTATATACTACGCAGGGAGAGGTGCTGGACGTCCACAATCCTTCCGGACTGCCGGCCCCCACTCTCATCGACCGCATAGACGAGCCCTTCATCCGGGCTCAGATAATCAGCAAGAGCGAGTTCTTCGGCCCGGTCATGAAACTCTGCCTGGACAAGCGCGGAACCTTGGTTAGCCAGCATTACATCACTTCCGACCGCGTGGAGCTCAATTACGACATGCCCCTGTCGGAGATAGTCTTCGACTTCTACGACAAGCTCAAGAGCATATCCAAGGGTTATGCGTCGTTCGACTACCACATTAACGGCTACCGTCCGGCGCATCTCGTGAAGCTGGACATCCTGCTGAACGGCGAGCCTGCCGACGCACTTTCCACGCTCATCCACGCCGACAACGCCTACGAATTCGGACGCAAGATGTGCGTCAAGCTCAAGGACCTGATCCCGCGCCAGCAGTTCGACATTCCCGTGCAGGCAGCCATCGGTGCTAAGATTATCGCCCGCGAGACTGTCAAACAGGTGCGCAAGGACGTTACGGCCAAGTGCTACGGAGGCGATGTCACGCGCAAGCGCAAACTGCTCGAGAAGCAGAAGGAGGGAAAGAAGCGCATGCGCCAGATAGGCAAGGTGCAGGTTCCCCAGAGCGCCTTCATGGCGGTACTAAAACTGGATTAATATGGGTTCTTTCAAGGCTGCCGTTTCTTCCATGCGGCTTCGCACCCTGCCTCTGTCGCTGGCGGGGGTGCTCATGGGTTCTTTCATAGCCGTTGCCCGGTACAGGGTGGGCTGGACCGTGGTGCTGCTTGTCTGCCTTACCACCGTGTGCCTGCAGATACTGTCCAATCTTAGCAACGAACTCGGCGACGTGCTTTCGGGCACGGATACCGCCGAACGCCAGGGCCCTGGTTACGGACTCAATTCGGGAGTGCTCTCGATACAGGGCATGAAGCGCCTGATAGCGCTGTTCGTGATGTTGTGCTGCATCAGCGGAACCGCAATGATCTGGGTGTCGTTCGGCACGCTGCTCTGTATTCCAGCGCTCGCCCTGCTGGCCCTCGGAGCCTGCGCCATAGTGGCTGCGATGCGTTATACCCTCGGCCGCAATCCTTACGGTTACAGGGGCCTGGGCGACTTCTACGTATTTATATTTTTCGGGCTTGTCAGCGTGATGGGCTCATACTTCGTCTGCGTACACGACATCGATTCGTGGATGCTGGCGCTGCCCGCGTCGGCGGTGGGCTTCTTCAGCATGGGAGTGCTGAACGTCAATAACATACGCGACATGTCGACCGACGCGCCCAACCGACGTACCGTGGCCCTGCGTCTCGGCCTCAATCGCGCGCGCATCTACCAGACCGTCCTTATCTGCCTCGGCTGGGCCTGCATGATTGCCTATTGCCTGCTGGCGCTTACTCCGTGCTGGAAGAACTGGCTCTTCCTGCTCATGCTGCCGCTGTATGTCCTTCACCTCCGCGGTGTTTGGACCCGCACCGACGCCGCCCTCGACCCCATGCTCCCCATGCTGGTGATGGGCACCTTCGCCCTCGTACTCCTGATGGGAGCCGGCCTGGCGCTGTAACTCAACACCTACCTCCTCCTGCCAGGGCTTTAATCCCTGATTAAGGCGATTTTGCCAATTCAACGATAGTATCAAAATCCGGGTCCATGGTTATCCCTCGCATGGCTTCGGTGGGAGGGAATGTGACGGTCCAGTCAAGTTCTTCCAAATCATTCAGAGAGACATCATACCGGACGCAAATGCTCTTCAACTCCGCTCCTTTTTCCAAATCGACATATGGTATTTTTGCGCAGTCGATAAACAGGAGAGAAGTCTTTCCATACCATTCTAAAACTAATTCGTATGCGGCATGGCACCAAATACCGTCTTCTTTTTTGGAATGGGGAGATATGTATGCCCTTTCCACCAGTTCCTCCACATGCATACTTGGATAATACTCGCGATACTCATCACAGTGTAAATAATAGTTACAATAATGGCTTAGATTGTCGTAATAATCAAATTTGGTAGTTTTTGCATTTATTGCAAGCAATTCCATGTCCGAATTATTGATAACTCTTACATACGAATGATAGTTTCTTACGGGATCTTTACATCCTGTCAACGCGTACACAATAATTAATAGCAATAATACCGACCTGTTCATGAATGCTCTGTTTAATAGTTGTTTTCCCGTTCGATAACGGTATCATATGGTGGGTACATGTGTATGTCCTTCATGGATTCCGAAGGAGGATAGTTTATATAGAAAATACGGTTCCCCTCCATCTCCTTTTTACAAAGATCATATCTGACACAAAACCTGTCTCCGGCCCATATTTGTTCCCAACTATACTTATACAAAGTGTCTATATTGAAAATATAAACAGACAATGTATCGGTTTCATTGAATCCTTTTTTTCTGAGTCCGGGAATCTCGTCAATCGCTAGTCGTCCTCCGGGTGCTATACAGTAGAATTCAAGGAGCGAATCGATTGGCAGATCATAACGACACCATATGGGTTTTTCATGATAAAAATGCACTTTTGACATGTCGCATTCGGCCAAAATTCCATATTTACCATTATTGCACACTCTGATGGCATGGTCTGCTGAAATATCGTATGCGTTCTTTAGGAAGCAGCCGGAAAGGGATACCAGAATAAAAAAAAGTGAGATATAGCTGCTGTATTTCATATTACTATCGCTTTAACCACAAATATAACGAGAACATGCAAATATCCAAATGGATATGGGGCATCGTGTTTATTGCCCCTTGCCAGCTACTTCTCCCCTATGTACATCCGGCAGATGCCGAAGGTGAGAGAACGGTGACGGACTGCGGTGAATCCGGCTTCGCGCATGGTGCGCATCCACTCGTCCGGACCTGGGAAGGCGAGCACTGACGCGGGAAGATAGCGGTATGCGGCCTCGTTGCCCGAGATGCTCCTGCCAATGAGCGGCATTATCCGGGTAAAATAGAAGTTGAAAAGCGAGCGGACCAGGCCGTTGTCCGGGACTCCCAGTTCCAGCATTACGAAGCGTCCTCCGGGCTTGAGCACTCGGAGGATTTCGCGCAGGCACTTCGGCCTGTCCTCGAAATTGCGTACTCCGAAAGCCACTGTGACGGAGTCGAACTTGCTGTCCGCAAAGCGCAGGGCGGCGCAGTCACCTTCTTCGGCGGTAACGCCGGGAACACCCTCGCGCGCCACTTTCCGACGCATCTCCGCCAGCATTCCCTCGGAAATGTCCACTCCGGTAACGCGGCAACGGAGTTTGCGGGCTGTGGCTATCGCGAAATCGCCCGTGCCGCAGGCTACGTCCAGGACATCCTCGCCGCGTATCTGCCGTATGGCCCTGCGGCGCCATGCCCTGTCCATGCCCAGTGAGGTGATATGGTTGAATGCGTCGTACCCCGGGGCGATGTCGTCGAAAATATCCCGGATGTTGTCTTTAGCCGGCATAGGCATCCACTGCTTTGCGCACCGATCCGTGCTCGAGAAGGAGCTTCCGGGCGAATTCGTAGTCGCTTATTCCGGTCTCGTCCATTATCATGCGTGTGCCGCGATCGACGAGTTTGCTGTTGCTGAGCTGCATATCCACCATGCGGCTGCCCTTCACGTGTCCGAGCAGTATCATCACCGAGGTGGAGATCATGTTGAGGATGAGTTTGGTGGCGGTACCCGCCTTCATGCGGGTGCTGCCGGTAACGAACTCGGGACCTACCACGCAGATTATGGGGTGTTCCGCTTCCGCTGCGACGGGCGCGCCTTCGTTGCAGGTGATGCAGCCAGTGAGCAAGCCATGGCTGCGGGCTTCGCGCACCGCTCCAACCACATAGGGAGTGGTCCCGGAAGCAGCAATGCCAATTACGGTATCATCCGGCGTGGGCTCGAAGACCTCTATATCTTTCCAGCCCTGCAGGGGATTGTCTTCTGCGCCTTCGACAGCCGTGCGTATGGCACCGTCCCCGCCGGCTATCAGCCCTATGAAGCGACCCTTCACCCCGTAGGTGGGAGGGATCTCGGAGGCGTCCACTATGCCCAGACGGCCGCTGGTTCCGGCACCGGTGTAGAACACGCGCCCTCCGCGGAGCATGCGCTCACAAATCGCGTCCACGAGCGCCTCAATCTGCGGAATGCATCCTTCCACGGCCTCCGCAACCTTGCGGTCCTCGGAGTTCATCGCCCGGAGGAGTTCGCCGGAATTCATGGCATCCAGATGCCCGTAATTAGAATCCTGTTCGGTCGTGCGCATCAGCAAGTATGGTATTTAATGAGCCCTTCGACGGGTTCGGAGATATAGCCCGACACCTTAATTCCGGCCTCTTCCGCGAGGGGCCCGAAGATATGCCTGCAGGCGCAGCCGAAGCCTCCCACGATGCCGACGGGGTATTTCTCGACCTCGTACCTGCGGAGGCAGCGGTCGATGAAAGCGCGGAAGTTGCCGTCGACCATATCTTTTATATAAGGAAGGGAGTAGTGCTCGAGAATGAACGGCGCTAGGCTGCCCAGATACCCCGAAGGGGATCCGGCGGAACGATAGACCTTCTGTACTATGCCGGCGTAGGAAGAGTCGTGGTCCTTTGCGAATGCATCTGCTATCTCTTTGGGAACCAGTCCCTTGATAAGGTCGGATACGAATAATTTCCCCAGTGCGGAAGCGCTGCCCTCGTCGCCCAGGATGAATCCGCCGGTATTGATGTGTGCAGTGATGGCCTTGCCGTCGAACTGGCAGGAGTTGGAACCGGTACCGAGTATGGCGGCGATGCCTGGAGCGTGCCCGCAGACGGCTCTGGCGCAGCCCGTAAGGTCGTCCCATATTTCGGGTTCGGCCTTAGGTGCAATCTCCTTCAGGGCAGCGGTCAGACTGTGCCTGATCTGTTCCGTTACCACGCCGGCCGTATAGAAATAGACCCCGGAAATGTCCCCGCTGTATTGACTGAAGGCTTCCGCGGCCTTGCGGATTATGCCTAAAACCGCGTCAGACGCCATCGACGACACGTTCATCCCTTCGGTGAGAAGGCGCTCCACGGGGGTACCGTCCTTCCGGACAAGTCTCCAGTCAGCCTTGGTGGCTCCGCTGTCAGTAACGAGTATCATACAGGCAAAGATACTAATAATTTACGGTACCGGGTCATATCCCGATCCGCCCCACGGATGGCAGCGCAGTATTCGTTTGAGCGATAGCCAGAACCCTTTAAACGGCCCGTATTTCCGGAATGCTTCCAGCGCGTACTGCGAGCAGGTGGGAGTAAAACGGCAGGTCGGGGGCTTTAGCGGCGAGATGCATAGCTGGTAAAACTTTATCAGCAGTATGAAAGGCGCGGTCAGTATGGCTTTAAGAATCTTCATCCCCTGGAGATCTTCTCGATAATCCCCGTCACCGCTTCCAGAATGGAAGGATAATCCGCCACCTCAGGCTCGTTGAATTGCAGGAGTATGTCGATGCCGGCGGGCTTTTGGATACGCCACGCCTCGCGCATGCGCCGCTTCAGGAGGTTGCGCTTTACTGCGCGCTTGAACAGCCGTTTGGGAACCGACACCAGCAGCCGCGAAGGCATTTCCGCAGCGTCCGCTCCATCCCCGGGAACCCTGTGCATCCAGCAGTATTTGATGCAGCCGTGCACACCCCATCTGCCGTCGGCGAGAAGGGTGGCGATGGACTTCTTGCCGGACAGCCGTTCGTCTTTGCGTAACGTGTTGCCCCTGAGGTCCATTGTATTACTTTTGCTGTCCGAGATAAAGCTCGATAGCCCTTGCCACGGACGGTGCTTCCGGGGTGGGTGCCTTGATTTCGATGGTAAGTCCGGCCTCTTCCATGGCCTTCACTATGCTCTTGCCGAAGGACACGAACTTGATCCCTCCCTGTTTGAAGTCGGGGAAGTTCTCGTAAAGTGACTTTACGTCCGCAGGATTATACATAACAACCATGTCGTAGGAGGGGAGGTCGAGAGAATGAAGGTCCTGGGTGACGCTCTTTACCATTTCGGCTTCGGTATAGTCCAGACCGGCCTGGTCGAAGAGCATGGTAAGACGATCGACATTGGCTCCCAACGATTTGGTAATGAGGAATTTCTCTCCTTTGTGCTTGGGACCTATGAGCGCTGCTACCGACTCGGGACTGCCGTCGCCGTAAAATATCTTGCGTTTGCGGAAAACTATGTGCTTCTGCAGGTAATTGGCCACCAGTTCGGTGGAGCAGAAATACTTCATGGTCTCGGGCACCTTCACGCGCAGTTCTTCGCAGAGTTTGAAGTATGCGTCGATTGCGTGGCGGGACGAGAAGGTCACGGCCGTATAATCGGCAAGGTTTATGCGCTGTTCGCGGAACTCTCTGGACGAGAGCGGCTCAACGCTGAAGAAAGGATGAAAATCCAGTTCTGCTCCGTATTTTTCCTGGAGATTATCGTACGCGGTCATTTTGGCCGGCGCGTGCTGAGATATCAAAATTTTCATCGTGTTCGCGCTTTACAGGGCGAGGGCGGTGGCGGCCACCATCCCGGCCGGAACAAATTCGGAGCTGCAAAGGTACAAAAAAGTTGCAAATCGCGAACATCCTCCGCTCAAATACAGTCCCGTACGGTAGGTCGACACGGTCCAGTTGAGCACAAACCATATGGTCACCATCGTCCGCACGGACGCGTCCGAAGCCCCTGCAAGCACCATCACTCCCAGCAGCGGCAGCAGCACAGCCATGCCCAGGCAGAAGAAATTGAAGGGGATGTGCCGTACGGTTGCACGGGATTCGCCGTCGAAGCGGCGGGAAGCAAATGCGAAGAAGAGCGTCTGCATGAGCAGCCGCAGAAGTATCCATCCCAGCGGAAGCGCAGCTGCCATTGCAAAGCGCAGGAAAGTCCTTTCGATGCCGGGGGCAAATGAGGGAAGAAGAACTCCGTAGCGGTCGATTACCAGTATCAATGCGGGCAGAAGCCCTAGGGAGCAATGGTTGCGGCTGCGCGCAAAACTGACGCTGTGCTCGAGTTCGAGGCTTCCCCTGTTGCGCACGAGGCAGTCCACGAGGCGGGGGAAAACGCGAATGAATTCGCTGAGCACGAGAATGGCGAGAAGCGTCGCCGCCACCACCGCCCAGCGGTTGAAGGCAAGCTCACTCCACAGCGGAGCCGAAGCTGCCGCCGTTTCCGTGACCGGAAGGTGGAGTATGCCTGTATCCATGTCAGTTTCCGCGTTTTGCGTTGTATCCCATTCCGAGCAGCAGGGTGGTGATCTTGTCGCGGAGGTCGCCCTGAATGGTGATCTCTCCGTCCTTGGCCGTGCCGCCTACGCCGCATTTGGTTTTTAGGGTTTTGGCCAATGATGCAAGGTCGTCACTGGTACCGATGAAACCCTTGATTAGCGTAACCTGCTTGCCCGCACGCTGCCTGCGGTCTATGGTCACGATGAGCCGCTGCTTCGCAGGGGGAAGGGTCTGCTCTTCTTCCTCCGCTGCTGTCGCGTAATTGAACGAAGGGTCGGTAGAGTACACGACCCCGAGTCTTTTTTTCCAGTCGTTGTCCGCCTTGGCCATGAGTGCTGCGATTTTTGCAAAGATAAAGGTTTTGTTTTGTATCTTTGCACGATATGGACAACAAGAAATTCAAGTTGTGGAACAGGATAGCCGCGCTGGCCGCCTTCGCGGTGGCGGCGGTCACCTATCTCTCCACCATAGAACCCTCCGCTTCTTTCTGGGACTGCGGTGAGTTCATAGCTTCTTCATATAAACTCGAAGTGGGTCACCCCCCGGGAAACCCCACCTTCCAGCTTTTCGCGCGCTTCTTTACCATGTTCGGCGACAACATGCACGCCGCCATCCTGGTAAACGCCATGA
>CAMHTE010000010.1 GCA_946187975.1 uncultured Bacteroidales bacterium | reverse complement strand
GAGGTTTATAACTTTCTGAAGAGTCTCGGCACGGCCTTCATACAGTTCTCACCGGTTGTCGAGCACGTACGATATCCTTCGCAGGACGGTCTGGTCGCCAGGAGGGTTAAGAATTCCAGACCCGTGATCGTGGATCCGCACGATGCCGATGCCGTGCTGGCTCCGTGGAGCGTCAGCGGGCTCGGGTTCGGCACCTTCCTCTGCGACGTATTCGACTCATGGCTATCGGCCGGAGACGTAGGGAGAGTGTTCGTGAACTGGTTCGACGCTACTCTCGCCAACATGTGCGGAGTGATGCCCGCCACCTGCAGTTTCGCGGAAACCTGCGGAGGGAATGCGGTAGTCGAGCACAACGGTGACGTTTACTGCTGCGACCATTTCGTTTATCCGCAGTATAAAATAGGAAACATCTTCCACGACAAGCTGTCCGAGATGATGGCATCCCCTCAGCAGACGGCCTTCGGCATAGCGAAGCGAAATTCCCTTCCCGGGGAATGTCTGCGCTGCGAGTTCTTCGCACTTTGCCACGGAGGCTGCCCCAAACATCGTTTCGAGCGACGCAACTATCTCTGCGACGGTTATCGCAAATTCTTCAGGCACACGCAGAAGTACTTCTCCGCTATGCGTGACGACCTGCTCGCTTCCGCAGAACGCTAGTCCGCGACGTTAGAGCCGGTAATCCTTGAGCGACTGGAGGCCGGGCAGCCCGTAGTACGCCTCCACTATGCTTCCTTTTATCAGCACCTTGTGCCAGAGAAGGTCGTTGTCCACGAGGTTCAGCGCATCTCGTATGTCGCCTTTGGGCAGCATTACCGACAAGCACAGGTCACGTTCGGTGCAGGTGGGGGAGTCGGCTATGGCCAGGTTCGTCCTTGACTGGAACGGCGCGGTCCTGTTCCAGCCTTTAGAGCTGAGGTCTCCGCCGACTATGTATCCGCATACCCAAACGTCCTTGCTCCCGGCTTTGCGCCTGGCTTCAGCAACGCTGAATGGATTGCCGGGATTTCCTCCCGGTGTGATGTCGCCGGAAGGATCGGTGGCCCCTCCGTCATAAGCGAAGCGTCCGCTCGTCCATTTGCGTGTCGTATCTATTGCTATTTCTATGCTGCCTCCGGAAAGCAACCGTGCCACGGGCATGTGTTCGGAGGCGGAAAGTTCAACCAGAAGCATCTCGCCCGCATCCATGTTGCGGGTAAACAGGGTGCGTGACTTCCCGGAATCGTTCATCATCAGGGCGACCGGCCCGGGCTTGAAGAAGGCTGTGCGGGTTTCCCGGAAGTCGTACATCAGGGTTCCGTCCGCCGAGCGCAGATACAGGTCGGCCTTTACGTAATTGGCTACGAAGGTGTCATTCACGATCAGACGCACGCCTGCGTTGCGCTGACGGCACAGCAGTTCCACGTTGCGGTACTCGCCCTCGCCCAGCGACAGGCTCTGCTCGTCGCCGAACTGGGGACAGTCGAAAGCCGGCATTGAAAACGAGCAGGAAAGGGCCTCCACACGATAATTGCCGGGAGACAACTGCATCTCTGAAGGAGCGTTCCCGTATGGTCCGTCATATACGGTTTTGTTACCTGGCCCGTAAAGCCGCAGTATAAAATCGGAAGTGTCCGGAAGCGAGAGCCGTGTGGCACCGCCCATGCGTATAGCAAGGATGGCGTCTTCCGGCAGTACCGGGGTTTTTGTGCAGGAGGAGAGGCAGATGGCTCCCATAAGGAAGGGGAGCGCCGCCAGCAGTCTGTGGATAGTCTTCATAGTTCGAGCTTTTTTGTGCAAAGGTGGGCAGGGGAAACGTAAAAAAAGTTCAAAAACAGAAAAATAGTTTCCGATAAAAAACTTCACGGGGACCCGCATCCCTGCGAGTTCCCCGCTACTTAACCTAAACTTAAACTATGAAAAACTTCATCGCAAATGTATAAAAAATTATGGAATAAAGAATTATCTTTGTGAAAATTTTACCTTTTTGAATTTTTACCCAAGCCAATATGCTTAAACAATTAATCAAATTCTGCCTGGTGGCCATGGTGGCTGCCGGCATCTCCGGTTGCGGAAAATATGAAACCGTTTCCGGAGACCCCATGAAATCCAAGATCTACACCCTGGACAACGGGCTCAAGGTCTATATGACCGTCAACAAGGAAGAGCCCCGCATCCAGACCTACATCGCAGTGCGCGTAGGTGGAAAGAACGACCCCAAGGAGACCACCGGCCTCGCCCATTACTTCGAGCATCTCATGTTCAAGGGCACCGAGAACTTCGGCACCCAGGACTATGCGGCCGAAAAGCCCTATCTCGACAAGATAGAGGAACTCTATGAGGAGTACCGCACCATCACCGATCCCGCCGCCCGCAAGCTCTTCTACCAGAAGATCGACTCCGTGAGCTATCTGGCATCCCAGATTGCCATCCCCAACGAGTACGACAAGATGATGAGCATGATCGGTGCCCGCGGAACCAATGCCTGGACTTCCTACGACGAGACCGTCTATACTGAGGACATTCCTTCCAACCAGATCGATAACTGGGCGAAGATCCAGGCCGACCGCTTCCGCAACAGCGTCATCCGCGGTTTCCACACCGAGCTCGAGGCTGTGTACGAGGAGTACAACATGAGCCTCACCAACGACAGCCGCAAGCTCTGGGAGGCTATTTTCTCCGCCCTCTTCCCTCATCACCCCTACGGTACCCAGACAGTGCTGGGGACCCAGGAACAGCTCAAGAACCCTTCGATCACCAACATCAAGAGGACCTTCAATACCTACTACCGTCCCAACAACGTGGCGATCTGCGTCTCGGGTGACTTCAATCCCAAGGAGATGGTGAAGACCATCGAGAAGTACTTCGGTGACTGGGAGCCCAATCCGGACATCCCCAAGCTTGAGTACGAGCCCGAGGAGCCCATTGTGGAGCCTGTAGTAAAGGAAGTCATTGGTCTTGAATCCGAAATGGTAGCCATGGGATGGCGTCTTCCCGGCGAGACCGACCTCAAGACAACGGCTGTTTCCGAGATTGCCGGCAGCATCCTCAGCAACGGCCAGGCCGGACTCATCGACCTCGATATCAACCAGCAGCAGAAGGCCCTGTACGTCGGAGCGGGAGTTAACACCCAGCCCGATTACAGCTTCTTCCTCGCCATGGGATATCCCACTCAGGGACAGACCCTTGAAGAGGTGCGCGACCTTGCCCTCGAAGAGATTGCAAAACTCCGTTCCGGCGACTTTGACGAAGAGCTTATCAGTGCCACCATCAACAACATACGTCTTCAGAAGATGAAGGAACTCGAGAGCAACCGCGCCCGTGCCCACGCTTTCGTGAACGCTTTCATCGCCGGCATCGACTGGAAGGATGCCGCCCTCGACATAGAGCGTTACAGCAAGGTGACCAAGCAGGACGTTATCGACTTCGCCAACGAGTATCTGGGCGAAAACAGCTATGCCGTAGTGTACAAGCGCCAGGGCATCGATACCAAACAGAAGAAGATCGAGGCTCCCGCCATCACCCCCATCGCAACCAACCGCGACAAGCGCAGCGCCTTCCTCGAGGAGATCAGCGCCAGCGAGGTTAAGCCCATCGAGCCTGTGTTCGTGAACTTCGGCAAGGATATGAAGAAGTTCAGCCTCAGCGACGGTGTCGACGTGCTCTACAAGAAGAATGAGACCAACGAGATCGCCAGCCTGCAGTTCATCTACAACCGTGGCGCCCAGGACGATCCCACCCTTGAATACGCCTTCGAGTATCTGCCTTACCTCGGCACTCCCGAGATGAGCAGGGAAGAGATTGCAAAGAAGATGTACGACCTGGCCTGCGAGTTCAGCGTACATGCCGACGATCACAATTCAGTACTCAGCGTGAGCGGCCTCAGCGAGAATCTGCCCGAGGCTCTCGGCATAGTCGAGCATCTCCTTTACAACGCAGTTCCGGACGAAGCCGTCCTCGCCAACTACAAGAACGACGTGTTCAAGGCCCGCTTCATGGCCAAGGCCAACCAGCGCGCTTGCTTCACCGCCCTTCAGACCTACACTTTCTATGGCCCCGAGTTCGTACGCAGCATCACCCCCACCAACGAGGAAGTTGCAGCCCTGAGTTCCGAAGCCCTGCTTGCCGCTGTACGCGACCTGGCCGGCAAGGGTCACGAGATCCTTTATTACGGTCCCAAGAGTGAAGGTGCTGTCAAGGCAGACCTCAAGAAGTATCACATCATAGGTGAGAATCCCGAGGTGCTCGAGGAGAAGTACAGCGCAACTCTCCCCGTTGAGGAATCCAAGGTAATCATAGCTCCCTACGACTCCAAGCAGTTCTATTATCTGCAGTACACTGGCATAGACCGCAAGTTCGATGCTGCCGCCAAGCCCGGAATCTCCCTCTATAACGAGTATTTCGGGGGCGGAATGAACAGCATAGTCTTCCAGGAGATGCGCGAAGCCCGCGGCCTGGCCTACAGTGCCACCGCCATCCTTCGCGAACCTTCCAACCTCCAGAACGACTATATCTTCTTCGCCTTCATAGCCAGTCAGAACGACAAGCTTCAGAGTGCTTACAACGGCTTCCGCGAGATAATCGAGGAGATGCCCGAGTCGGAGGCTGCGTTCGCGATAGCGAAGGAAGGTATCATTTCCCGCATGCGCACCCGCCGTGTGACCGGTGCAGAAGTGCTGAATCTCTACAGGAACTGCCGTCGCCTCGGACTCGACGAGCCCACCGACAAGGCCGACTTTGAAGCTATCTGCAATATGACGCTCGAGGATGTAAAGGCCGTGCAGCAGGAGTGGGTGGCCGGACGCAAGTACACCTACTCGCTTCTCGGCAATCCCGCCGACCTCGACCAGGCCTTCCTCAAGACCCTCGGCCCCGTGCAGGTCGTACCTCTCGAAGAAGTGTTCGGATACTAGAATCCGGTACCCCGGAATTAAATAAAGGCGGTGGCCAGCATCCTGGTCACCGCCTTTTTTGAGCAGGATAAGGGAGTCGAACCCTCCTCCTTGGCTTGGGAAGCCAATGCACTACCGATGTGCTAATCCTGCGGCAATGGGACTGCAAACATAGGCAAAATTTTTGTAATAGCCAATTATTGGTTAAATTTGCAGACTATACATAGATTATCATATGGCACTTGCAGATATTATAAAGGCTATATTCGGTTCCAAGGCCGAAAGGGATTACAAGGCTGTGAAGCCTTTACTGACAAAGATCCTTGCAGCCTACGACGAAATTGACAAATTGTCCGACGACGGCCTGCGCGAACGCTCGGCCGCCCTGCGGGCACATCTCCGTGAGGTGGAGAAGCCCTTCGAGGACCGCATAGCCCAGATACGCGTCGAACTCGACGGGGACATTCCCATCGCCGAAAAGGAGAAACTCGCCACCGAATCCGACAAGCTTGTAAAAGACGAAGACGAAGCCATCGAGACCGCTCTCAACGAGATTCTTCCCGATGCGTTCGCAATAGTCAAATCCACGGCAAGGCGCCTTGCACAGAACGGTACCATCACCGTGACGGCCAACGACTTCGACCGCAGCCTCGCCGTCGATCACGATTTTGTGACCATAGAGGGCGACAAGGCCGTATATCGCAACCACTGGACTGCAGGAGGCAACGAAATCACCTGGGATATGGTGCATTACGACGTGCAGCTCATCGGCGGTATAGCCCTCCATCAGGGTAAGATTGCCGAAATGGCTACCGGAGAAGGAAAAACCCTCGTGGCAACCCTCCCCGTATTCCTTAACGCCCTTGCCGGAAAGGGAGTGCACGTGGTTACCGTCAACGACTATCTGTCCAAGCGTGACTCCGAGTGGATGGGCCCGCTGTACATGTTCCACGGCCTTTCCGTAGACTGCATCGACAAGCATCAGCCCAATTCCGACGCCCGTCGCAAGGCCTACGAGTGCGACATTACCTTCGGTACCAATAACGAGTTCGGCTTCGACTACCTGCGCGACAACATGGCCATCAATTCCGACGACCTTGTGCAGCGCAAGCACCATTATGCCATAGTCGACGAGGTTGACTCCGTGCTCATCGACGATGCACGTACGCCTCTCATCATATCCGGACCCACTTCCCAGACCGAGGCTGACGGCCAGTTCATGGAGTTCCGTCCGTTCGTCGAAAAGCTTTACCAGGCCCAGCGTTCGCTGGTGAACCAGGTGCTCAACGATGCTAAGAAGGCCATAGCCGCGGGTGACGAGAAGGAGGGAGGCAAGCTTCTTCTTCGTGCCCACAAGGGCCTGCCCAAATATTCTCCGCTCATCAAATTCCTGAGCGAACCCGGAATGAAGGTGCTCCTGCAGAAGGCGGAGAATTTCTACATGCAGGATAACGAGCGTGAGATGCCGGTGGTTACCGACCCCTTGTACTTCGTAATCAACGAGCAGATGCATTCGGTCGACATGACCGACAAGGGACATGAGATTCTCGCCGGTGCCGTCGGCAACGAAGATTTCTTCATCATCCCCGACGTGGGCAGCGGCATAGCCGCCATCCAGCATACTCCCGGCCTCTCCCTCGAGGAAAAACAGCGCCGCAAGGACGACCTCATGGAGGACTTCTCCCTCAAGAGCGAACGCATCCACACTGTCAACCAGCTGCTGAAGGCTTACACCATGTTCGAAAAGGACGTGGACTACATCATAGTGGACGGCAAGATCAAGATAGTCGACGAACAGACCGGCCGTGTGATGGAAGGCCGCCGCTGGAGCGACGGACTGCACCAGGCGGTGGAAGCCAAGGAGAACGTGAAGGTGGAGGCGGCCACCCAGACCTTCGCCACCATCACGCTTCAGAACTACTTCCGTATGTACCACAAGCTTGCGGGTATGACGGGTACCGCAGAAACCGAGGCGGGTGAATTCTGGAGCATATACAAACTGGACGTGATGGTCATCCCTACGAACCGTCCGGTAATACGCGACGACCAGGACGACCTTATCTACAAGACCAAGAAAGCGAAATACGCGGCGGTAATAAACCGTATCGTGGAACTTTCGGAGGCCGGACGCCCCGTGCTTGTGGGTACCACCGACGTGGAGACTTCCGAACTCCTGAGCCGCATGCTCAAGATGCGCGGAATACGCCATAACGTGCTGAATGCGAAGGAGCATGCCCGCGAGGCCGAGATCGTGGCCCAGGCCGGACAGAGCAGTACTGTCACCATAGCTACCAACATGGCGGGCCGTGGTACCGATATCAAGCTCTCGCCTGAGGTGAAGGCTGCTGGAGGTCTTGCAATCGTGGGTACTGAGCGTCACGACAGCCGTCGCGTCGACCGCCAGCTACGCGGCCGTGCTGGACGTCAGGGCGACCCTGGTTCCTCGGTGTTCTATATCTCCCTGGAAGACAAGCTTATGCGTCTCTTCGGATCCGAGCGTATAGCAGGTATTGTGGACCGTCTCGGAATGAAGGACGACGAAGCCCTCGAGAGTTCCATGCTGTCTTCCGCCATCGAGAAGGCCCAGAAGAAGGTTGAGGAAAACAACTTTGGTATACGTAAGCGCCTCCTGGAGTACGACGACGTCATGAATTATCAGCGCGAAGCCATCTATTCGCGCCGTCGCAATGCAATTAGCGGCGAAAAGATCGAGATAGACCTCAGCAACATGATGGTCGATACCGCCAGCCTGCTGGTTGATCAGTGCAGCGGGATGCCGTTTGAGGACTTCCAGGAAACCCTTATGGCGCGCCTTTCGATAGACGGTGGGATAGGGGAGGAATTCTACTCTAAGGCCAAGCCCGACGAACTGGTGAACGCCCTTCTTGCAAACATGCAGGAGGTGTATCGCAGGCGTATGGATACCCTGGTCGAAAAGCTCTCTCCCATTATCAAGAACGTTTATGAGAAGCAGGGCTCGATGTACCAGAACATCGCCATCCCCGTTTCGGACGGACGCAAGACCATGACCGTGTCGGTCAATCTCGAAAAGGCCTATAACAGCGAAGGTCGCGAGGTCGGCAAGACGCTGAGTAAGAACATTATACTCTACCAGATAGACGAACACTGGAAGGAGCATCTCCGCGAGATGGACGACCTCAAGCAGAGCGTGCAGAATGCCGCATACGAGCAGAAGGATCCTATCGTGGTGTACAAACTTGAGAGTTACAACCTGTTCGCCGCAATGCTCGAGAGCCTGAATCAGGACGTGCTCTCGTTCCTGCTCCGTGCATTCGTGCCGCTCCGCGATGCTTCGGAGGCTCCCCAGCGCGCGCTTCCGCGCAGAGATATGTCCCAGATGCGCACCCAGCACCAGGACCTCAGCACCAACGGTGAGCAGAAGGCCAATACTCCTGTAAAGGTCGACAAGAAGGTCGGCCGCAACGATCCTTGTCCCTGCGGCAGCGGTAAGAAATACAAGAACTGCCACGGAAAAGGTTTGGTATAAAAATCAATAATATAATATATGATGAATATGGCAACTAAGAACGAAGAGCCCATCGTTGATGTGAACGACGTAAGCCACATCTCAGCGGGCACCATCATCAAGGGGGAGGTTTCTTCCCTTACCGATATCCGTATCGACGGAACGGTTGAAGGAAAGGTTTATTCGAAGGGCAAGGTAGTGGTCGGAGAGCAGGCCGCGGTTACCGGAGCGCTGCTTTGCAGCCAGGTTGACCTTTGGGGTCGCATGGAAGGTGACGTTTACGTAAAGGACACCTTCTCTCTCAAGGAATCCGCCTCCGTCAACGGAAGCATCCACGTGCGCAGGTTCCAGGTGGAAATGGGCGCACAGATCAACGGCACCTGCCAGATGATTACCGAGGAAGACTTCGACAAATTCGTAAAGGACGTGGTGACCACTCCGGTTCCCTCCGGCGAGTAGAAGTATCCCATTTACTGCAATTCCGAGACCCGTCTGATGTTAAACAGGCGGGTCTCTGTTTTATAATAGCATATGTCGTAGCACCAGTATTCGTCGTGGCTGCCACGAAGGCGCCTGTGTCCGGTGACGTATGCCGGTTTGAATCCCAGGCCCTGCAGAATCATCATGTCCGCGCGGGTATGGCCCGCTTCGGCCAGGTTGCGTAGTATCCTGTAGTTGCGTGTTATCGCCGTAAGTATCCGTGAACGGCACCTCCGTTCACGGGCTTCCCGGATGTTGTGGTACCGTGTCTTGCATTCTGGACAGCAAAAAACCTTGTCCGGCCTGCCCGAGAACTCCTTTCCGCATTGCAGGCACTTGCGTTGCTCCTCAAATTCCATCTTTACTTCTTTTATTGACGGGCCAATATGGCAAAGCATTCCGGTATGACCAAGGAAATGTAAAAAACAAATGCAAGTTTTAAGTTTTCGAATGCTGGTTAAAAAACAATGCGTGCGGAAACGTAAAAAAAATGACGAATGTTTTTGAATGTTCCTTGGAGGATAGCTGAGGACGCCATTCCTTTGCATACGGCAACGGGACCGCGCGGCCCGGAGGCCGACATAACAATTAACTTAAACTAAGATGGAACAACTTAACAAAGTGGAATTGAGGGGTATGGTCGGAACCGTCCGGCTCCAGAACTTTTCCGGAAAACAGATGGCCAGGTTCTCCCTGGCGACAAGCATGGCTTATACCGATCGCAGCAACGCTCCGGTAATAGAAACCCAGTGGCACAATATAGTGGCTTGGGAGGGACAGAATTTGAGCGGGCTGGACAAGATTACCAAAGGCTCCAAATTGTATGTGCGTGGGCGTATCAAGTACCAGAAGTACGTAGATAACGACGGCGCCGAAAAAACGGTGACCGAGATCCAGGCCACGGGCATCGAGTTTGTCAAGGACGACCAGCTATCGGTCGAGATGTAGCACCATGCGACTGGGTTTGCTTATCGTTGCCGTGTTCGCCGCGGCTGCATGCTCCAACATGAGAATGAGGGAGAACGTGCGGGGAGGCGGGGTACTGCCGGGCCTGAGCCTGACGGAGGATATCCGTCCGGAGGAGCTTTCGGTGGAGAGCCGTCCGGCGGATACGGTAATGGTAAGTGACGCCCAGGGGCGCCAGATGCTGTTGATGAAGGCGGTCCGGGACGAGGACGGGGAGATGGTGGCGAATGACGAAATCGTCCCTTCCGTGGTGGTGGCGAGCTTCAGGAATGTGGCGGAACGTGGGGGGAAGGTCGATCTGAGGTTCGACATCACCCTGCCGCCGGAAATGGCGGAGAGCCGATGGCAGGTGCGGTTGACCCCGGTGCTGTACGCACTTGGAGATTCCCTTGCCCTGGCTCCTGTCTTCTTTACAGGAGAACGTTACCGCAAAGCCCAGTTGCGCGGTTATCAGCGCTACAGGCGTTTTCTGGACAGCATAGTCCGGGACAGCTCGCTGTTCGTGAAGGTTGCCGATCTGGAGATATTCCTCAAGCGCAATTTCGCTGAGGTGTACGCTTTCCGAAACGACTCGACTTTCGTAACCGAAGAGCAGTTTGAATCGGCTTTCGGAGTGACCGGCCGCGAGGCGGTGGAGCACTATACCGACCACTTCCGCAAAAGGCTCAACAGCAGGCGTGCACGGCAGGACAAGGACCGTTTTCGGCGTTATGTCAAGGTGCCTCTGGATGCAGGAGGCTCGAGATTGGACACCGTGATACGCTACGGCGGCGAGGCTTACAGTTACACGTACGTGCATACCATGCCGGTGCCGTCCGGACTCCGGAAGGTGGAGATAGAGTTGAGGGGAAGCGTCTATGACGAAGACCGGCTGGTGTGTGAGCTCCCGGTACCGGGACGCCTTACCTACTATGTGAGTTCGCTCTCGTCGCTTGCCGACGAAACACCGCGATACCTGACACGTGTGGTGGAGAGGCGCGTTGAGGCCAGTTCCCTTTGCTGGCTGGAGTTTGCTGCCGGTAGCTGGGCGCTTGACCTGGAGCTCGGAAACAATACCCGGGAAATGGAAAGGATCGAGAGGAACGTGGAGGAGGTTGTCGGGAAGGATGAATTCGAACTGGATTCGGTAATCGTTACTTCGTCCTGTTCGCCGGAGGGATCCTTCCGTTCCAATTCGGTCCTGGCCGGGCGGAGGAGCGAGGCTGTGTGCGCTCATTTCCGTTCGCTGCAGCTACGTCCCCGTGCCGTCCCTGAAAACTGGACGCTTCTGGATGCGCTGGTGGCTGGCGACAGTCTTCTGACCCGGGCCGACAAGGAAGACTACCGGCAGACGGTCCGTCGCTTTTCCGATCTCGACGCGAGGGAACGCGAACTCTCTTGCAAGGCATACTATCCCCGTCTCCGCCGAAGCCTGTATCCAATGCTCCGCACCGTGAGTTTCCATTTTTACCTGCACCGCAGGGGAATGGTCAAGGATACGGTACATACTACGGAACCGGATACGGTCTATGCAGCTGGAGTGCGGGAACTCAAAGACAGGAATTATCTAAAGGCCCTGTCGCTGCTGGCTCCCTATGCCGACTGGAACACGGCCCTTGCGTACTGCTCCCTCGGGCGCAACGCTTCGGCCCTTGCAATCCTTCAGAAACTGCCCCCGTCTGCCGGGGTGGAATACATGAAGGCAATCATTCATTCAAGGAAAGGGGAGGACGGCGAGGCCGTCCGATGTTACCAGGATGCGTGTGATATGAACCCCTCATATGTGCACAGGGGAAATCTTGACCCCGAAATAGCCACGCTCATCCACAAATACAAATTGAACCGAACAATATGAAAAACGTTAAACATCTTATTATAGCCGCTTTAGCCATCGTAGCAGCGGCCTCATGTAACAAAAACACAAACGATGCGGTTGCCGTGGTTCCCGGAGAAGACGGCCCGTTTGGATCCCTGCAGATAAATATAGCGCCGGACGTTGTAAGACAGACCAAAGCCAGTCCCTATGTGACAGTCGTGGGACAGGAGAGGAACATAGCAGATTATCAAATCCTGATTTTCCGTTCCGACGGTTCGCTGGCCCGTTATCTGTCGGGTTCGCCCAATGAGACGGGGGGATATGCCGAGGCTGGGAGCGTACGGGTCCCGGTCGGGCAATACAGGATTTATGCAGTTGCAAACGGCCCGTCCGCCGCGGGAGTAACCACAATCAGCGCACTTAACAGCCTGCTGGCTCCCTTGGGAACATACAACGATTCCAACAAGCTTGTGCAGTACGGCATGGATATCTGTACGGTAACGGAAGACGATACTGCGGTAGTCGAAGTGGACCTGAGCAGGCTCGTAGCAAGAATACATCTGGAGTCTGTCAGGAATAATCTTCCGGCAGCCTACGGAAGCGTAAGGCTCAAGCATGTTTTCCTTGCGAACGTAGTAGCAAACGAAAGCCTCGACTGCTCCGAGGAGCCCCAGACGTGGTTTAACAAGTATGCCCGTACTTCGGCGCAGACCCCGGCCATAATCGACGGCTCCGACAATCATGCGGACGCGGAAGACATAACTTTCAAGTCAACGATGCTTGATATTGCAAATGGTGCTTCCGTAACCAACGTTGCTAACCTTTATTGTTACAAAAACGATTATTCGGATGCCCCTGAGACATACAGCAACGTGTTCTCTCCATGTGCCACCCTGTGCGTACTCACAATTGAGATAGGCGGGCAGACATATTATTATCCGGTCAACATTGCCGAAAGGATTGGCGACCCTTACATGATAGAACCTAATTATTCGTATTCCATTGCCGTTACTATAACCAACCTGGGTTCAAGCGAACCGTCCATTCCCGTGAAGAAGGAAGCATTGGAAATCAATGTACACGTCAGTACCTGGAGCAATGGAGGAACAGCTGATGTTGAATTATGAGGATTCCCGCCCTGTTTATTGCGACGATGATTGCAAGCGCCTGCAGCATCAAAGAGGACAGGAGCGTCTGCCCCGCGGAGGTAGGCATCGCCGTATCGGCCCCGTCGTCCGTACTTGGCAGGAAGATAGTGCTTCGAGCGTGGGAGGAAGGTGCCGTTATGCAGGACAGTTTCCTTTACGGAGGAGGCTGGCAGCAAAGGGTTTACCGTCTTCCCCGCAAAGCGCTGTCGCTATGTTCCGTCAGCGGCGTAATGGAAAGGGGTACCAGGTACAGGATAGCCAGGGGGAAACAATGTGACAGCATTTATTCCGTTAGCCGGTCGCTGCATCCTTCCGGCGAAAACGAAACCGACTCGCTGCGTTTGCGGAAACAGTTCGCGACCGTGTTCCTTTCCGTTTCAGGATCCTCCGGCGAGGGACCTTTCCCGTACCGCATCAGGGCGGTTGGCAATACGGACGGGCTGGATCTGCTCTCATCCGAGCCGTCTTTCGGCCCGTTCGTTTTCGAACCGGAGCTTTCACCCGGTCTCAGCGCCAGTTTCCGTCTGCCGCGTCAGGCCGATGACGGATTTGCCCTGGAGTTTCTGGATGCCGTGGATGGCCGTCTGCTTTTCCGGGAAGAATCCGGACGGAAACTGGTGCGGGACGGGTATGACTGGTCTGCCGTTTTTCTGCCCGACATCGAAATCCGTCTGGTCCTGACTTCATCGGGAATAGATATAAATGTGGGGACGTGGGATGCCTGCGACCCATTTGAGGTGGAGATTTGATTATGAAGAGGATTTGTATCATTGCCGCGGGGATATTGTTCCTCGCGGCCTGTTCCCGGCAGGAGTTGGATCCGTACGGGGAAGATAAAGGAAATCATACCGTGGAAGTCTCATTCGGGTTCTCGGTCCCTTCGACCAGGGGGGAATTGTTCTCAAGAGAAGGCGAAGATACCATCAATGATGTGGACGTTTTCGCTTACAGGACCGATACGGGACAGCAGGCCGCGCATTTCCATTTCGATTCTCCGGACGGGAATCCCGGGAATTGCAGCGTCAGCCTTGCCTGTAATGTGCGGTATGCCTTCTATGCCCTTGCCAATTTCGGCGGAGTGGATGACCTTCCGATAAACATGGCTGATCTGGAGGGTTATACGTATGATTTCGGAAGCCCGTCCGGGGTTTTTGCACACGGTCTTCCCATGGCCGGAATCATCCCGGTGGAGGCAACGGTGGTTTCCGCCGGGCAGACGGTGGACATAGTGCTAGAGAGACTGGTATCGCGTATCGACGTTGGATTCGGGATAGCCGATGTGCAGTTTGCAGACTGCAATCCAAGTTCAATCCTGGAAGTAAAACTCCGTCAGAGTCCCTTCGTTTGCGCACCTTTCAATCCGGCATTCGTGCCGGGTTCAGACGAGGTGGGCGACGGGGATTATGCGCGGGAGGGGTGCTCACTGCTGGAGGCATACCGCAATTCGTCCGGTGGTTTTCCGGGAGGAAGGGTCAGTTTCTATTCGCTTGCCAACAATCACGGCAGGCTGGACGTGACGCCTGGTGCCAAATATCCCGTCAATCCCGCCGAGGCGGCATCCTGCACTTATATCGAGGTGAAATACAGTCAGGACGGTGCCGATGCCGACATGGGCTATTCGTACAAAGGGGTGGTATACTACAGGTTTTACGCCGGGGCTGACAACGTGAACGACTTCTCGCTGCTGCCAAACTCGGTATATTCGCTATCCCTAAGTTTCTGGAGCTCGGACGACGGGCATTCCGGGATAGGGGGTTCGTGGACGGCCAGCGATTACCGTTACTGTCTCGCGCGTGAGAACTTCTACCTGGCCCAGAAGTGCAGGCTGATATCGCTGGCAACCCCTCAGGACGATATTGTATGGTCGCTGGAACCAACGGGAGAAGGAATCCCTGTGAGTTCCAACTCCGTACTGAGCATCGAAGGAGACGGCGGAGGATGCACTGTGAGCGGACTGGCTTGCGGCAGCGCCTGTATCCATATGATCAGCAGGAAGTTCGGCGGAACGGTCTGCAGCATTCCCGTGGAGGTAGCGGCTCCTTCCCTTGTAGTGGAGGACAGTGCACCGGACGTTAACGGTACGGAAGAAACGCTCGTATACCGGTACCGCGGCCGGGCGGGGGAGAGTCTGGATTTCGATCCGCTCCTGTATGCCTCGCTGCTCGAGCCGGTATGGACGGTCGGAGCAGGCGCGCTGCAGTCTTCGCTGTCCGTAAACGGCGGGAAAATATATGTGGAACACCCTCTTGCCTGTTTGTCTCTTGTAGGTACCAGGATAGCGGACGCCGTTACCGCGACGGCCCCCTGCGGGATTACCGGCAGCGGTGCGGTCACCCCTTCGAATGCGATGCTGGCGAATGCGGGATCATCAACGCTGTTCACCATGGACGACTATGCGTATGTACGTCATACCGGAGCATCGGCATCCTTCGGCATATCACCCTACGAAACGGCCCCCGGGGGCAGCCTGGAGGTGGTTGCGGTTCCGCAGAATCCTGCGTGGCCGAACACGGCGCTGACCCTGGAGTGGGACAGTGAAGAGGAAGAGGTGGAAGCCACTCTGTCGTCGAATACTGCCCTTGCTCATCCGGCCGGAGTTCTGGACGTGCTTGCGCGGATTACCAACCCACACAGCGGGGAAGTCTTCAGCACAAAGATGGGAGAAGCGGAAGTGTACGTGCACGCGGCCCTGGCAGCCCGGCGCGAACTCCGCATTTCGGCTGCGGTCCGTAATTACCCATCCCTCCACTTGAGCGGATACGAATATACCGTTGATATCAATCCATGTCTGGTAGGAGAGGAACATCCAATGGCGGCGGCATTCTTTGAAGAATACTACGACGAGTCGGGGGAATGGGAGGCTGCGGAAGGCGAAGGCCTCTTTTCCGCTCCTGAGGAGTTGTCCTGGACGGAAGTTTCGGACGACTTGTCCGGTGTGTCCGGACCTGTGTTGGTGGCGCGTTACATAAGGAGCCGGTATTTCAGTCTGCCGAGTTATACGGATGTGTTCGTTTGTCCGACACGTACCGTCACCCTGTCCAGACTGTATTCCCCTGGGAATTACGTCATTACAGGCCTGTTCGACCCTTCCATGCTCCTGTATTACAACGACGAGGGCGTCCGCAGGGACACCCTCGTGTATGAAAAGTATCTGCTCCTGTCGCTTTACAGGAACGAAAACGTTTCGTCAGGCGGCTGGCTGTGAGCGCTTGGGATCCTTGAACAGAATTGCAAACAGCACTCCCACCACGAAGGCGTAGCCCGCGAATATGTACCAGGCGGACGCCCAGTTGGCGGGGGTGTTGAATACATCGCAGGCTTCGACAACCTTACCGGCCGCAAGGGTACCGATGGTGGCCCCAAGACCGTTGGTCATGAGCATGAATACGCCCTGGGCGCTGGAACGTATGTCTTCACCGGTATTCTCGTTCACGTAGAGCGAACCCGAAATGTTGAAGAAGTCGAATGCAACGCCGTAAACAATGCAGCTGAGGACGAAGAGCAGGACACCCGGCATTGAGGGGTTGCCCAGTCCGAAGAATCCGAAGCGGAACACCCATGCGAACATTGCGATAAGCATAACTTTCTTGATACCGAACTTCTTCATGAAGAAAGGAATCAGCAGTATGCAGAGCGTTTCGGAAGCCTGGCTGATGGCAATCAGGGCGTTGGAGTTCTTGACCGCGAAGGTGCCTGCCAGGGTAGGGTCTGCGGCGAAGGATCCAAGGAAGGTGTTGGCATAGCCGTTGGTTATCTGGAGCGAAGCGCCGAGAAGCATCGAGAAGATGAAGAATATGGCGAACTGACCGTCCTTGAAGAGGCTGAAAGCCTTAAGGCCAAAGGCCTCGGCAAGGGACTGTCCGGCGCCGCGGTGGATTTCGCAGGCGGGCATTGTCAGGGCGTAGCCGCAGAGGATGAGCGAGATGATGCCGGATGATATCAGCTGAGTGTAGGAATCCTGGAGGGCTAATCCGCCTACATGCAGGAAGTTGGTAAGAAGCATGCTGCAGATAAAGCCTACCGTGCCGAACACGCGGATGGGAGGGAAGTCCTTCACCGGATCCATTCCGGCCTTGCCTAAAGCGTTGTAGGCCACCGAGTTGGATATCGCTATAGTCGGCATGTAGAAAGCCACGCTGATGCTGTACAGGACGAACAGGGGAGTGAACGAAATGGCTCCTCCTGCCTTCAGACAGTATAATCCGGCTCCCAGCATGAACAGTCCTGCCAGACCGTGGCAGAGGGAAAGGGTCTTCTGTGCGGGTATGTGGCGGTCCGCAACTATGCCCATGAGGGTGGGCATGAAGATGGATACTATGCCCTGCATCGCGAAGAACCATTTGATCTGGGGACCGAGTCCCACGTTGCCGAGATATCTTCCGAGCGAAGTGAGGTATGCGCCCCATGCTGCGTACTGCAGGAAGTTCATCAGGATGAGCCTGACGGTGAGTTGTCTGTTTTTCATCAGATATGCGGTTTTAGTTGTTGCATCAACAAATCTACTGTTTTTTCTTCTATTTTTCATATCTTTGAAGTATGATTTTTACGAAGACCCACACCGACTCCCGGTCGTCCGCCCGCTGCGGCATACTCAGCACCGCCCACGGGGACATCCATACGCCGGTATTCATGCCTGTAGGCACGGTGGGGTCCGTAAAAGGAGTCTATCACAGGGACCTCAAGGACGACGTAGGCGCCGAAATCATACTGGGGAACACCTATCATCTTTACCTTCGTCCGGGACTGGATATACTTCGTGCCGCCGGAGGCCTTCACAAGTTCGAGAACTGGGACAGGCCCATTCTTACCGACAGCGGCGGATTCCAGGTTTTTTCGCTCGCGCCCATACGCAAGCTTACCCCGGAAGGCTGTACCTTCGCATCGCACATAGACGGCTCCAGACACGTTTTCACTCCTGAGAACAACGTTGAGACCCAGCGTATCATAGGGGCCGATATTATTATGGCCCTTGACGAGTGCTGTCCCGGTGACGCCGACCATGCTTATGCGCGCAAGTCGCTGAACCTCACCAAGTCGTGGCTGGAGCGTTTTGCAGCCCATTTTCATGAGACGGAGCCCCTGTACGGTTATCCGCAGAGTTTTTTCCCCATAGTGCAGGGCTGCGTGTATCCCGATCTCCGCAAGGAGGCAGTGGACCATGCGCTTCAGTTCAACGCCGACGGCTATGCCATAGGCGGACTGGCTGTAGGGGAGCCGACTGAGAAGATGTACGAGATGCTGGAGCTGGTGTGTCCGCTCCTGCCAGATGACAGACCACGCTACCTCATGGGGGTGGGAACTCCGGCAAATATACTAGAAGGAATAGCGAGGGGAGTGGACATGTTCGACTGTGTAATGCCTACCCGCAACGGCCGCAACGGCATGATTTTCACCTGGGACGGCATACTCAACATGCGCAACGAAAAATGGAAGGACGATTTCGGGCCCATCGACCCGGATGGCACTTCTTTTGTTGACCACGCATACAGCCGTGCCTATCTCAGGCATCTCTTCGTGGCCGGGGAGATGTTTGCGGGCATGATTGCCAGCGAGCACAACCTGGCCTTCTACCTGGAACTTGTCCGCCGTTCCCGCGAGCACATCGCTGCCGGCGACTTCGCCGCATGGAAGGAGGAGACGGTACAAAAAGTAACACGCAGGCTATGATAGTCAAGAAACTGGACCTTTACATATCCAAGAAGTTCATCCTGACCTTCTTCGCCGCGCTGCTGCTCATAATCGGCATCGTCATTATCTTCGACATATCCGAGAAGATCGATAACTTCGTATCGACGGAGGCTCCCATCAAGGCCATCATCTTCGACTATTACGTCAACTTCATACCGTATTTCGTTAACATGTTCAGCCCGCTGTTCGTTTTCATTACGGTAATCTTCTTTACGTCGATGATGGCGGGCAATTCGGAGTTCATCGCAATGCTCTCGGGGGGCATCAGCTACCGCCGTATAATGGTGCCGTACATTGCTTCGGCAACCCTGATAGGCCTGCTGTCGCTTGGTCTTAACCTCTACGTAATACCGCATTCCAACATAAAACGGGTGGACTTCGAGCAGAAGTACGTAAAGCACCGCAGTTACAACAGGCGCAACATCCACTACCAGATCGCTCCCGGCCAGTTCGTTTACGTGGAATCGTTCAGCGGATGGAACAATACGGCCTACAAGTTTACCCTTGAGTCGGTGAAGGAAAACCGCCTTGTAAGCAAGCTTACAGCCGAATCCGCCGCCTGGGACAGCACTATGGACGGATGGCGCCTGCGCAACTGGTTCATCCGGGACTACACCTCCGGACTCGAGGACCATATTGTCAGCGGATCCCGCAAGGATACGGTCATAGCCCTCAAGGTTTCGGACTTCTATCGCAACGAGAAGACGGTTTCTACCCTTTCCATCAAAGATCTCAACCGTCTGATTGAAACCCAGAAGATGCGCGGTGACGCCAATGTGATGTACGCCCAGATTGAGAAGCACAACCGCTTCGCAATGCCGTTCTCTGCAATAATTCTTACCATAATGGGGGTCGCGCTATCATCACGTAAGAAAAGGGGCGGAATAGGATGGAACATAGGTGTAGGAATAGGCCTGGCCTTCTCGTACATACTATTCCAGCGTTTCTCGGAGATGTTCGTTTATACCGGAACCATGCCGGCGGCCCTGGCAATCTGGACACCTAACATAATCTTTACCGCCATTACGGCGGTCCTATACAGCAAGGCTCAGAAATAATGACAGTCAAGGTAGTTAACAAGGGCGGGAACGCCCTGCCGCAGTATGCCACTCCGTCCTCCGCAGGAATGGACGTGAGGGCCGACATTACCGAACCCATAGTATTGAAGCCCCTTCAGAGGGCGATGGTCCCGACGGGGCTCTTCCTGGAGATTCCGGTAGGTTATGAGGTGCAGGTGCGCCCCCGCAGCGGACTTGCCGCCAAGAAAGGTATTACCGTTCTCAATGCTCCGGGAACCATCGATGCCGACTACAGGGGAGAGGTTAACGTGATACTCGTGAACCTGTCGTCCGAAGACTTCGTCGTTGAGCCGGGGGAGCGTATAGCCCAGTTGGTGCTTGCCAGGCATGAAGTGATCGAGTGGGAAGAGGTTGCGGACCTGTCGCAGACTTCCAGGGGAGAAGGTGGATTTGGAAGCACCGGAGTCAAATGATGGATATTCAGGAACTTTACAAGGTCTATTGCGGCTGCTCCTACAGGGTTACCACCGACAGCCGTGCCATTTCCGGGGGAGAATTGTTCTTCGCCCTCAGGGGTGAGAATTTCGATGGAAACGATTATGCCATTGCAGCGCTGAAAGCCGGAGCGTCCTGGGCGGTGGTTAATGACGACGCCCCTGTGCTGAAAGAAGCCGGAGAGCTGGCCGGCAGGCTGATTCCCGTCGCAGACCCCTTCCTTGCATTGCAGCAGCTCGCCATATACCATCGTAATACCGTAAGGGAAGGGAAGCTTCCGGTTATTGGACTTACCGGAACCAACGGCAAGACTACGACTAAGGAGCTTCTTGCTGCCGTCCTGTCCGCCAAATACAGGGTTACTGCAACGCAGGGCAACCTTAACAACGACATTGGCGTCCCTCTGAGTCTTCTGCGGATTACTCCCGATACCGAGATGGCCGTGATAGAGATGGGTGCCAACCATCCGGACGACATAGCTAAACTGGTAAAGGTCAGCCAGCCCGATTACGGACTCATCACCAATGTTGGCAAGGCCCATCTGCTCGGCTTCGGTTCCTTCGAGGGAGTCAAGGCCGCTAAGGGAGAACTCTACCGTTGGCTCGGCAGCCGCGAAGGCTCGGTAATATTCCTCGACATGGACAGTCCCGACCTCGTGGAGATGGCCCGTACGGTTCCCAGTCACGTATTCGGCTACGGTGTCCATTACCAGGGGGCGGAAATACTTCCTTCAACTGCCGGACATCCTTTCCTCAGACTCAAACTCGACGGAGAAGAAGTTTCGACCAGGCTGGTCGGCGCATACAATGCCACCAATGTGCTTGCGGCCCTTGCAGTAGGCGCATACTTCGGTGTCCCGCGTAAGGATGCTATCGCCGCCGTGGCGGCCTATGTTCCCGCTAACAGCCGTTCGCAAATGATCGATACGGGGCACAACACCGTTATAGCGGATGCCTACAACGCCAATCCTTCATCTATGGCGGTTGCAATCGATAACCTTTCCGTAATGCAGGCGCCCCGCAAACTTGCCCTTCTGGGAGGGATGCGTGAACTCGGAGCCGATTCGCTGCGCGAACACAAGGCCGTAGTGGACCGTCTTTCAGAACTGGGAATCGAGGCTTACCTCGTGGGAGAGGAGTTTGCTTCAGCTTTGAGCGAATACGGCACTCCTGCCTGCGTGCTGGGTTGCTTCCCGGATTCCGACGCATTGGCCGCCCATCTCGCGGAGCATCCCGTGGAGGGCTGCACCATCCTTCTGAAGGGGTCCCGTGGTATCAGGATGGAAAAGGTCCTTCCTACCATTTAAAATTATACTGCAGACGGACCTCGTCGTGCGGGGTTCTGACCTGTCCCTTCTTATAACGCAGGAAAGATGCCCTTAACCACAGGGAATGTCGCCTGTGTCCCTGCCTCAGGCTTCCTCCGGCGTAAACGGCGAGTTCGTATCCCTGTCCGTAATAGGCCGGTACGGTAAAGGTTCCCGGAACGTCGCGCCCCCATGCATAGATACGGTCGTCCCATTTGTCGATATTGAACAGCGTTCCTCTGACAAACAGCGAAACGGCTGTCGCGGACGAATCCGGCTGGCTTTTGTATCCCGGTTCAAGATAGAACAGCTTCGCCCGGCCCCTCCCAGATACGAAATCTCCCCTGAAGGTGGTAAGGAAGTTTCCATATTGAAGCCGAAGATCCGTGCGGATTTCTTTCCGCCCGCTTGCCTTGCCCTTGCTTTCAGTATGCCTGACAGTCCACTGGAGCGACGGACTCAGCAGGCAGTCCGCAAGCTTTATGTCCGGGTTAGCCCGAACTACGCTTTTAAGCTGCTCTTTGTTGCGTACATCCTGCCTGACGGCATCCAGAGTGGCACAAAACCATTTCCATTGTATCCCGGCGGCCAGCCCCTTTTCGTCGGAGGCTTTGCTACCGGTACGCACCGCTCCTGAGCTGCTTCCGTCATACTCCTGGGGATAGTACCTTGCGGACAGGACCGCTTTCAGCTTGTATGCCGGGCAGAATTGTAGTCCTCCGGTACAGGCAAAGACCGCTTTGTTCCCTTCTGCCATCGCGACGGCGCCCTCCCCGAAAAAGAGGACTCCGCCGGCAGCGGCCTTCCAGTCTGTCGATACCGCAGGGCTGTGACCGGGTTTATTCACCATATTGAGTCCTAACTCGGCGGATCGTCCGGTTTTTGAGACTGAAAGAATGGGAAAAGGCGCCGCTGCAGCCCTGAAACACCATTCACCCCTCGGATACTCCATGGCAATGCCCCTCATGGAAGGGGAAAAGCTCCCGGTAGGGGAGAATCCTCCCGCACGTCGGACGAAGGCGTCTGCAGTGGGGAATCCCCCCGTCGAGAATCCGCTCCAGAGAAGCAATCCCTGCCCGAGCCGGGCATTGAAATCACCGGCAATCAGCCTGCCTCCGCCACGGGAGTATAATGCGAGGCTGAAAGTGCCGGGAGGCGGGGACGGTTCTGCATAGCTTCCGCGTGTGGACCAGAAGAATTCGGCGCGGCCTTCTTTACGTACCGCAACCTTGCACGCCGCATAAGCGTCCCCGTCTTTCCGGCTATACCTTAACAAATGGCCTCCTGCCCATCTTTTGTGTTTTGCCGCCGTTTCCATGGTCCCGGAAAGCGTAACGAAATACCTGAGGGCATCGGCGGTGCGACTGTCGAAGCCGTTCACGGTGGCGAGTTCTGAAAACGACAGGATGTCGCCGCACTTCTCCCTGTAATCTTCCAGGCTTGCTGCCTGGTAACGGCTAAGCAGACCGCTTGAAGTCAGCCTCTCCATGGATGCACGGTTGAGGTTCAGGGGGCTGGCGGCGAGTCTTTCGAAGTGTTCGACCGCCTCCTCGTCCAGTTCTTCCTCGCTGCCCGCTCCGGAAAGCAGGGCGGCCGCTTCCGCAAGGGAGGCGATGCGGCCCTGCCCGGCAGACTGTATGCAGTTGCATATCAGTAAGATATAAAAAGCTACGCGTCTCATCCGTCCTTTTTCGTCAGGCAAGTATAGCTCGCGGAAACATAAAAAAGCTTCAAAAACAACAGTGACGGAAAAAATATTTTTGTTTTGATATCGGAATAATTCGTAACTTTAAAGTGTAAATATTTTTCGTATGGAAAAGATACATATCCACGACAAGTATTTTGTCCCTTTCATTCCCCAGGAACGCCTCGAATCCGTCATAGGAGAACTCGCCGCAAAGCTAAATGCGGACTTTGCCGGACGTACGGATGAGTCGGACGTACCCATGCTGCTCTGCGTTCTCAACGGAGCCATTGTGTTTACCGGCCAGCTGCTCAAGCATCTGGATTTCCCTCTTCAGCTCGTATCAATGAAACTTTCGTCGTACGTCGGCACCAAATCCACCGGAAAGGTGAAGGAGGATCTGCCCCTTACGGCGGACGTATCGGGCCGTACGGTTATAATCTGCGAAGACATAGTTGATACCGGCAACACCATCGTGGCTCTCAAGCAGACCCTCCTCGACAAAGGAGCCAAGGACGTGCGCATATGCACCATGCTGCTCAAGCCCGAAGTCTTCCGCAACAAGGCCAAACTGGATTACGTCGGAATGGAGATTCCCAACCGCTTCATAGTGGGCTACGGACTGGATTACGACGAACAGGGACGCAACCTCAAAGATATTTTTGTTCTGGACGAATAAGCCATGAAATACTTTATCATTTTCGGGCCTCCGGGAGCCGGTAAAGGCACTCAGGCCGCACCTATGGTGCAGAAGTACAATCTCAAGCACATCTCTACCGGTGAACTGCTCCGCAGCCAGATAGCTGCCGGGACCGAACTCGGAAAGCAGGCGAAGGCACTCATCGATGCCGGCGAGCTTGTCCCCGACGTAGTGGTGGAAGGCATGATTTCCAATACCTTCGCCGCCAATCCGGACGTCAACGGTTTCCTTCTTGACGGATTTCCCCGTACTCTCCAGCAGGCCATCGACCTGGACGAGATGCTCGAATCCCGCGACGAAAGCGTTACCGGCGTAATCTCACTGATGATTTCGGACGAGACCATCAAGGAGCGTATAGCCGGACGTGCCGCCATAGAGGGTCGCGCCGACGACGCTAACGAGGAGACCATCAACAACCGTATCCGCACTTACCACGCCAAAACAGAACCCCTCATCGAGTATTACAAATATCAGGGTAAGTACCACGAGATACAGAGCGTGGGTACCATCGAGCAGGTAAGAGAAAAGGTGTTCAAATTAATGGACAC
Source organism: uncultured Bacteroidales bacterium (assembly GCA_946187975.1). Taxonomy (GTDB): domain Bacteria; phylum Bacteroidota; class Bacteroidia; order Bacteroidales; family UBA932; genus Cryptobacteroides. The sequence continues at coordinate 12,200 of CAMHTE010000010.1, read as the reverse complement.
CTTAGTATAGAGATATTTGGTTTAGCTCTTAGAAGCCAAGTACCAGACCAACGGTCCAGTATTTCCATTCAGGGCCGCCAGAAGGAAGGATGTTCTTGGGATAGTATTTGAAGTACAGTCCCAGTCCGTCGTGACTGATGGCGGCCATGTAGTCGTATACATACTTTTCGGCAGCACCGCCCTCCAGTCTTGACTTGGTGGTCAGATCGCCGGCCTTGGATGACGTGAGGATATGCGTGCGCCGGTTGACGTTCCGGATTATCTCGGCTCCGGCATACAGCGACAGTTTCCCGAAATGCAGACCCAGAGCCGCGGGAGCGGACAGGGCCGTCAGGCAGAGGGTGGATTCGTATTTATCGAAACCCCCGACGGGGCTTATGGTAACATTTCCTGCGGCGTCCAGTCCGAAGGACTTGTTGGTACGGGCGGTGAAGTGGTCCCATTTGACATCCGCCCCGGCTTTCAGCGAAAAGAAGCGGCAGGGATTGAAGCGGAGTTCCAATATGTTGAGGAATATCTCCCTGGAGGGTCCGAATACATTTTCGAAGGCGCCTTCGGTGTGGTGTATTCCATAACCTGCGTTGGCGAGTATTTCGGCTTCGAACAGGTCTTTGCCGAAGCTGGTTGTTTTGTGTTTCTTCGCCTTAATCGAGAGTCCCTCGATTTCCTTCAGCCTGTCTTTGGCAGGGGTCTGGGCGTATGCGGCGCTTCCTGCAAGAAGTACGGCCGCCAATATTGCTAGTTTCTTCATTTCAAGGTGTTTTTGGGAGAATCAATGGTAACGTAGGGCATGCGCGCGATGGTGTTGAAGCCGGGGGAGAGAAGGTCCTGGATACGGACCAGGTTGTCGTCGGATTTCTCCTTGCCGGACAACTTGTCCTTCAGGGATTTCTTCTCCGGATAAACGGCGATGCGGTATTTTTTAAGATTCTTGCGGCCTGCGGCGTATTTGACAGCATCCATTAGCGTGCCCTTCTCGTCTGCAAGACCGAGCCCGAGGGCATCCTTGCCCGACCATACACGGCCCTGGGCTATTTCGTCGACGGCATCCTTGTCCATCGAACGGCCTTCGGCAACGACGCCTACGAAGTCGTCATAAATACCTTCAATTTCAGCCTGATACCATGCTAGTTCCTCTTCGTTGAGGGGGCGGGCGCCGGACGTCATATCGCTATGGGCGTTCGTTCCGACGGAAACCATGTTGACCTTAAGGTTCTTGTGTACTGCGCGTCCTACGCTGCGGACTACACCGAACACTCCGATTGACCCCGTAAGCGTGGCGTTATCGACAAAAATGCGTTCGCAACCGGCGGAAATCAGATATCCTCCCGATGCGGCGTAAGAACCATAACTGGCGACAACGGGTTTTACCTTCCCGAGCAGTTCGATCTCCCTGCGGATAATGTCGGCTGCTACCACTTCGCCACCGGGGGAGTTGACGCGGAATACGACAGCCTTGACGGTCGAGTCCTTGCGGACGGAGGCTATCTGATGGGCAAGTTTCTCGCCCACGACGTCACTGCCGCTGCGTACGATCTCACCGTCGGCGTAAATAATCGCTACCTTTTTACTCGAAGGGCCTTTATCGAGATCCTTGATATATTTTTTAAGCGAAATGGTCTTGACATCGGCGGGATTATCGGTTCCGAAGAGATGTGCGAGGTAGTCCTCCATCTCGTCGCGGTATTTAAGCCCGTCAACGAGGCCGTTGTCGATCCAGGTCTGTGCGGTAGAAAGCTTGAGTCCGTCGACCAGGGCCATCATCTCCTCGGAGCTTTTGCCCCTCGATCCGGCCATCTCGTCAACCATCCCTCCCCAAATCGATCCTAGCAGTTCCTCGTACTGCTGGCGGTTTTCGGGGCTGATGTCGTTGCGGATATACATCTCTCCGGCGGATTTGAACTTGCCATGACGTATAAGTTGGATATCTATGGCGAGGGTGTCCAGCAGATCCTTTATAAAGAACTGAGTGGTTCCCAGGCCGGTGAGGGCACCGCCTCCCTTGGGATGCAGGAAGATACGGTCAGCCGTCGATGCAAGGTAGTAGGAGGCATTGTCGAGAGAGGCGCCGTATGCTACGACGGGCTTGCCCTTTGCGCTGAAAGCCTGGAGGAAGCCGCGGATTTCTTCAGCTGAGGCCATTCCGACGCGGAAATGGTCGTAGTTGATATATATCATTGCGATGTCGTCATCGTCAACGGCATTTTCCAGAGCGCGCTCTATCGAAAGGAGCGACAGTGACGAACTCGATGACAGTCCTCCGAGACCCAGCGTAATGGCGCTTCCGCCCCTTTCGCTGACTGCATCCTGCATGTCGATTTTGAGGATTTTTCCTTTAAGGAAGCCTTCGCCTGCAAAGGCGGAAAGACTAAGAAGCGTGGCAACGCACGCCAGGGCTAAAGATTTTTTCATAATGTGCAAAGATATGTAAAAATTTACTATATTTGCAGTCCAAAAATCTGGATGTGGCGCAGTTGGTAGCGCACCTGGTTAGGGACCAGGAGGTCGCTGGTTCAAGTCCAGTCATCCAGACAAGGCCGGTTTTGACCGGCCTTTTTTGTATCCTTTAGATATCCCCTAGAAGATATATCCCATACCGAGGTTGAGGCCATATTCGCCGTCACTGCGGAAGAAGCTGCGTGCCAGCTCGATGTTGACGTTGAAGTTGCGGTTGATGATTACATGAACGCCTGCCCCGGCGCTGCAATGAAGGTGCTCGTCGTCACCGCTGTAGATAATGGATGCCCATGCCGGTACCGCAGCTGCAGCATCCTTCTGGGCCTGCAACCGGTAGGGGCGCAGAACCACACCGGTATCGAAGAAAGGATTGGCGGCCAGTTGTATGTATTGTCGCAGAAGACGGAAATCGGCAAAGTAATAGCGAATCTCCAGATTAGACCAAGCGAAACTGTTGCCTACCAGACGGTTGCGTACTGTCCCGCGAAAGGTCATAGTTGTGCCCAGACCTTCCGGATCGCTCTGCTTGAGATTGATGGTCTGAAGCGTCTGGAGCATATAGCACGGGGCTGTCCCCGCAATCAGACCCTGCCATGCCAGATGCCACCCAAGGATCAGTCTGTTGTGCAGCAGCGGCACGAACTGTTTGTAATGCGCTACCAGCTTTAAGTAATCGTTGCGTCCCTGGAAAAAGTCGCGTGAGCCCACGGCATATAACTCTGCCGAGATGCCTCGGGTAGGGTTGTCTTCATGGTCGCGGTTGTCGAAAGTGAGCCCGGCCTTGATTTCCAGATGGCTTCCGCCATTCTCTTCCCCGGCAGGGATAACCCCCTGGGCGCAGTAGATGGAATACAGCGATTCGCTTCCGGGAGTAATCCTTTTATTTACCGCATTACCTGTTTTAACGTCGTAGAACGTCAGTCCCGAAACCCATCCAAGAGGGGATTCGTCCCCGAAGCGGCCCTGGAGCGTGGCCAGTGCCCGGAAGTAGCTGCGTCTCATGAGGTAGAATCCGGTCCCGTCGTCCAGGATTGCGTCGAGCGAACGGTCGTAACCCGCCGCAGCCCCGTTGTAGCCATAAAACGGGTAGGTCTTGTTCTTGAAATACGACAGGGCACCCGATGCACGTACACCGCGCAGCTGATGCTTGGAGTCGAAGAAAGCATGCAGGGAGCGGTTTCCCTTCGAATAAGCCGACGCTTCCAGCATAAGTTTGCAGAGGTAGTCGGGATAGATATCGCCGTTGCCATACCAGCATATGTCGGCAATGCCGCCGGCCTGCCATCCGAGGTCGGAGGAATAGCTGCATTCCGGAAGGGGGAGTATCACGCATCCGCTTTTCCCATCATGCTCCTGGGCACTGACGGAGAATGCTATCGGAAGGAGGCAGAGAAGCAGCCGGAGGCGAAGTGATTCCATCTTTTTCATGCGGATTTCCGGAGGTAAAAATAGTATTTTTTATTATATTTGTAGTTAATATGAAGAATTGGTCGATACTGGTTGCCGCCGTTGTTTTTTTCTTGTCTGCGGCACCTGATACAGGAGCATGGAACCGCGTAGGTCACGGCTCTATAGCCCGGATAGCACAGAACCATTTGAGCAGCAGGACTCTCCGTAAAGTTCAGGAGTATCTGCAAGGAGAAAGCATGGCTGCGGTTGCCACCGATCCGGACACCTACCGTGGAGCCTGGGCGATGGACGTGGGCTTCGTTCCTTCCAACGCCGACGATTATCGTTACAAATGGATGACCGACTTCGACTTCAGCACTCCGAAGAGCGTACTGCCCGTCAGCCATGCTGTAACAATACGTCCGGACGGAACACCCTGGCGCACCGACAGGGACGGTGACCTTTATATTAATAATGCTGCGGTTTATATAGAGCGTTGGGCGAAGGAACTCCACGACAGGGGCGATTCCATGGATCCCGAGGAGCGTTACCGCAAGTTGGTGTTCATCATACACCTGATGGGCGATATACACTGCCCGGGGCATGTTTTCTTCGACGGACGCAACGACGTCGGAGGCCGCTTCCAGGTACAGTACAGGGGAGAGAACATACGTTACCATTATTTCTGGGACTATACTGTTTTTGCGGGAAACGGCATCTACGGCATTTCCGACGGAGCCGCAATGACCGATACCGCAACTAAGCGGGAGATCAAGGAGATTACTAAAGGAGACATCTGGGACTGGGTATCGGACAGCGCGGCCACATGCCTGCCGGCCTATGAGATGGTCCCCGAAGACCGGGTGCTTCCAGATTCATTCGCCACTCAGGTCCGTCCCATACTCTATAAGCAGATACGTAACGCCGGCTACAGGCTGGCCGCCCTGTTGGAATCAATCTTCTGATAATGAAGTCCCGTTTCGTCGCCCTCGACATATTGCGCGGCCTTACCGTTGCGTTTATGTGCATAGTCAACAATCCCGGAACATGGGCCAAGGTCTATGCCCCGTTGCGACATGCAAAATGGATAGGCTGTACACCTACCGACCTGGTGTTCCCGTTTTTTGTATTCTGCGCGGGTTGCGCCATGGCCTTCTCGCTGTCGAAGCACGACTCCCTGACCCTCCCGGCTGCGGGTAAACTGCTAAAAAGGGGGCTGGAACTCTTTGTGGTTGGACTTCTTCTCAATATGTACCCCTTCAATAACCTCGGGCATCTCCGCATCTTCGGAGTGCTCCAGCGTATAGCGATGAGCTATGTTCTGGGCGGTTTCATCATCCTCGCCCTGCGCAAGGATCCTAAAAAACTGATACTGGCGGTACTCGGGCTTTTCGTGCTTTATACCGGAGTGCTGCTTGCCTTCGGACAGGAACCGGGAGCGCTTACGCTCGAAGGGAACGTGTCCCGGCGCATAGACCTTGCAATTGCGGGGGATGCCCACATATATCACGGATACGGGATTCCCTTCGATCCGGAAGGGCCCCTGGGCACCCTTACCTGCTCGTGCACCGTCATCCTTGGCTTCCTGGTCGGATTGTTCGTGCGTAAATCCACAAGACGCCATGCAGTCAACCCTTCGGACCTGACATCTCCAGTCGGAACAGTTGCAAAACTGTTTGTCGCGGGGCTGTCCCTGGTTGCGGCCGGACGTGTTCTGGGTATATGGATTCCTATCTGCAAGCCGCTGTGGTCGGCTTCCTACGTATTGTATGCAGGAGGCTGGGCAACCGTTGCCCTTGCCATCGTAATGTATCTTACGGAAGTGCTTCGATGGGAGAAGATATTTAATCCCGCCATTATTATGGGAACCCGGGCCCTGCCTGCTTTCGTTTTCAGCGGCCTTATAGCAAAGACCTTCCGCTGGACGGGCTGGATTCCCGGCAAATACTTTAGCGCAAATGAGTTCACTTCATTGGTTTATGCGCTTTTGTTTATGTGTTTAATCTTCTTCCTGCAATGGTTATTGTATAAAAAATACGTCTTACATAAATACACTAACAATTAATAAACAAGTTTTATTTCATGACTAAGATTCATTTTTATGGCATTTGCCTGCTTGCGGCGCTCATGCTGTCGGGATGTAAAAAAGAGACTCCCGCTCCGGCTCCCAAGAGTGGGCAGGTAATGCTTTCGGTCCGCCATGCCTCTACGCGCACGGTCCTGGGCCAGGAGGAATCAGGAGCATTCCCCATTCTCTGGGAAGCTTCAGACCAGATTTGGGTCCGTTCCGCCAAATTGAAGGCCGGCAAACCCGGTGCAAAATTCACGACTAACGCCTCCTGCCTCTATGAGGGAGGTAAACTCGCTCTGTTCTCCGGCGAAACCCTCGATGCCGGACCGTACGTGGCAGTTTATCCTTGGTCTGTCGTGGATGCTTCTTCCGACAACAGGACAATAGTTCTCAATATCCCGGAAGAGCAGAGCTGGAAAGATAATAGCTTCGGTCACAACGCCAATTTCGCCGCAGCCCTCTGGAAGAGCGGTGAGGATGTGTTGTTCCAGGGACTTGCCGGAGCGCTGAAACTCAGTCTTAAGGGACACGTCAGCGTAAGCCGGGTGGAACTCATAGACAAAGACGAATCCTTCCCCCTCTGGGGTAAGTGCACCCTGACTGTCGAAAAGGACGGCTCGGGGTTTGAATCGCTTAACTGGTCGAATGAGTCGGCAAAGCGCAACAAGCTTATTCTCAATTGCGTAGAAGGCATTAAGCTCTCGAGCACGGCATCCGATCTTTACTTCGTGGTGCCTGCAGGTGCTTTCGCACGCGGCTTTACCTTGAATCTCTATGACGCCAACGGACAGATCACCGGAACGATTGAGTCGTCTCAGCCCTGCGTGATGCAGGCTAACGGCCTGATGCCCGTCACTGTCGAGCAGCCTCCGTTCAGCGGCGGCAGCGGTACGGCGGCCGATCCCAACCTGATCTCTACGGCTGAGGATCTCGCGTTGCTTGCAGAACTCTGCAACGGCGCGGATCACAACGTATATGCGTCCAGGCACTACCTCCAGACGGCGGATATCGACATGAACGGAGTTGCCATGGAAGTGATTGGCAAGAGTTCCGCAACGGCCTTCTCCGGAGTGTTCGACGGAGGAAACCATACCATAAGCAACCTTTCGCCCACACCTGCGAAGGACGGAGCGGCAGGACTCTTCGGATATATCTCCAATGCAACGGTAAAAGACCTTAAGATAGACGGTTATACCAACAACGGCAAGGCAGGCATGCAGGGCGTGCTGGCCGGACAGGCTGCTTCTTCGACCATACAGAACATCTCCGTCAACGCGCGTGTTCACTTTGCAAAATGCGCCTGCGGCGGTATTGTCGGTTATCTCGACGGAGGTAGCGTAAGCGACTGTTCCTTCGAGGGCTTTATCCAGAATGAGGATTATGGCGACTTCCAGGGTGTGACGGTGGTCTCCTGCGTCGGAGGCATAGCCGGTTATATCGGGAACGCCACCCTGAGCAACTGTACTTTCAAGGGTGAGGTTACCTCCGCCGGTGAACAGCTCGGAGGCATAGCGGGACAGATTAATAACGGTACCGTCAATGCCTGCCGTGTGCTGGAAGGCTCGGCCGTTACCGGAAACAACTACTACGTGGGAGGCGTCGCCGGCGAAATGCTCAACGGCGGAACCATCTCCAACTGCGAGGTCCAGAGCAGCGTTGCCTGCCGCTATCCCGGTGCCGGAGGCATTATCGGATGGATACAGAACGGCAGTATCAAGGACTGCGTCGTGGGTTCCCTTTCCAATATCCGCACAGGTATGGACCAGACCGGCGGCATTGCTGGATATGTTTATTGGAAGAACACGAAACAGGAAGTCAATATCGACGGATGTGTGGTCTATGGCGACGTGGCAGCAAGTTATACCGTCGGTGGAATAGTAGGTGAGTATAACCCTACAGTCGACGGTTCTATCCTGAATGTTACCAACTGCGCTTTCATAGGCGGTCAGATCGTGGAAGCCGGATATGCTTCAGGCAAATGGACGATGATTGGCGGAATAGTGGCATGGGCCCGCATGGGCAGCACCGCCTCTACGCTCAATATCGTCAACTGCTTCAGCGATCCCGCCGAGATGCGCTGCGACTTCCCCCAGGCCAAGGAAATGGACCTCGGAGGATTCATAGGCGAGCAGGGCGGAGCCAACGCTTCCGTCAATATCACCGGTTGCTATACTACGATCAATCCGGCCAGGGCCGTTCTCAACGGCAAGCTGGACTTCCCTTCGGGATATTATAACTACGGTGCCATTGTGGGACTTCCGAATACGCTGCACATCTCTGACGTTTATTACAGCGCCGGATTCGAGGCCCTCGGAAAGGCTTCCGGGACCACCACCCTTACGAACGTGGAACCTGTCGGAACCCTTGCCCTTACGGACGGCACCCTCCTTGCAAAACTCAACGCCTTCAAGACGGCATATGCCGGTCCTTTCGTTCTCAAGAACTGGGTCGCCGGTGCTGACGGATGCCCCGTCCTCGAAGGGATGGCGTCGAATCCTTCCATCGGAAAGAAGCGCCCCCTGCGTGTCAGCTTGATAGGGGATTCCCTTTCGACCTTCAACGGGTACACCCCTCACAACTACCATTCTTCGAAGGCTTCCAACGGCTATCGCTGCCATTATCCTACCAGCGACGGCAATGTTACCAGCGTGGCCCAGACCTACTGGTACATGCTCACGTATGATTATCTCAAGAATGCCGTATGGGATACCAACCTGGCATTCTCCGGCACGGCGGTCACGCGTTGCACGGATACTGCCAAGTCGGATCAGTACTGGTACGGTCAGGACTTCTGCGCCCGTTATATCGAGAACGGCGGAATGGGTTCGCCCGATATCATCATTATCAACGGCGGAGCGAACGACTGGGCCCACGGTATTTACAATATACTTGGTTCCCAGCAGTTGATACGTTATCCTTCGGGAGAGGTTCATCGTCCCGGCGATGCGGCAATGAACGCAGCCTATGCTGTAGCCGATGCCGCCAAGACGCTCGACGAGGCAAAGGCCCTTCCTGATGCCACCTTCGTGGAGGCGTACCTGAAGCTTGTCCGCATGATGACGCTCCAGTATCCTCACGTTAAGATAGTGGTGCTGATTCACGATACCCTCACCCCCGACGTTGAGGAATCGCTCCTGCACATAGCTGCGCACTACAATAACTGCCGTGCGGTCGACCTTTATGCGGTCAACGGTTTCAACGACTTCGGATGGAACTTCGAATATCTGATGCAGGGTTACCAGCCCAACATGCCCAAGCACGACCTCGACTGGAGTTCCGTAACCAAGACGGGTGATCTCCGCAAGAACTGCAGCGACCACTATTCCGCCAAGGCTATGAAGTTTATCGCGGAAAAGATCTACAATGAACTGGGTTCATGGCTTGAGGCTCCCTACAATGAAGCCGAAGACGGATCCATCAACAATTTCGAAAACCTTAACGGACAATGGTGATGAAAACAGGATATATTATTTCCATTATGCTGTCGGCGGCTCTGGTGCTGGCAGCCTGTGAAAAGGAAAAGGCCATTCAGGAGACCTCGGAAGATACCGGACTCCTTACGCTCGAGGGCGGCATAGGCGTGCCCGGAAGCCGCATTCACTTTACCGGTGATTTCGATACATATACCGAGACCAGGTGGCAGGAAGAGGACTGCATCTGGGTCCGCAGCAGCACCCAGCCCATGTGGGAGAGGGGCAGCAGCTTCAGTACCTCTGCGGCCGATATCAGTTCCGACGGTCATACCGCCAAGTTTACCGGACGTTTACGCGCCGACGGCAAACTGGCCGCGGTTTATCCGTACGCAGCGGTAATCGACGGTTCCAACAACGATAAGGTGATGCTGGAGATTCCCCAGTCGCGTCCGCTCGTAAAGGACGACTGTCCCGCACAGGCGAATGCAGCCGCGGCTTTCTGGGCCGACGGAAGCAAGGGATTTGCGATGAAATACCTTTTCGGCGCCATCAAGTTCAGTCTGAAGGGTGCCGGTGAGCAGGTCAGCCGATTTGAGCTTACCGATATAACCTCCGCTAACGCCCTGTGGGGAACCTGCACCGTTACCCCGAACTATGATGCAAAGGATATTGAGTCCGTCGCCATGTCCAACGACCTCGGCACTCGCAACAAGATCTCGCTGGAGGGTTCCGTCACCATGGATGCCACCACTCCTTACGATTTCTACTTTATCCTTCCGGAAGGCTCCCTCAAGAGCGGTTTCGTGCTGAAGGCTTTCGATGCCGAAGGCAAGGAGGTCGGACGCGTATATTCCGAAAAAGACAATTCCATAGTCCGCGGCAAGGTGGTCAAGATGCCCGTGGCCCAGCTTGAGGTCGGCGGTTCAACCGCAGTCAAGTTCGAGGGCAGCGGTACATCGGAGGCTCCTTACCTCATCGCAAGTTCGGAGAATCTCCTTTATCTCTCGAATGTTTTGAATGCAGCCGCGACTTATGAGGAATATGCCAACAAGTACTACCGCCAGACCGTTGATATTGATATGACCGGACTGGACTTTGTGCCCGTTGGCAATCTCGTCGCCCAGCCGTTCAAGGGTAACTACGACGGAGGTAGCTTCAAGATCGCCGGTTTGAGCACTGCCGGTACCGATTCCGACAATCCTGCAAGCGGAGTGTTCGGATATGCCGACGGCGCCACTGTCAGCCACCTCAAGGTTGACGGCCGTGTCAATACCGGAGCGTTGGTCCGCACGGGCGGAATTATAGGCTACGCCAACAACTGCACCGTTTCCGACTGCCACTTCGTGGGAGGTGACCTGACCGCGACGGCCAACATGGTTGGCGGTATAATCGGAGAAGCCGTAGGCGGAAGCATCAGTTCCTGCTCTATGATGGGCGGAAAGGTGTCCAACACGAAGAACTATGCTGCAGGCATAGTGGCCTATGCGCATAACGGCACAGCCATTTCTTCCTGCAGCCTGCTTGCCGGGGCGGAAGTCACTGCTGCCAATGAGATTGGCGGCATCGTGGGTAAGCTCGATGCAGGCAGCATCTCGAATTGCAGCGCTACCGGTGCAAAGCTGAGCTGCAGTTCCGAAGACGTCGGAGCCATCGCCGGATGGGTGGTAAGTGGAAGCAGTATCGAATCCTGCACCGTCAGCAATTCCACCGTAACTTCCGGTACGAGCTATGCCGGAGGAATCGTAGGCCTGTTCCAGGGTTCCACGGCCACCGGATGCTCTGTGAGCGGATCCACCATCAGCGGCGTTAAGAACTGCATCGGAGGAATAATCGGATACATCAAGGTCAACAATTCCACCCTCAACAATTGCACCGTAGTCGGAGAAACAACGGTTTCTGGCGTGCAGAACATAGGTGGTATTTGCGGCTGGTTGGATGTGGGCACCATCAAGAACTGCTCGTTCAAGGGATCTTCCAAGGTGATTGCTTCGGGAGACGGAGCAGGCGGTATCATCGGACGCGCAATCTGCAAGAGCGGTGGAAGCAACACTATTGATAACTGCTTCATCGACAATGTCGAAGTGCGCGGTACCTACAGCGTAGCCGGTATAATCGGATATGCTTATCCTGATTCCAATGGTGTTCTGCAGATACTCAACAGCGGAGTACGTTCAGGCATTATCCGCGCCACAGCGTGCGATACCGGAGGCGATCCCACCAAGGGTGACAGCATGGCCGGCGGAATGTTCGGATGGGCCCGTTTCAGCGATTCCGGCAGCAAGGGATATGTGGTCAACTGCTACACGCATGTAAGTGCAGGAGGATTCGTGTGCGACCTCGCGATGAGCCATCCTTCGCTGGGAGGCCTCATAGGTTACGCTTCCGTGTCTTCAGCCGGTGCGCTGCAGTTCCTCAACTGCGTGACCAGCACGGTTATGAACGACATCATGCTCGCTGGATCCGTAGGTTCTTCCGCCACCCAGGTGGGTGCGCTTTACGGAAAACTGCCCGACAGTGCCGTCATTAGCGTTTCCGACTGCCACTATATTTCGGGAGAACTCGGAATCGGAGTGGCAGGTGCCAGCGTGGTGCTGAGCAACAACACTGCCCACGAAGCGGCCGAGTTCATTGACGGCAGCACGGTAATCGGTGCCCTCAACACCTGGGCCACAGCCCATACGGAGTATACCCTTAAGTCATGGGTGAACGCCGGTGGAGTGCCAGTTACCGCCGAGTAAAAAAATAATTGCTATATTGCCGGCATGAAATTAAAGATCCTGACTATCCTTCTGGCTCTGTTTGCCTTTGCCGCATGCTCATCAACCGACGTAGGGCCCGATGAGCCGGGGAATACTGAGGTCACTCCTCCT
>CAMHTE010000009.1 GCA_946187975.1 uncultured Bacteroidales bacterium | reverse complement strand
GGTTCGGATATAAGCGCCGCGGCCCCTACCGTGGTGACCAAAGTCAGTGAGGGCTGGCTGGGACTGCTGGGAGGCATACTCGCCATACTCGGAGTTGTGGCGGCTCCCATCACCAGCGGCGACACCGCCTTCCGCAGTGCTCGACTGATCATTGCCGACTTCCTGCACATGGAGCAGAAGCAACATACCAAGAGACTTGTGATAGCTATTCCGTTGTTCGCCGCGGCATCGCTGCTGCTCTGGTATAACGTAGCCGACAGCAACGGATTCAATACCATCTGGCGCTACTTCGGATGGGCCAACCAGACTCTTGCCTGCTTCGCGCTCTGGGCAGCCACTGCCTGGTTAACCGTTTCCGGAAAGGGTGCAAAGGTCCTGGTGACGCTGCTTCCCGCCGCGTTCATGACGGGTATCTGTGTCACTTACATCTGCGTAGATAAAATAGGATTCCACCTGCCCCAGAGCATTATCCCATGGGTAATGACCGGGGTGTCCGTTAGCAGTATAGTCGTTTACTGCCTCATCAGTCGTTTCAAACGATAGGTTATAATCCCTTCGCCTTTCCCTCGTCCCAGATTGCGTCCATCTCGGCGAGGGTCATTTTTCCGAGGTCGAGGCCGCGCTTCGACGCTTCGGTCTCCATGTAGGTAAAGCGGCGCTGGAATTTATCACAGGCCTTCCTGAGGGCCACGGAGGGGTCGATTCCGTACATGCGGGAAGCGTTTACCAGGGCGAACAGGGCGTCGCCGAATTCCTCTTCCGCGTGGGCGGCGCTCACCTCGGAACTGCCGCTGCGGCCGGGGGCCTTCTTAACCTTGATGCCTACCGCCTCCTTGGCTTCGCCTATTTCTTCTTCCACCTTCGGCCACACGTCATCCGGATGCTCCCAGTCGAAACCCACGGCGGATGCCTTGTCCTGAAGGATGAAAGCCTTCTGAAGCGGTTCGCAGCTCTTCGGCACACCCTCGAGTATGGTCTTGCCGGCGCGCTCCTTCTTCTTGCGGAGTTCCCATGCCTTTGCTACCTCCTCGGCGCTCATGGTCCTGCCGCTGGCATCTCCGAACACATGCGGATGACGGAAAATCATCTTCTCGCACATCCCGTTCAGCACGTCGGCGATGTCGTATTCACCTTTTTCTTCGGCAACTTTAGCATAGAAGAGAACGTGCAGCGCCAGGTCGCCGACTTCCTTGCAGAGGGAAGCCCCGCCCCCGTCGAGGACGGCGTCGGAAAGTTCGTAAACTTCCTCGATTGTGAGGGGTCTGAGCGACTCGTTCGTCTGGGCATGGTTCCAGGGGCACTTCTCGCGGAGCGTATCCATCACTTCAAGGGCACGGGCGAAGGCCGCAATCTTATCTTCCTTTGTATGCATAGGCTGCAAAGATAAGTATTTTTAAGTATCTTTGCGGGACCGATCATATACCAGATGAAGCAGATTAAATACGTCAGCGCCGACGAGGCCGTCAGCCACATCCCTTCCAATTGCCACGTGCATCTCAGCAGCGTAGCCAGCGTGCCGCACATCCTCATTCAGGCTTTGTGCCGCAGGGCGGACGCCGGTGATGTGAAGGGCCTTCAGTTCCACCACTTCCACACAGAAGGACCGGCTCCGTACAGTGAGGAACGCTATGCGGGCATCTTCTTCGAGCAGGGATTCTTCGTGGGACCCAACGTACGGCCGAATGTCAACGCCGGATGGGCGGATTATCTGCCGGTTCATCTCGGGGAGAGCCAGAAGCTCTATCGCGAAGGCCACATCAAGCTGGGAGCGGCCCTTGTGCAGGTGTCACTTCCGGACGAGCAGGGGAGAGTGTCGCTGGGCACGTCAGTAGACTGTTCCGTGGCTGCCGTGGAGAGTGCCGACCTGGTTATAGGCGTGGTGAATCCCAACGTCCCCTATGCCTACGGCGATCTTCTGAGTCTGGACCAGTTCGATTATCTGGTGAAGGACGACACTCCGCTGGTGACGGCCAACTTCGCCGAGCCTACTCCCACCGAAGTGCTGATAGGAAAGAACTGCGCTGCGCTCGTGGAGGACGGCGACTGCATACAGATGGGAATCGGCGCCCTGCCGAACGCCCTTGCGGCACAGCTCGACGGCCATAAGAACCTCGGCCTGCATACCGAGATGTTCGCGGACGGTCTGCTGAGACTCATCAAGAAAGGCGTTATCAACGGCCGCTGCAAGAAGATAGATACGGGCAAGGTGGTTGCTTCCTTCCTCCTGGGTTCACAGGATGTTTACAGCTTCATCGACCACAATCCGGACGTGCTGATGCGCGACATAAAGTATGTCAACAATCCGTTTGTGATAGCGCAGAATCCCCATATGAAGGCCATCAACTCCGCCACGGAGGTGGATCTGACCGGCCAGATCAGCGCGGACAGCATAGGTACCCGCATCTTCTCCGGAACCGGGGGACAGGTTGAGTTCGTTCGCGGAGCCGTCATGAGCGAGGGAGGCAAGAGCATTACGGCATTTGCGTCCCGCACGAACAAGGGTAAGAACAAGATAGTTCCCGTGCTGAATCCCGGTGCGGGTGTAGTTACGCCGCGCGCCGACGCTCACTGGATCGTGACCGAGTACGGAGCCGTGGATCTCTATGGCAAATCTCTCCAGGAAAGGGCAAGGCTCCTTATCTCCATAGCTCATCCCGACGACCGCGAAGCACTCGACCGCGCCGCCTTCGAGCGCTTCGGCCCCCACTGGCACTGGGTAAAATAAAATTGATTATCTTTGCATTCTGTACTAAAACCAAAGTTGGCAGTGATATGGCAGAATTAAGGATTGCCGAGGTTCGCGATGCAAAGGATCTGATTCGTTTCGTCCGTTTCCCCGATACTCTTTACAAGGGTTGTCCGCAGTATGTTCCCGCCCTCCACACACAGGAGGTGCGCAACCTTACTTCGGATGCGGCCCTCGAGTACTGTACCCACAAACTCTGGCTCGCCATCGACGGCGGCAAGGTGGTGGGGCGCATCAGTGCGATGATTAATCCCCGCTACAACGAGCGCTATGACAAGAAATGCGTCCGTTTCGGATGGTTCGACACCATTAAGGATATACGGGTAGCCCGCCTGCTCATCGAAACTGCCGAGGCCTGGGCGAAGGAACAGGGCATGGACACCATCCATGGCCCGCTCTATTACAACACTCTCGGCAAGCAGGGCATGCTTGTGGAGGGTTATGAGAACATTCCGCCGTTCAACTGCATATACAACTACCCCTACTACAACGACTTCATGGAGCAGCTCGGCTTTGAGAAGGAGTGCGACTGGGTGCAGTACGAGATGGTGGCCAATCACGGAGTTCCCGAGAAGGCCCGTCGCGTCGCCAAGATAGTTGAGGAGCGTTACAATCTTCATTTCGGGAGCCTCGACGTGCTCAAGAAGGATCCCGAGATGGTCCGCAAGTTCTTCCGCCTTTACAGCGACAGCTTCGCCGAGACTGTTTACAACTTCATCCCCTTCACCGAGAAGGAAATCGAACAGGAGGCGAAGGATTCCATGCCTTACATCAACGATAAGGCATCCTGCCTGCTGCTGGACGAGAACGACGAGATAGTCGCCTTCGGCATATCTTTCCCCACCATATCCAAGGCCCTCCAGAAGGCTAAGGGACGCCTGTTCCCCTTCGGATGGTACCACCTCTGGCGTGCGATGCACAACTTCGAGGTTACCGACCTGATGATCAATGGGGCGGTTCCAGAATGGCAGAACCGCGGTGTATCGGCCGTCTACTATAAGGAAATGGCGGACAAGGCCATCAAGGTGGGCATGCGCCGGGCTATTTCCAACCCCCAGATCGAGAGCAACAGCGCCGTGAATATCTGGAACAGTTACGAGCACGAGCCCTTCATGCGCCGCCGCTGCTACATTAAAAAGATTAAAGACTGACAATGGCAGACAATAACCTCCTTACCAAGGTCCTTTCCCTGCAAGATAAGTTCGCATCGCTTCAGGAACAGCTTTCCAGCCCTGACGTGATGTCGGACATGAAGAAGTACGTCCAACTGAACAAGGATTACAAGGAGCTTGAGCCCATCATAAAGGCCGGACTTGAGTATAAGAAGATGCTGGACAACCTCGCTTCGGCGAAGGATGTGTTCATGAACGAGTCCGATCCCGATTTCAAGGAGATGGCGAGGGAGGAAATCAACAGCATAGAAGCCGCCATTCCCGGCATGGAGCAGAATATCAAGCTCCTGCTCATTCCTGCGGATCCCGACGACGGAAAGAACGCCCTCGTGGAAATCCGTGGCGGTACCGGGGGAGACGAGGCTGCCATATTCGCGGGAGACCTTTTCCGCATGTACCAGCATTTCGCCGAGGCCCGCGGATGGAAACTGGAGATCACCGACCAGGCACCCGGAACTTCCGGAGGTTACAAGCAGGTCGTCTTCAAGCTTTCCGGTGATGGTGTTTACGGAGTAATGAAGTACGAGTCCGGCGTACACCGCGTGCAGCGCGTGCCCCAGACCGAGACCCAGGGCCGTATTCAGACTTCCGCGGCCTCCGTTGCAGTATTCCCCGAAGCCGGAGAGTTCGATATCGAAATCAACCCCGCCGACATACGTAAGGACCTGTTCTGCGCATCCGGCCCTGGAGGCCAGGGTGTCAACACCACATATTCCGCCGTGCGTCTGACCCATATCCCTTCCGGAATAGTGGTGCAGTGCCAGGAGGAGCGTTCACAGATCAAGAACGCCGAAAGGGCCATGGAAGAACTCCGCACCCGTCTTTATAACATGGAGCACCAGAAGTACCTGGACGGCATCGCCGCCAAGCGCAAGACCATGGTGTCCACGGGTGACCGTTCCGCCAAGATCCGCACCTACAACTACCCTCAGTCGAGGGTTACCGACCACCGTATCAACTGGACAATGTACAACCTTCCCGCCTTCATGGACGGGGATATCTCCGAGTGTATAGACCAGTTGCAGGTCGCAGAGAACGCCGAGCGCCTCAAAGAGGCCGGCGATTAATCGACTTTGCGGAACGCTATGCAGGCGTTGTGACCGCCGAATCCGAACGAATTGCTTAATCCGAGCGTGATGGGAGCCTTCACCGCGTGCAGCGGCGTGTAGTCCAGGTCACATTCGGGATCGGGATTGTCCAGACCGAGAGTGGGCGGGATGATGCCGTTCTTGAGGGCGAGGACCGTCGCCACCGCTTCGGCAGCTCCTGTTCCTCCGAACATGTGGCCGTGCATGCTCTTGGTGGAAGAAATGTGGCATTTATGGGCTTCCTCTTCGCCGAAGGCCAGTTTGATAGCCTTGGTTTCGGCGAGGTCGTTGAGGATGGTGCCGGTTCCGTGGGCGTTGATATATACCATGTCCTTGCCGGCTTCGAATCCGGACTGCTCCATGGCGATGCGTATGCAGTCGGCCTGGGTGTTCGCGTCCGGCCTGGGTGCCGTGGCGTGGTAGGCGTCGCAGGTGCTCCCGTATCCGGTCATTTCGGCGTAGATATGGGCCCCGCGTGCTACGGCATGATCCCATTCCTCGAGAATAAGTACTGCGCTGCCGTCAGCCATCACGAAACCTCCGCGGTCCTTGCTGAAGGGCAGGCAGGCACGCTTGGGATCCTCTTCGGTGGTGAGGGCCTTGCAGTTTGCAAAGCCGGCGAGTCCGAGCGGAATGCTGGCGAAGTCGCAGCCGCCGGCAATGACAGCGGTCGCATAGCCGTGGCGTACTGCGCGATAAGCTTCCCCAATTGTGTGTGACGACGTGGCGCAGGCAGTCTGGATATTCAGGCAGCTGCCCTGGGCGCCAAACTTGATGGCTACCTGTCCGGCGGCCATGTTGGCTATCATCGTGGGTATGAAGAGGGGAGAGATCCACCTTCCGGTGGGTTCCTCGAGATACTTGGACACTTCGGGAATTATAACGTCGAAACCGCCGACGCCGGATCCGATGTAAGTGGCAAGTTCGGCAGGCTCGATATTTTCGCCGGAGACGAGCCCGGAATCCTGCATGGCCTGGTAGGCGGACGCCATCGCGAAGATGGTGAACATCGCCTGTTTACGTATGAAAGGCTTGTCCATCCCGTAGTTCTCGGGATGAAAATCCTTGATTTTGCCTGCTATCTTAACCGGAAGCCCAGCGACGGGGAATTCGGTGATGCTGTCAATGCCGCAAACACCGTTGCTGATGTTCTTCCAAAACGTGGATACGTCGTTTCCTACGCAGGAAATGACGCCCATTCCCGTTACTGCCACCCTTTTGTCCATAGTCTCTTAAAAGTGGGGCAAAGATAGTAAAAAATGCTTATATTTGCATATTGCACACGCGTGTAAATGGCATTGAACAGCAACATATCTTCATATCTTCTCGGCAAGGTCCAGCTTGCCGCTTCAGTGCTGTTCGCGTCTTTCATCGCCCTGGTGTCCATCATAGTGCTTTCGCCCTTCCTCAGCAATATCTGGTTCGATATTTCGTCCTACCCCGTAACGGGTTATACACTCCTGTTCCTGGTGGTGTCGCTGATGGTGATGGGCTTCAGCAAGAGAATTCTTTATTCGCTTACCCGCGAGCATGGTATCACTACCCTTCAGTATGCGGCATGGGACGTCGCCGAGATAGCCGTCATGGCCCTTCTCTATACGGTCCTTACGGTCAGCCTGCTGCGTTCCGGGCTCATCTCCCTCGACCAGTCTGATCCCTGGCTGATATTCCGTGCGGCCTTCGTCTACCTTGTCCTTGCAGTCGGAGTGCCTTACCTCGTGGCGGCACTTTACCTGGCCCTTCAGGACAGGGACAATACCATCCGCCTGATGAGCATGGAATCGGTGGTGAGCGACCGCGCCAACAACGTCCAGGACGACCAGATCATCGCCCTTTCCGACAACGAAGGCGTGCTCAAGCTCAGCGTGCGCCTGAAGAACCTCTTCTACATTGAATCGGACGACAACTACATCAAGGTCTGGTACAGAGACCATTCCGGGGCCGTCAGGCAGTATATGCTCCGGTGCCGTCTGAAGACGGTGGAAGAGAGTTTCGCCGGCAGCGATCTGGTGCGCTGTCACCGTAAATATATAATCAACATTTCCAACGTGCAGGTTCTCAGTAAGGAAAAGGACGGGTACTACCTGGATCTCGATGTCGAAGGCATCTCCCCGGTACCGGTGTCCAAGACTTATGAGGCCGGCGTCCTGGCAAGATTTTACGCCCGTTGAACCATGTGGCAGAGAATACAGACCTTATATCTCGCAGTTGCGTCGGCCCTGCTCGCCGCAATGTATTTCGCGTCGTACAGGACGGCTTTCGTCGTTCTTTTCAGCGTGGCGCTCGCGGCCCAGGTGCTTGCGCTGCTCACCTTCCGCCTGCGTCCCCTCCAGATGCGGCTTTCCACCCTGGCGGCGCTCATACTCCTTGGTCTGCAGGCGTGGATGGCAGTCTCATACTTCGGCTCTGCCGACAAGACCTCGTACGATATGACGGCGGTTTTTCCCGTCGTTGCGGCAATACTTGACGTCCTCGCCGTGAGGGGAATACTTGCGGACGAATTCCTGGTGCGCAGCGCCAGCCGTCTGCGTTCAGCCAAACGAAACAAAAGGTAAATAGATATGAAAATACCTGAATCCGAACTTATCATCAATGCGGACGGTTCTGCGTTCCACATTCACATGAAACCCGAGCAGCTGGCCGATAACGTCATCGTTTTCGGCGATCCGGACAGGGTGAAGATGTTCAAGCCCCTATTCGAATCCATTGAGGCCGAAGGACAGTCGCGCGAATTCGCTTTCGCCACCGGTTTCTACCACGGCAAGCGGGTGACCGCCCTTTCGCACGGCATCGGCTGCGACAACATCGACATCGTGATGACGGAGCTTGACGCCCTCGCCAACATCGACTTCAAAACCCGCGAGGTCAAACCCGAGCACAGGACGCTCACGATCGTGCGTATCGGTACCTGCGGGGCCATCCAGCCGGAGATTCCCATAGGGTCCTTCATCCTAAGCCATATCTCCGTGGGCTGCGACGGTCTCATGAACTGGTACGAAGGCCGCGACAGCATAGCCCTGCTCGATTTCGAGGAGGCGTTCAAGAAGTTCACCCACTGGGACAGGCATCTGCCGGATCCTTACTTTGTCCGCGGCTCCGAAAAACTGATCGAGTTGTTCAAGGACTGCACCGTCAAGGGAATGACAGTTTCCGCCTCTGGATTCTACGGACCCCAGGGACGCGTTGTCCGACAGGGCCTTGCGATGCCCAACATGCTCGAGGACTTCGAGCGTTTCGAGTACAAGGGATACAAGATTACCAACTTCGAGATGGAGGGTTCCGCCCTTGCCGGAATGTGCCGCAAGCTTGGGCACGAAGGAATCACCGTCTGCTGTGCAATCGCACACCGTTACCTCAAGGATGCCAACACCGACTACAAGGCCCGCGTGAGCGAGCTTGTAAAACTGGTGCTGGATAAGCTGACAGCCTAGTTCTTGCTGTAGAGATCCTTCGTAGTAAGTGTGCTGCGGAATATAGCCGGATCGTCGACCGTCGCGTCGACGATCCTTTTTTGTCCGCGTATGACGTTGTCCTCCAGGAAGCGGATCTGTTCGGCGTAGGTTTCGGTGAAAGCGCTTGCTATCTCGTGCCTGCGGGAGTCAAAACGGTAGATGTTATAATTCCACCCCTTCTTGACAAAAGTCTTGCAAAGGACGTTTGATCCGGCGAAGCGGTTGCGGAAGTACCAAATCTGGCGGTAGGGGACTACCTTGTCGTCGGTTCCGTGCATGAATAGCACCGGGTCGGGTTCGCGGTTGAAACGGGCCTTTCCTTCCCGGGAGAAGACGGCGCCCGCGAAGGACATGATTCCGGCGTAATGGAACCCTTCCGGCAGTACCTGTGCGAGGGGAGTGCGGTTGCAAAGGTGCCATTCTGCCTGAAGCGAGATTATGGCTCCGGCGGAAGACCCGCTCAGCACTATTCTGGAAGGATCCACCCCGAGGGCCGATGCGTTTTCGATGAGGAACAGCGTGGCGCTGTAGGCGTCTTCCACCCCTATTTCAACCGCATTGTAAATGGCGTCTATGTTGCCTATGCCTATCTTACCCTGCCCCTTGAGTCCGAGGCGGTAATCGATGGAAACGACCCTGTAGCCGTCTTCGGTGTATTTCTTGAACCAGGGGAGATAACTCGGGGAATCCTTGCGGCCCATGATGAAGCCCCCTCCGAAAACGAAGAGTATGGTGGGTTTGGCCTCTCCGTCGAGGGTGGTGTCACTGCCTTCGGCCGGATCGTAAACGTCGAGATACAGGCTGCAGGTGTCGCGTTGGGCGAACAGGTAGGTGGCGGAGGGCTCTATCGTCTGGGCGCGGCAAAGCAGGCCGGAGCAGAGGACGGCTGCAATCAGGATTGCTCTTTTCATCAGCTGGGTGTTTTGGTGTTAATCCGTATGGCGGAAAGAAGCCTGCCCATCTGGGCCGGGCTTACAGGCGTGTTGAGGCCGTTTTCCTTTTCGGTAGGAGCGGGGCTGCAGACGCCGGCTATAGTGCGGGAATTCACCCCGGCGCGGCGGAGATATTCACCGCTGAGGCAGCCTTCCTGCTTGCATATGGCGCGAAGAAGGTGGATCGCTCCCGCCTCCTCAGCCCCGTCGGCCATCGCTTCTGCTATGGCGAGGCTCACCGCCGCTCCGGATTCTTCCCCGAGACGTACCTTGTCGGTATCCTCGAAAGGTATGCTGTGCTCGTGGAAAAGACGTCCTTCTATATCGCGTTTGCAGGTCGCGGGATCGACTCCAAGCTCCCTCAGGGCATCTTTTGCGGCGTTGCCGGTATGACGCAGAAGACCCAGCAGCAGATGGTCGGTACCTATGCTGTAACTGCCTGTCCGCATGGCCTCTTCGCGGGCAAAACCGATGATGGAATCGAACTCTTTGGAAATCTTCATTCCGCTCTAGTTAAAACATTGCAAAAGTAGTAAATAAATCGAATTATTTTGTTAAATTTGCGTGTTTATATAAATAGCTGTTTTTATCGAAATTCAATATGGATAATGAGGTAATGAATCCCGAGGAGTTTCACGGTTACATAGAGCCGGTGGAGATAGACCATGAGATGCGGAGCGCCTACATCGACTACTCGATGTCGGTCATCGTTTCCAGAGCTCTTCCCGACGTGCGCGACGGTCTCAAGCCCGTTCAGAGGAGGGTGCTGTTCGGAATGGACGGACTCGGCCTGAACTTTGGCGGACAGACCAAGAAATGCGCCCGAATAGTGGGAGAGGTCCTGGGTAAGTTCCATCCTCACGGAGATTCATCCGTTTACGATGCGATGGCCCGTCTGGCCCAGCCCTGGAACCAGCGTTACCCCCTGGTTTTCGGTCAGGGTAACTTCGGTAGCATGGACGGTGACCCCGTCGCCGCAATGCGATACACCGAGGCCAAACTCGAGAAGATTTCGGAGGACGTGATATCCGACCTCGACAAGGATACGGTCGACATGACCCTTAACTTCGACGACTCCATCGAAGAGCCCACCGTCCTTCCCACCAAGCTCCCGCTGCTGCTGCTCAACGGCTCTGCGGGTATTGCCGTAGGTATGGCCACCAACATGGCTCCCCACAATCTCGGAGAGTGCTGCGATGCGATCTGCGCCTACATCGACGATCCCGACATTACCGTCGAAGGGCTGATGGAGCACATCAAGGGGCCCGATTTCCCTACGGGAGGTATCATAATGGGCCGTCAGGGCATCATCGACGCCTACACGACCGGCCGCGGCAGGGTAGTGATTCGCGCCAAGACCGATATCGAGGTCAACGACCGCGGACAGGAGACCATAGTGGTCACTGAGATTCCTTACATGGTAAACAAGAAGGAAATGCTCGAGCGCATCGCACAGATGGTCGAGGACAAGAAGATCGAGGGCATTTCCTATATGAACGACGAAACCTCCCGCGAGGGAGTGCGCGTCATCTTCCGCGTCAAGCAGGGGTCCAACACCAACGTGGTGCTTAACACCCTCTTCAAATACACGGCCCTGCAGTCGAGCTTCGCCATCAATAACGTGGCTCTCGTCAAGGGTCGCCCCCAGACGCTGTCGCTGAAGGAAATCATAGCCCAGTTCGTGGACTTCCGCCACGAGGTCGTGGTGCGCCGCACTAAATTCGAGCTCGACAAGGCCCAGAAGCGCGCGCACATACTGGAGGGTCTGCTCAAGGCCATCGATATAATCGACGATATAATCGCCCACATCCGTGCATCAGCCAGCGTGGACGAAGCAAAGGACGGTCTCGTAAACCGTTTCGGCTTTACCGAAGCCCAGGCACAGGCAATCGTGGAGATGCGTCTCCGCCAGCTCACCGGCCTCGAGCGTACCAAACTGCAGGCTGAATACGAGGAGCTCGAGAAGTTCATCGCCCGCTGCAACGAAATACTCGGAAGCGAGGCCCTGCAGCTCCAGATCGTCAAGGACGAATGCGCCGAGATGAAGGCCCGTTACGGCGACGCCCGTCGCAGCGAGATCACCCTCAGTGCCGAGGAGTTCAATCCTGAAGATTTCTACGCCGACGAAGACGTGGTGATAACCATTTCGCATCTCGGCTACATCAAGCGCACACCGCTCACCGAGTTCCGCACCCAGGCGCGCGGCGGCGTGGGCAAGAAGGGAGGCAGCACCCGCGACGAAGACTTTATAGAGCATATCTACGTGGCCAACATGCATTCCACGATGCTCTTCTTCACAGTCAAGGGCATGTGCTACAGGCTCAAGGTTTACGAACTGCCGGAAGGCCAGCGCGCCTCCAAGGGACGTGCCGTTCAGAACCTCCTTCCCATCGACCAGGACGACAGCATCAAGACCTATCTCAATGCCGCTAAGATCGATGACCCGGAATACACCGAGAGCCACTTCGTGACGCTTGTCACCCGCAAGGGCGTGATCAAGAAGACTACCCTTACCGATTACTCCAACAAGCGCAGCCGCAACAAGGGTATCATAGCCCTCACGATAAGGGAGGGAGATGAGCTTCTCGATGCGGTTCTCACGAAGGGTGACGAGCAGATAATGATTGCTGCCCGCGACGGCCGCTGCGTACGCTTCGAGGAATCCGATCTCCGCGCCCTCGGACGCGGTGCTTCCGGAGTGAGGGGCATTACTCTCGGCGAAGGCGATGCGGTAGTCGGCGTCATAACCTACGATCCTCATGCGGAAGATGCTGCCGATCACACCGTGCTGGTACTTTCGGAGAATGGTCTTGGCAAACGCTCCAATCCTGAAGATTACCGTCTCACCGCCCGCGGAAGCAAGGGTGTCAAGACGCTCAACATTACCGATCGTACCGGAAACGTTGTGGCCATTAAGAACGTTACAGCTGCCAACGACCTCATGATAATCACCCAGTCCGGCCTCACCATCAGGCTGGCCGTGGAGGACGTCAAGGTGTCCGGCCGTGTAACGCAGGGAGTGAAGCTCATCAACCTGCGCGAGGGCGATTCGATTGCCGCCGTTTCGGTGGTGGCGCACGGCGACGATGAAGCTGATGGCACGGAAAGTGCAGAAGCTCCGGTTGCAAGTGATGATAACAATTAAAATTTTTTGATATGAAAAGAATTATTTTGGCAATTGCGCTCCTTGCAGCGTTCCAGTTCGCCGGAGCCCAGCAGGCGGTAAAGACCCCTGATTCGGCAAAGGCACAGGTGCAGTCCGCCAAGGCGGCCACCGAGAACCCCAAGAAGGCGGCCAACCCCGTAACGTGGATCAAGCTTGGCCAGGCCTACTGCGATGCATATAATGCAGCCCAGGGTAACGGATGGATCGGAGCTACCAAGCCCGAACTCCAGATAGTCATGGGTAAGGTCAAAGGCGAAGATGCCGGAGCCGTTGAGATTTCCGGCAGCGTTTTCGCCCTTATGCACTATCCCACCGCCGACTATTACTTCAATCCCAACGGTCAGCTCCAGATGATAGTCATCACCAAGCCTGTTATCGAAGACGCACTCCAACTTGCGCTCGATGCATACAAGATGGCTTATGAGAAGGACGTCAACCACAAGAAGACCAAGGATATCATCGCTGCAGAGGAGATAATCCAGCAGCACTTTGTCGACGACGCCTACAACGCCTATACTCTCGGCGATTTCGCCCTGGCTTCAAAGTACTTCGAACTTGCCGCCGAGGCAAGTGCCGCCGAGCCCAAGGCCGCGATCGACTCCAACTCCATCTACAATGCCGGCCTTACCGCATGGATGGTCAACGACATCGACAGGTCCAAGGTAATGTTCGACCGCTGCGCCGAACTCGGATATTATGCCGAGGACGGGGAAGTGTTCGCAAAGCTTTCCGAGATAGCCGATAAGAAGGGCGACAAGGAAGCCTCCGTCAAATATCTGGAGGACGGCTTCGTGATGTTCCCCAAGAGCCAGAGCATCCTGGTAGGTCTCATCAATTACTACATCACCGCCGGTACCGGCACCGACAGGCTCTTCGAGCTCCTGGACGTAGCCAAGCAGAACGAGCCCACCAACGCTTCGCTCTGGTATGTGGAAGGTGACATCCGTCTCAAGATGGATCCTCCTCAGGTGGAAGAGGCCTTCGCCGCCTATGACAAGTGCTCTGAGATCAATCCTGAATATGAATTCGGCTACATCGGCAAGGGTGTTTATCTCTACAACCGTGCGGTAGACCTGCAGGAAAAGGCTTCCTACGAGATGGACGACACCAAGTACATGGCCCTGGTATCGGAGTTCGAGGAGAACCTCAAGGCCTGCATCATTCCTTTCGAGAAGGTTGTCGAGATTACCAAGGACAACAGCATACGCACCAGCGTGGCCGAGTACCTCAAGAACGCCTGTTTCCGTTTCCGTACCGATCCTGAGTATCAGGCCAAGTACGAAAAGTATAGTGCCATAGCCGCAGGAAACTGAGCGTGCCAACCATCCTTCCATGACTTTTTGCACCGGCCGATTCTTCGGACACGGTGCATTTTGCTCTATGAAAAAGACCATAAGACTCAATGCAACGGACCCCGTGGAAATACTCGGGGCCGGCAACCGCATACTCAACGAGTTCTGCACGTATTATCCGGCCCTGAAGGTCAGCGACCGCGGAACGGACATAATACTTGAGGGGGAACAGGAGCAGATAGAGGATTTCGAGCGCCGCTTCGAGCAGCTTGTGGGCCTCAGGCACCGTAAGCTTAACCTGACGGTTTATGATGTCGAGGACATCTTTACCGGGAGCGACACTTCCAGGACCCTCGCCGAACACGGCAACGCCATCATAGTCCATACGACTGACGGCCGTCCCATACGCGCCCGCAACGCCAATCAGGAGAAGATGGTGAAGGCCTATTTCAATAACGACCTGGTCTTTGCCGTCGGGCCTGCGGGAACCGGAAAGACATATATAGCAATAGCCCTCGCGGTGCGCGCCCTCAAGAACAGGGAGATACGCCGGATAATACTCACCCGTCCCGCCGTTGAGGCGGGGGAAAGGCTGGGCTTCCTTCCCGGAGATCTCAAGGACAAACTGGATCCCTATCTACAGCCCCTCTACGATGCCCTGGGCGACATGATTCCGGCAAAGAAACTGCAGGACTTCATGGCTTCCGGCACTATCCAGATTGCCCCTCTGGCTTATATGCGTGGCCGTACCCTCGACCGTGCATGCGTGATACTGGACGAGGCGCAGAATACCAATCTGGGGCAGCTGAAGATGTTCCTCACGCGCATGGGCTCCTACGCCAAGTTCATAGTAACCGGCGACGCCACCCAGGTGGACCTTCCGCACAAGGAGGATTCGGGCTTGCTTCGGGGGATAGATTTAATCGGGGGATTAAGGGGAGTGGAGACCATACGCTTCGATGCCGCCGACATAGTCCGTCACCCTCTTGTGAGTAAAATAGTAAAGGCTTTTGAAAGCGCGGAATAGCCGTTTTTTATTAAATTTGCAGATTATGACACGTCCCCTCATCATATGCGCCCTTACGGTCTCGGTCCTGCTGCTGGGTTCGTGCGATGCGTTCCGCCGTCTCGCCGGCAGACCTACCTCGAAGGATATCGAGGCCAAGCGCGAAGTGATACGCCTCGAGCAGGAGGCCTACCAGGCCAGGCTTGATTCGCTCAAACTCGTGGAGAAGGCCCTGGCCGATTCCCTGGAAATGCTGGACCGCATACGCCAGAGCGGAGAGATGTTCCTGGATCTGGGCAGCCTGAGGGGAGCTACGGCATCCGGGCTCAAGCACCGCTATTACATCATGGCGGGAGCTTTCGCGAATGCCGACAACGCCGCCTGGCTCGCGTCCCGTATTGCCGACAAGGGTTACGAGGTAGTACGGATACCCTACGGAAACGGATTCACCGCGGTGGGTGTCAGCGGAGAGGATTCCCTCGAGAAGATGTGGGAAGCCCTCCAGAAGGTAAAGGCCGAGGCTTTCTGCCCCAAGGACGTGTGGATACTTGTGAACGAATAACAGGATGGTTAAAAGGCTGCTGCTGATATTTATGGTTCTTCTTCCCTTTGCGGCTTCCGCACAGGGTTATGCCGAACTGTATGAGGGGGAGGATGCGCTGCGTATCAGACAGGACGCAGCTGCAATCCGCGCTGCCGCTTCGCCGGACATCCTCGCTGATTATATCGATTCCGTTTTGAGACAGGCCGGCCCCGACATGTTCGACGGAGCCGACTACCGTTCTTTCGGGATACGCCGCAGCAGTGGCGATACGGCTGTTTTCCGCAACGTATGCGGATGCATCTCCGGTTATGACCGCAGCCTCAAGGACAGATATATCGTCGTAGGCGCCCGTATGGATGCCGGCAATGCCGAAGGGCTTGCAGTGCTTCTGGAACTCTCCCGCAGGCTCTCGACCAACAGTGCCCTTCTCAGGCGGTCTGTCGTCCTGGCAGCCTTCGGAGGCTCATCCGAGACCAACGCGGGTTCGTGGTACTTCATCAACCGTGCGTTTACGGCCGGTGACTGCGTCGATGCCATGGTGAATCTCGATCTCTTCAGTTCGCCTTCTACCGGATTCCGTGCTTATACGGCTTCAAATGCTGACCTCAACAGGATGGTCGAAGCCCTTAACTCCACCCTCCAGCCTGCACGTCCGGAACTGGTTACATCGGAACCTGCCCCCTCGGAACACCGTTCGTTCTATGGAAAGGGCATACCGTCCGTCTTCTTTACGACTGCAGGTCCGGGATGGTCCTCGCGTCCTGCGACGGATGCAGTGGAATATGGCGAGATCGCGAGGCAGACCGAGTATATATGCAATTTCGTAATGTCTCTGGCTTCGGCTTCCGAGGCTCCAGCCTTCGATCCCATGGAGGATGCGAAGAGGCAGATACACGGTGAGACCGTGCCGTTCCAGGACTGCGATACCAAGCCTACGTTCTTCGGAAGTTCAGATCCGCGCAGTTTCCTTGTGCGCTGGGTGTACGTTTATATGAAATATCCTTCTGCAGCTGTCGAGAACGGTATCCAGGGCAAGGTCCTTGTGAATTTCGTGATCGACGAGGAGGGAAAGGTTACCGATGTTTCGGTAGTAAAGGGAGTGCATCCGCTGCTGGACGCGGAGGCGGTGAGGGTGATAGAGGCTTCACCCGACTGGAAGCCTGGCCGCGTCGAAGGGCGCAAGGTTCGCAGTGAGCTGTCGCTGTACGTCGAGTTCCGACTGAAGAAAAAGAAATAACGATATATGGATTACGATTTCCGGGCCATTGAGCAGAGGTGGCAGAAGTGGTGGGCTGACAACAAGGTTTACAAAACTGTGGAAGATCCTTCCAAGCCCAAGTATTATGTTCTGGATATGTTCCCGTACCCTTCCGGCGCGGGACTTCACGTAGGTCACCCCCTGGGTTACATTGCAAGCGACATTTATGCGCGGTACAAGCGTCTGAAGGGCTTCAATGTGCTTCATCCCATGGGTTACGACGCCTTCGGCCTGCCCGCGGAACAATATGCTATCCAGACCGGCCAGCACCCGGAAAAGACGACTGCGGCAAACGTGGCGCGTTATCGCAGCCAGCTCGACAGGATAGGATTCTCTTTCGACTGGGACCGTTCATTCCGCACCTGCGATCCCGATTATTACAAGTGGACGCAGTGGGCCTTTCTCAAGATGTTCGGAAGCTGGTATGATCCTCAGCAGGACAAGGCACGTCCCATCGAAGAGCTTATACACCGCTTCGAAACCGAAGGTTACGACGGAGTCACTCCCGAGGAATGGAAGTCGGCATCCGAAAAGGAAAAGTCGGATATCCTGATGCGCTACCGCATAGCCTATCAGGGCGAGACATCCGTCAACTGGTGCGAAGGGCTTGGAACCGTACTTGCCAACGACGAGGTCAAGGACGGACTTTCCGTCCGTGGGGGATTCCCTGTCGAACAGAAGAAGATGACACAGTGGCAGCTCCGCGTATCGGCTTATGCCGGGCGCCTGCTGGAGAGCCTGGAGCGTCTGGACTGGACCGACTCCCTGAAGGAGATGCAGCGCAACTGGATAGGTCGCAGTGAGGGTACCGAGATGGTATTCGATACCGTCTGTGGCGATGTCCACAAACCGATAACCATCTTTACGACCCGGGCCGATACCGTCTTCGGGGTTACCTTCATGGTTCTGGCTCCGGAGAGCGACCTGGTGGACGAACTTACCACTCCCGATCGCAAGGAGGCCGTGGAAGCCTATGTGAAGGAGGTCCGCCGCAAGACGGAGCGTGAGCGCATTTCCGAAACACGCAGCGTCACGGGCGTTTTCTCCGGTTCATACGGAATCAACCCCCTTACCGGGGAAAAGATACCCATCTGGATATCGGAATATGTGCTTGCCGGTTACGGAACCGGGGCAATCATGGCGGTGCCTGCGCACGACAGCCGCGACTATGCCTTCGCCAAAAAGTTCGGCCTTCCCATCATACCTCTGATAGAGGGTGCGGACGTGAGCGAACACAGCTTCGACGCCAAGGAAGGTAAGATGATAAACTCAGGTTTCCTCAACGGTATGGACGTAAAGGATGCCATAGAGGCCGCCAAGGATTATGTTGAGGCCCACGGGCTGGGACGCCGCAAGACGAACTACCGTCTTCGCGACGCCATTTTCTCTCGCCAGCGTTACTGGGGAGAGCCTTTCCCCATCTATTACAAGGACGGCATTCCCACTCCAGTGGATGAAAAGGACCTCCCTCTGGAGCTTCCGGAAATCAGTTCGTTCAAGTCCCAGGGCGGGGAAGCGCCCCTCTCCCGTGCGAAAGACTGGACATACAAGGGTTGGCCGCTCGAAACCAGTACCATGCCCGGCTTCGCCGGATCGAGCGCATACTACCTCAGGTACATGGACCCTCACAACGACGAAGCTCTTGTGAGCGAAAAGGCGGACGCTTACTGGCGTAATGTGGACCTTTATGTGGGCGGAACCGAGCATGCCACCGGGCATCTCATCTACTCTCGCTTCTGGAACAAGTTCCTTTACGACCTCGGTTACGTCTGCGAAGACGAACCTTTCCGCAAACTCATAAACCAGGGAATGATTCAGGGACGCTCCAGTTTCGTGTACCGCATAGTCGGCACCAATACCTTCGTGTCGTACGGGCTCAAGGATAAATACGAAACCACCGAGATCCATGTGGATATCAGCCTTGTGCGTGCGGACAGGCTCGATCTGGACGGCTTCCGTGCATGGAGACCCGAATTCCACGACGCCGAGTTCGTTCTCGAAAACGGAGAGTATATCTGCGGATGGGCTGTCGAGAAGATGAGCAAGAGCATGTACAACGTGGTTAATCCCGACGATATCTGCGATAACTATGGAGCCGATACCCTGCGTCTTTATGAGATGTTCCTGGGTCCTGTGGAGCAGAGTAAGCCCTGGGATACCAAGGGAATAGACGGCGTCAACCGCTTCCTGCGCAAGTTCTGGAGGCTCTTCTACGACAGGGATAAATTCCTGGTTGATGATTCCGTGCCTTCGCCCGCTTCGCTCAAGTCCCTGCACAAACTTATCGGCAAGGAGCAGGAAGACATAGAGAATTTCTCATACAATACCACCATCAGCGCGTTCATGATTGCGCTTGGTGAGCTTTCCGACCAGAAGTGCACTTCCCGTCAGATTCTGGAGCCGCTCGTGGTACTGCTCAGTCCCTTCGCGCCTCACATCGCGGAAGAACTCTGGCATGCTCTCGGGCACGAGGGGAGTGTTGTCGATGCGAGCTTCCCCGAGTATGTGGCATCCTACACCGTTGAAGACAGCGTAACCTACCCTGTTTCGTTCAACGGAAAGACCCGCTTCACGGTCGACATGCCCAAGGCTGCTTCCCCGGCTGAGGTCGAGGCTGCGGTGAGGGCTATGGAACAGACTGCAAAGTACGTCGGCGGGCAGTCGATAGTCAAGGTTATAGTCGTTCCCGGAAGAATAGTAAACGTCGTGTTGAAATGAAAGGAAAAATAATCTCCACCCTTAAGGATTATCTTGTGATGTCTTTGGCGATGGTTATCTTCACCATCGCCTGGGAGTGCTTCATGATTCCGAACGGTATGTCAGCAGGGGGCCTTATGGGTCTCTGCGCGGTCATTGAGTTCGCAACGGGAGGAGTCATCATGGCTTCCTATTCCTATATAGTCATTAACGCAGCCATAATAGTGCTTGCGGTCGTGGTGTTTGGAATAGGATTCGGTTTCCGGACGCTTTACTGCATCGGACTTAATGCCCTGTTGCTCAAGCTGTTCGCTAATTTAGAGTGGATGCAGGCACTTCCGGGGCATTTCCTTTATGTGCCGGAAAAGGTCATGATTCCCATCATCGCCGGCGTGCTGGAGGCTGTGGGTGTGGGACTCTCCATTCGCAAGGGAGGCAGCACCGGAGGTACCGATATCGTGGCCCTGATCGTCAATAAATACTGGCCGGTATCGCTCAGCCGCCTTTTCTTCATCACCGACCTCATCATCATCAGTTCCATCGCCCTTCTCCCGGACAAGAGTTTCGGCGACATGGTTTACGGTTTCCTGATGATGGTAACCTTCGCCTTCGTAATCGATTACGTGGTCGTTGGGGACCGCGGGACCATACAGCTTATGGTCTTCTCTTCGCGGCAGAAGGATATTGCGGATTACATTATTGAGAAGATGGAACGCGGAGTGACCGTTCTTAAGGCTATGGGATGGTACACGAAGAAGGAGAAGGACGTGCTGCTTCTGCTGATGCGTCGCAACGAGTTGCCTGAAGTCACACGAGTTATCAAAGACCTGGATCCAAAGGCCTTTATGTCCGTTACCAAGGTCGGTAGCGTTTACGGCGAAGGCTTCGAGGAGATAAAGGCGGGTATATCCAAAAGGAGGAAGAATAATGCCGATTCTTAAGAAAACCCTGCTCGGAACCGTCCGTGAGTATGCCGTGGTCACCTTCGGTATCCTTTTGTACGTGCTCGGATGGAGCATCTTCCTGGTGTCCAACAACCTCGTCGGAGGGGGAGTCACCGGTATCTCCGCCATTATCCAGTATGCCACCCACGGCCTTATCAAGGTGGGTTATTCCTATTTTGTAATTAATGCAGGACTGCTCATCGCGGCGTTGTTCGTACTGGGCTTCGGATTCGGGGGCAAGACGGTCTATGCGATAGTGATAGCTTCCGTCGGGCTCAATGTATTCCAGACCGTAATTCCGGCCGACTTCATCCAGGCCATAGCTCTGGACAACGGCAAGCTGATGAGCACCATCATGGGTGGTATCATGGTTGGCGTGGGCATAGGCCTTACCATGTCGGTGGGAGGAAGCACCGGAGGAACGGACATCATAGCGTTGATGGTCAACAAGTATCACAACGTGTCGCCCGGCAGGCTCATCCTTTATATGGACGTGGTGATTATCCTGTCTTCGCTGCTGGTTCCCTCGTACACGGCGGACGGTCAGTCGGTGCCACTGGTTGAGAAACTCACCACGGTCGTGTACGGTTTCATACTAATTGTAATCAACAGCACCGTGCTGGATTATGTGATAGCGGGTTCCCGCCAGAGCGTACAGCTTTTCATACTTTCTAAAAAATACTCCGAGATAGCCGACGCCATCACGCGCGATCTACACCGTGGAGTTACCGTCCTTAACGGAAAGGGCTGGTACACAAGGTCCGATACCGAGGTGCTGATGGTCATAACCCGCAAGACTGACCTCAATATTCTGCTTCGTTATATCAGGGCAATCGACCCGGATGCTTTTTTGTCTGTTTCATCCGTTACAGGTGTGTACGGTAAAGGTTTTGAAACAATCAAAAAGTAATGTTGTAAAATCATTTCATTCAAAAACTTAAAAAAACAAATTTTACCACACTTGCTACCCCATAGCTTTCGTGTGGAAAGTGTATATTGCGCCGTAAAACCGACGAATGATGAGTAATGTCTTTTCGTATCGAATAACGATGAGAGTCGCCCCCGGACTGCTGATCGTATTGATGATTTTTGTGGACACGGTATTGTTCCCTTCTGGAAACGCATTGACGACGCTCTGCCCGGATATACTGGCGGGCGCATGCATGCTGCTGATGTATCCCTTGAGTTATGAGGACGGACGTTTTTCCTTCGTGTGCGCATTCGTGGCCGCCGCGGTGCTGATCCTGACGCGACTGACTGCAGGCCTGTTCGGATTGCCCATTATGGTGATGGCGCTGCCTCTGCTCTTGGCACCTGTCGCGTACGGGATGCTGCGCTTGTACGGACGCTATCGCAACGTGCGTGCCCTGTGCAGGCTGGACGGCGTATGGTGCAAGGTAGAGGACGATGCTCTGGCTTTTTACCTGAAGGCCTATATGGCGCTGCTTGTATTGTATCTGCTCGCGGATCCACTGGGGTTGCGCCACATTGCGGACATCCTCGTGTCGCTGTGTGCAGGGGTTCTCTTCGTCCTGTTGTATATAAGGGCGTATTCGGGCGCGACCTGTTTTATCGGCAGGCGCAAGGAATCGGAGGTACGGCGTATTTCAGCGGAATGGGAAGCCCATCCCGAGATGGATCCGGGCACTGCGCTTCAGCTGGAGCGCATATACCGTAAGGTTGAGCGTTACATGAATGACCGGAAGCCTTTCCTCGACTATGATTTCAGTCTCGACGCCCTTGCGGATGCCATGTTCTGTAATAAGGCCTACCTGTCCAGGGCTATAAACCTGCACAGCGGCAGGAACTTCCGCCAGTATGTCAACCATTACAGGGTGCAGTATGCCACACAGATGATGGACAGCGATCCTCACGTAAGGGTGATGGAAGTGGCCTCGCGCGCGGGCTTCCATTCGATGGTGACGTTCTCGATGGCTTTTAAACTGAATATGAATATTACTCCGGGAGAGTACCGGGCAGGACTTCAGGTGCGTCGCCTGCAATAATCTGACGGCATCCTTTCCAGTCCTCCGGGACCGGCAGACTGACTGAAAGTGCGGTTTTCCGGACAGGGTGAACGAACTTAATGGAGTGAGCCTGCAGGCATATCCCTCCGTCCGGGTTCGACCTTGGGGCACCATACTTCAAGTCGCCCTTGATAGGGCAGCCCATATGTGCGAGCTGACAGCGTATCTGATGGTGACGGCCGGTCATTAGTTCAACCTCTACAAGGGAATAGCGCTCCGTGTCGCCGAGATGGCGATAATGCAGTTTTGCCAGTTTTGCTCCATTCCCGGGACCTGACGTTATATAACTTTTATTGAGGCGTTCGTTACGGACCAGCCATTCTTCGAGTGTGGCTTCGGCCGCCGGGGGAGTCTGGCAGCACAGGGCCAGATAGGTCTTGTGAACCTCCCCATCGCGGAACATAGCGTCCAGCCTTTCCAGGGCCTTGGAAGTTTTTGCGAACACGCAGATGCCGCAAACGGGGCGGTCCAGCCTGTGGGGAACGCCCATGAACACGCGTCCGGGCTTGGCGTCGCGCATGGCTATGAATGCCTTTAGCGTCTCCGACAGGGGTTCGTCACCAGTCTTGTCGCCCTGCACTATCTCACCGGGGCGTTTGTCGAAGATGAGTATGTGATTGTCTTCGTAAATGATACGGGACGCTATGTCGGCGTATTCGGCCTTGTCCATCTGCCTGTATTCCATATTGCAAAGATAATGACAATTTGTCACAAAACGGGCGGTGGCATAGCTTTCGTTACAGGGTTTTGCGTCAGTTCAGGCTGACAAACGATACGAAATAAAAAAGGAGTAAAAATATTATGGGAAAAATTATCGGAATCGACCTTGGAACCACGAACAGTTGCGTGGCGGTCATGGAAGGCAATCAGCCTACCGTAATTATCAATAACGAAGGTGAGCGCACCACCCCTTCTGTGGTAGCCTTCACCGACGACGGCGAGCGCAAGGTGGGTAACCCCGCAAAGCGTCAGGCCATCACGAATCCTAGCAATACCGTATTCTCCATCAAGCGCTTCATGGGCGAGAGTTACGACCAGGTGGGCAAGGAAGTAGCCCGCATGCCATACAAGGTGTCCAAGGGTGAGAATAATACCCCTCGCGTGGATATCAACGGCAGGCTCTATTCCCCTCAGGAGATTTCGGCCATCATCCTTCAGAAAATGAAAAAGACGGCAGAGGACTATCTCCGTCAGCCCGTCACCGAAGCGGTCATCACCGTTCCGGCATACTTCTCCGACTCCCAGCGCCAGGCCACCAAGGAGGCTGGCAAGATCGCGGGACTGGATGTCAAGCGTATCATCAACGAGCCCACTGCGGCTGCCCTTGCATACGGCCTTGACAAGAAGAACAAGAACATGAAGGTTGCGGTGTACGACCTCGGCGGCGGCACCTTCGATATCTCCATCCTCGAACTCGGTGACGGTGTATTCGAGGTTAAGTCTACCAACGGCGACACCCATCTGGGAGGAGACGACTTCGACCAGGTCATCATCGACTGGCTCGCCAGCGAATTCGCATCCGAGAACAGCGGCCTCGACCTCAAGAAGGATCCCATGGCTCTGCAGCGTCTTAAGGAGGCGGCCGAAAAGGCAAAGATCGAGCTCTCCAACCAGACCAGCACCGAAATCAACCTTCCTTACATCACCGCGGTCGACGGCATTCCCCGCCACCTCGTGAAGACCCTTACCCGCGCCAAGTTCGAGGCCCTCTGCGACACCCTGTTCCAGAAGAGCATCGAGCCTTGCCGCAAGGCCCTTTCGGACGCTCACCTGAGCGCTTCCGATATAGATGAGGTCCTGCTCGTCGGCGGATCCACCCGTATCCCCAAGATCCAGGAACTCGTAAGGAATTTCTTCGGAAAGGAACCCAACAAGAGCGTCAACCCCGACGAGGTTGTGGCTATAGGTGCTTCCATTCAGGGCGGCGTTCTTGCAGGCGACGTCAAGGATGTGCTTCTGCTCGACGTTACCCCGCTCAGCCTCGGTATAGAAACCCTTGGCGGCGTGATGACCAAACTTATCGAGAGCAACACTACCATCCCGGTTCACAAGGAGCAGGTGTTCAGCACTGCGGCCGATAACCAGCCTTCGGTGGAAATCCGAGTGCTCCAGGGCGAGCGCCCCATGGCAAAGGACAACAAGCAGATAGGTATCTTCCATCTGGACGGAATAGCTCCCGCACCGCGCGGAATCCCTCAGATCGAGGTTTCGTTCGACATCGACACCAACGGTATCCTTTCGGTATCTGCAAAGGACAAGGCTACGGGCAAGGAGCAGCACATCCGCATTGAGGCTTCCAGCGGACTCAGCGAGGAGGAAATCAAGCGCATGCGCGACGAGGCAAAGGCCAACGAGGACGCCGACAAGGCTGCCAAGGAGCGTGTAGACAAGATCAACAACGCTGACGCACTCTGCTTCCAGGCCGAGAAGTTCCTCAAGGACAACGGCGACAAGGTTCCCGCTGACGTGAAGAGCGAGGTGGAAGCCAGCCTGAATCCTCTCAAGGAGGCTGTCAAGAACCAGAATCTGGAAGAGATTGACAAATACTCCGAGGCTCTCAGCAAGTCGTTCGAGAAGATGTATCAGGCCGGACAGCAGGCTGCCGGCGCCCAGGGTGGCCCTCAGGCCGGACCTCAGGGACCTCAGGGCGGGCCGCAGGGTCCCGGACCGGACTACGGAGGAAACACTGCTCCGGACGAGCAGTAATCAAAAAAGGGGACGGCAAGTCCCCTTTTTTGTTGCTTTCTGCGTCGGCAAGGCTCTTAGCCGTCTCTGCAGCAAGGCTCCGCTCAGCCTCCTGAAATAGTCGGCTTTCGTCGGACCTTGCCGCCACGCCCCTATCTGCAATCCGTTTACAAAACAGGCCCTTTTTGTGAACAAACCTTTGAAAAAACACATTCCGTTCACAAAATAGGCCCTTTTTGTGAACGGAATAACAGGAAGCGTAGCCGCTGCCGGCTATCTGGACAATAGCAGGCGATTAAAAGCGGATGGAAAGCGCGAAACCTGCGGATGGAGTTAAGCCGGACATTCCGGAAGGAGAAGATGCCGGAACCATGGCGAGGCAGGGCTTAACGTCGAAACTGACCGCCCCGTACTTTTTGTGAACGTCCTGTGAGTACATATTCTTGATCTTCGCCACCCTTACGGCGTCGCATATGCTCCATATTTCCACCGCCAGACCTGCAAACGCTGCAAGGATCGCGGTGCTTGAATACTCTGCATCCACCAATATGCCGGCAGAGTCGTAGGTGTACTTCGTACCCGCTTCGGAAATCAGGCTGCAGGCGATGTACCCGGCAAAAAAGCCGGCGGCACGGCCCCATTCGCCATCCAAACCCTGTCCAAGGCCGGGAATAAGGGCGGAGGCAATTCCGGCAAGGGCACGGCTGTACGGATCGCCGGAAGCATGCCTGTAATCCTGAGGTGAGTACAAATCCTTATACTGGCTGTACTTCATGTTCTTTTTAAGCTCCACCTTGGATTCGTCGGCATAAAGAGAAGACTGTACGTTCTCATTCGTCCCCTGGGATTGGAATGCTTTGGGTTGTGCTGCAACAGGGAAGACCTCATTCTCGCCATTCTCGTACCGCACCAGAAGCACGTCTGATTTGAGCAGGGAATAAACCGGCCCGTCCGGATTACTGAACTTATGGTAGCGTATCTCGCTGATTCCAACTTCGAGAACCTTGGCCTGGATTTCTGTCCCGTCCTTGAGCGTAATGATATCCTGTGCGTGAATCTGCGTGGCAGAAAGAACCATGAACAGTGCTGCGACAATAACTTTCTTCATAATAGGCGTCTTTTTCGCAAATATAGTTTTTTCCGTGCGAAATTGCTATCTTCGTACAAATTACAGCACATGCCTACCGAGATAGAGCGAAAGTTCCTCGTTTCAGGGGATTATAAGAAAGATGCCATTAAGGCCATACCCATGCGGCAGGGATATATATGCAGCGGAAGCGGGCGCACCGTCCGTGTGAGGATTTGCGGCGACAGCGGCTTCCTGACAATCAAGGGGCCCAGTTTCGACGGAGGTATGAGCCGTTACGAGTGGGAGAAGGAAATCCCGGTGCAGGAGGCGACCGAGCTAATGGAACTCTGCGACAGCGGACGTATCGATAAAATCCGCTATCTCGTCAAAAGCGGAAAACACACCTTCGAGGTCGATGAATTCCATGGCGACAACGAAGGACTGGTGGTCGCGGAAGTGGAATTGGGCAGCGCAGACGAAGCCTTCGAGCGTCCGTCATGGCTGGGAGAGGAGGTTACCGGAGACCACCGTTACTACAATGCCTCTCTCTGCCGGAATCCGTTCAAAAACTGGAAATAATTTAAAAAGAATATGTACCCTTTCGAAGAAAACCTCAAAAGAATCTGCGACAGTGTGATGTCGATGGATCCGGCCGTTTACGAAAAATTGCTGCAAGACTGCAATAATGCACTTAAAAACGGAAACAAGATAGTGCTGTCCGGCCTTGGGAAGAACGGCCCCGTATGCCGCAAAGTGTCTGCGAGCATGCTATCGCTCAACATCAACTCGGCTTTCCTTCACACCGAAGAGGCGTTTCATGGCGACATAGGCATGGTTGGCAGGGACGACGTGGTAATCATCCTCTCCAAAAGCGGGACCACTCCACAGGCAGTGCAGCTGGCCAAATTGTTGAAAGAAAGGGGAATACACTATCTTTGGGCACTGACCTTCAATCACGATAACCCCCTGGCCACCATTACCGGAAACAACCTCGAACTCTCGCTCGAGCACGAGGGCGACTCGTGGAACCTGATCAGCATCAATTCCACCGCGGCCATGCTCATAGTGCTGCAGGGCCTTGCCATAGAGTTGTCGCAGCTGAGCGGAATTACCCTCGAAGAGTTCAAGGGGAACCACCTCGGAGGCGGAGTCGGAATTATTCTTTCCAAATAGACAGTAACCGGCAGGCGTTGGCCGGGATTCCGCTAGAGCTCCCGATAAGAAGCGTTCGCTAAAAGTCGCTCTTCGTCGGAATCCCAGCCAGCACCTTTCAGTCGCGCTTCCGTTATCCCAGCAGGCGGGCGATGTCTTTGTCGGAGGCGGAAGGGACGAGTGAGCGAATGCGCCTGGAGAGGAAGCCGAATGATTCTTCGGGGGAGCGGGATGTGCGGAGTGCTTCTTCGCCGAAGAGGTCTTCTGGGGTGCAGAAAGCAGCGCGCTGCCAGCCGCTGTAATGCAGGTCCTCGCCCCGGTAGACGCGCTCGAAATCACCAATTATCACTCTGGTCTGAGCCTCAAGTCGTGTCAGCAGGGCGTCGGCCGCATTTTTCTTCAGGCCGAGCAGCCTGCGCACGTCGCCGGTGCTGCATGATCCGTTTTCCCGTATGAACTCAAGGATCCTTTGGCCTTCGGGCGAAGGGCTGTATGCGGGCAGGCTCCTGCGCCAATTGGCAAGTTCGCGATAGAATTCCACGGTGGCGAAAGCGGCTTTTCCGCCCCAAAGGAACTTTCCGTAGGCTATGTCGCCGCTCTGCACGGCAAAAATCTTCCAGTCCCACGGACCGAGTTCGTCGGAGGAATCGAACCAGTGCTCCTTCGGGGTGAGTTCCTCGATGGAAAAACCGGGAATTGTATTACGGAAAAAGGGTATGAGGCCGGCTTCCTTTATGTCGGCGTACATGTCTTCGGGGCTGCAGACCGGTCTCATGGCTTTACATTACAAGATCGGAAACGTCTTTCCCTGCAGCCAGGGCAGCCCGTATCTGTGTTGAGGAAATATCCACCAGGGGAGCGTCGATCAGCTTTATGGCGCAACGTGTGTGGGAGCGGCGGCACCAGCGGCGCAGATCCTCCAGGAGGGCATCCGAATCGAAGCCAGGTCTGGGATAAACGACTATGTCGTATTGTGAGAGGATGCGCCTTGCGCAGCGCCAGCGGGGGAGTCCCCCGAGATTGTCGGCGCCCATGACCAGGGTGAAATCGTTGCCTGGTTCACGCTGCCTAAGGGCGTCCAAAGTGCGGACGGTGTAGTTCGGGGGAGTCATACCGAGTTCGATTCCGTCTACTTTAACCTTGAGCCCTGGATGCCTGGCAACCGCGGCCTGGGCGGCCTCGAAGCGGCGTTGTGCATTCGCTGCCTTCGCCGGGTCCTTGAAGGGATTCTGCGGGGAAACCACCAGGTACACCGCATCGAATCCTCCCTCTCCGGTAAGGTATTGCATGATGGCAAGATGCCCTTTGTGGAGCGGGTCGAAGGAACCGGGATAGACGGCTATCTTCATTTTGAAAGGAATTCGTCAACTACACGTTCCGCCTCGGCATATGCGGTCGCAAGGTCGTCGTTGACAAGGACGTAGTCGAATTTGTCTTCGTAGGTAAGCTCTTCTGTGGCCTTGGCAACCCTTTCCGCTATGGCCTCGGGACTGTCCGTGGCACGGCCTATCAGTCTTTCGCGTAGTACTTCCACCGAAGGTGCCTTGATGAATACCGACAGGGCCGCGTCGCCGAAGTACTTCTTGAGGTTCACACCGCCCTTGACGTCGACGTCGAATATGATTACATGTCCGGCGTTCCAGATACGCTCGACCTCGCTTTTGAGGGTGCCGTAGAACCTGTCACGGTAAACCTCTTCGTACTCCACGAATTCTCCGCCCTCTATGCGGCGGCGGAATTCTTCGGGTGGAATGAAGTAATAGTCAATCCCGTCCTGCTCGGTCCCGCGGGGTGCCCTCGAAGTGGCGGATACGGAGAATTCCATTTCCGGGTGAAGGTCGAGGATATGATGGACTATAGTGCTTTTGCCGGATCCCGACGGGGCGGAGAATATGACGGTTTTGCGCTTCATTGCTGCTGTGTGTTATCTAATGCAAATATAGTCAATTCTGGCTATTCCGGGTAATGAGCCAGGCTAAATCCTCCTCCGTAAGACCGTCGAAGCAGTCGCTAACGCGGATGTCTCGTTCCGCTGCTTTGAGGGCGGAGATGATGGCCTCCAGTTCGAAGCGGCAGCCGCTGAGTCTTTCTTCCAGGGCTTCGGCGGGCAGGCTCCCGATGAAATCGCCTCCGAAGCGTATGGATACTATCCTGCCGTGCGAGAGGTCAAACCCGGCTTCTACCGTACCGCAGGCAAATTTATGCGAAGTGCGGAAGGCGGCATCGGGGGAACGTCCGTAAATCCATTCCCAGTTGCGGTAGCGGCTTTCGGCTTCCTGCTCAATCAAGGCCTGTTGGGCAGGGGAGACTGGCACTTCGGAATCACCGTCTGCAAGTATGTCGTGAAGGGCATCGCGGAATGCGAGTACTCCGTCGAAGCGGGGCAGATAGTCTTTTAAGTTTGCAACCTTCGATCGCACGGAAGCTATCCCTTTGGAGGAGAATTTGCTTCCCGGGGCGGACAGGGCGGCTGTCATGGCGGCAAGGTCGACGTCGAACATCAGGGTACCATGTACCATGAGGCGGTCCTTGTAAACACGCTTCGCATAACCGGAGCATTTTCGCCCGTCCACAAGGATATCGTTGCGTCCGGTGAGTTCGGCCGGGACACCAAGGCTCCTGAGGGCGTCGGCTATGAGTGTAAGGTAGCCGGGGCAGTCGCGATCGAGGTCTTCCGACCGGCCCGTTATGGTATAATTGAGATTATTGAGGTCGTGATATACTGCACCGCCTCCGGTGACCCTACGCGCCAAGGCTATTCCATTGGCTTTGAGGTAATTGAGGTCAACCTCGGTATATGCGTTCTGGTTCAGGCCAATGATCACGGAAGGGGAGTTTCGCCACAGGCAGAACACCGGTTCGTCCAGGGGAAGGCTCTCCAGACAGAACGCGTCGAATGCCATATTCCGGCAGGCGTCTGTGCAATCATTCACCAGGTATTTCATCGAATAATTATTTCTTGTGATAAATATACGTAGTATCCACAAAAATAACTAAATTTGCGTTGCCTTCAAGGAATTAATTATTCAATCAATATCATTATGGTTAGTTACAAAGAATTAGGTCTTGTGAACACCAGGGAGATGTTCGCGAAGGCCGTAAAGGGCGGCTATGCCATCCCTGCTTTCAACTTCAACAATATGGAGCAGCTCCAGGCCATTATCATGGCCGCTGCCGAGACCAAATCCCCGGTCATCCTCCAGGTCAGCAAGGGCGCACGCAACTATGCGAACCAGACGCTCCTCCGCTACATGGCTCAGGGCGCCGTCGAGTATGCAAAGGAACTTGGATGGGAAAAGCCCCAGATCTGCCTCCATCTCGACCATGGCGACAGCTTCGAACTCTGCAAGAGCTGCGTTGACATGGGTTTCTCTTCCGTGATGATCGACGCTTCCTCCAAGCCTTACGAGGAGAACATCGCCCTCACCAAGCAGGTGGTTGAATACGCACACAAGCACGACGTTTCCGTCGAGGCCGAACTCGGCGTTCTCGCCGGTGTGGAAGATGAGGTTTCCGCCGAGCAGTCGCACTACACCCGTCCCGAGGAAGTTATCGACTTCGCTACCCGCACCGGTTGCGACTCCCTCGCCATCTCGATAGGCACCAGCCACGGAGCATACAAGTTCAAGCCCGAGCAGTGCAAGCGCGACCCCAAGACCGGTCGTCTCGTACCTCCGCCGCTCGCATTCGACGTTCTTCACAAGATTGAGGAGAAGCTCCCCGGATTCCCCATCGTTCTTCACGGTTCCAGCTCGGTTCCTCAGGAATATGTCGACATTATCAACGCCAACGGCGGAAAGCTGCCCGATGCGGTAGGTATCCCCGAGGAACAGCTTCGCGAGGCTGCCAAGAGCGCTGTCTGCAAGATCAACATCGACTCCGACAGCCGTCTTGCCATGACCGCCGCCGTCCGCAAGGTCTTCGTCGAGAAGCCCGGTGAGTTCGACCCCCGCAAGTATCTCGGACCTGCCCGCGACGAGATGAAGAAGCTCTACGAGCACAAGATCGTAGACGTACTCGGATCGAACGGAAAAGCTTAATATAACTGCATTTGCCGATAATCGGCATACTTGGACAAGAGGTCGACCAATAGCGGTGGCCTCTTTTTCTTTTGTCATGGACATCTTGGCGAAGAAAAAAAGAATGACTTCTTTTTGTTATTTGCAATAATATTGCTAACTATGCAATTACTAACTGCTTTTTAACAGGTATCCTTATGGTTCGATATCGGCACATCCTTTTCCCTCTCCTGCTTTTCATCTATTCAACAGGCCTTACAGCCAGAATTGATGACTCGAAGGCGTGGCGCAAAAAGGATATACTTCTTTACGGCAAGGCAGAGCAGGACAGTCTGATAATGAAGTCGCTGGAGGAGGCAATGTCGTCGATGGCGGCCAGGAGAGAAGAAAATTCGCAGCGTTCGGCGCCTGCCACCTT
This sequence comes from uncultured Bacteroidales bacterium, assembly GCA_946187975.1. Lineage (GTDB taxonomy): Bacteria > Bacteroidota > Bacteroidia > Bacteroidales > UBA932 > Cryptobacteroides. Next base: position 5,867 of record CAMHTE010000009.1, on the reverse strand, counting down.
GTGGTCGTACGATGTGGGGAGCATTCCTTACTCGCAGGACGTGACTCCTACGGGCGCAAGGACGGTTACGGTTCCTATTGCCACGGTTCCTTCCGTCCCCCTTGCTCCGCAGGTCGCCCTCACATACAACAGCCAGGCAGGGAACGACGTGGCCGGGTATGGCTGGGCAATAAGCGGACTGCCGACGATTACCATAACAAACAAGACCATTTACTATGACGGATCGGCATACGGAGCGGATATAAATGACACCACAGCTGTTTATTTATTAAACGGAGTGAGGCTGGTCAGAAACACCAACACGGCATATCCCGACTATGAATATGAGACTGCCACGGGGCACATACTGGTCAAGAAGCACCGCTGCTTCTTTAACATAGTAAGTCATTTCTCCGCATTGTATCCCGACGGCTCCAGAGCCACGTTCGGCAATAGTAACAATACACTTGAATCCTCGGAATTCCCGCTCACCGAACTCGTCGACCGAGACGGGAACAGGATGGTGTGCCAATACTACCACGACTCCCTTGAAGGGAATTATTACATTTCCGACTTGTTCTACAGTTATTCGTCACAGGATGAAGCCATAGACCACATCCATTTTACTTACGACCTCGAGAACAGGAGAGACGTAGTAGAACACTTTTACGGGGCCCAGAGATATTATCAATCACGCATCCTCAGGAGTATAGAGTCATACGGCAACGAGGACCTGCTGCGTTCGTATTCGCTGACCCACGAGATGAAGGACAGTGTAAACGTCCTGACGCAGATTTCCTGCTCGACTGGGACGACAAGCGTTCCACCGCTGCAGTTCGGGTACGGCGATGAAGGGTATGAAGTGCGACCCGTGCAACTCCGCAATGTCGACGACATCCTTATGCCGACGGCATTTACCGACACGACTGCAAACTACATCTACGTACGCGGAAAATTCGTTCCGGGAGCAGCCGAAGACGGCCTGGTGATATTACCTGATTTCCCCACATACGACATAGTGGCCAGCTATTTCCTGCTTGTTAAATATGGCAGTCCCTACCCGGCTGCGCAACATTTTGCGGTTATTCCCAGCATAAGGGATGCATATTGTGACGTTGATACGGATTCCGTACTAGCAGGGGAGGGATTTCAGACCATTCAGGCCGTAGACGTTGATGCCGACGGTGCAGATGAACTGGTCAAGGTCAACTTCAACGGAGCAAGCGGGAATAACCATACCCTTAAAATAACCACATACAAATACAGCCTTTCCGGAGGGGCTTTCTCATCCTCTTCTTACAATGTCACGTTGAGTGGAAGCATTTCGAATTCCCGTTATACTAGCCCCTACCAAAGGGCTTATTTCTGGGGGGATTTTACGGGGGCAGGAAAGGCGCAGTTGCTGACAATTGCATTTGACGCCAACTGTTATCTTGACCCGCAGACTTCATATGCCGCCCTGATTGATTTAAGTACGGGCACGAAGGTTGCGGAATCCGTGTTATTCAATCTTTCATTGGATGATTCCGGGAACATTTTGGTTATGGACGTCGACAACGACTCGTGCTCGGAACTGTGCAGGGCGACGTCTTCCGGCCTTCAGGTATACAGGCTCGGTTCCGGCAATACGTTCAGCCTTAAGACTACCAATGCCGCAGTTACTTCTTCCGTACTGTCAAACAGCAGCCGTCCGGCATTTGTTACAGACCTGAACGGCGACGGATATCTTGATATACTCTCGGCTCCGGCGGCCGGCAATTCTGTACAGTGGGATTACTATATGAATAAAGGCGGACACAAGTTTATTTACAAGGGAGTAATGAACTGCGTGTCACGTTCCGCCGGGGACGAATTCATGTTCATGGATGTCAACTTCGACGGCCTGGCCGACATGATAAAGGCCTCGTCTTCCGGGTTGCAGTTATACCTGAACCGAAACGGTGCCATCCAGGGAACGTGCGTCTGCACCGTACCGTCCGTTACAAGCACGAAAGGCATAGTGCCCTGCAACGTCATGGACCCTTACGGCGCGAGCGCTTTCCTGAAGGTTGACGGTTTCTACCTCGGCGTTTATACCTTCTCCCACCTCTCTCCCGTCATGCGCCAGATGACGTCCATGACGGACAGCTTCGGGGCGATTACCCAGAATACCTATGAGTACCTTGGCGCACCGGACGGAAACTATCTGATTGGTTCGGACTACACCCCGTCCGCTGCGGCCGGATATATGAGGAAGACGGTTCCCTTCTATCTGCTGAAGGAAGAACGCCGTTACAAGTCATCCGCGCTGGAGAACATGGGATTCAGGCAGTTCTGGTACTACGACTGCACCTTCAACAACCTGGGACTTGGATTCTGCGGCTTCCATAAGATCAGGACAGTGGACGGGACCATGACTCCGGTGATTTTCACCGAGACCGTTTACGGTACGGAGCAGCGCGGGGTAGTTCTGGGTTCAAGCCTTCGTTACGGGAGCCTCGGGTCCAACCCGGCACAGACCATCACGAACACCTACGACGCCAATACCACCACATACGGCAAACTCAACCCCCGCCTCACACAAAGCATTAGTTATAACAACCTGACGGGAGTAAGGGATACGACCAAGTATTCGGCATACGATGCTTACGACTTCCCCGAGACCGTTTACAACTCCAAATCTACGGCGTCCAGTTCACCGCAGACGACAAATACAACCTTTACCTATTCGCACAGCGCCACGGCGTCGCTGTACCTCCTGGGAAGCGTCACCGAGGAAATGACGAGTTTCCAGAACGACGGAAACGATGATGACATATGGAGCCAGAAGACGGTCGTGACCTTCGATGCTAAGAAACACCCCACGAGGGCGATGCGGTATGTGGGCCTAGCCGTGAGGGATGACGGGACGCTGCCGCCGCTCCACGGCACGGGAGGTGAAAACAGTAGTTCGAGTGAGAATAAGGACGACGGCACCGGGGAGAACCCCAGGGCGGAACAGCCGTGGAACCCGGACTTCCCCCCGGGACCGATTGATCCTCTTCCTACCATTCTCATTCCCGTTGCCGACAAACTCGTCTCCGACACGCAGTACACATACGACAGATGGGGGCATGTCACCTCGGAGGCAACCGCCATGTACGGGGCGGAGGAATATGTCGGTAACATCTATGAGTACGATGAGGAAGGTCGCTTCCTGTACATGACGACGGACGCCCTTGGACGGGAGACTACATATTCGGGATACAATCATTACGGACAGCCGTCAAGTACTACGGACTGGCAGTCTCGCACAACCTCATGCAGCTACGACGCATGGGGTAACCCTACCGGGGAGAACCTGCCCGACGGGAGTTCCACGACAATAAGCCGTTCATGGGTGACCTCCGGTCCAGGACTCTACTGTGTTTCCACATCGGGCAACGACGGGTCGGAGAATGTAGTTTTCTATGATTCCGTTGGAAGGGAGATCCGCAGGAGTGCCCGCCGCTTCGACGGGGACTGGACCAATGTCGATACGGAGTACGACGCCAGGGGGAAGGTCTCCAGAGTATCGCTGCCGTTCACAGGAGACTCCGCCGCACCGGGAACCGCGGCGCAGTGGACGACGTACACATACGATGCCTACAGCCGTCCTACGGCTATAACTGAACCGTCATTCCGCAGAATCTTGTGGAACTACAACGGACTTAGTACTGTCGAGACAAAGGATCTCATCGCAACCACCCGGACTACCGACGCCTCGGGACGGCTCGTAAGCGTCAGCGACCCGGGAGGAACGATCACCTATTCGCTGCGCGACGACGGCCAGCCGTTGTCGGTGACGGCTCCGGGGAATGTAACCACAACCTTTAAGTATAACGACTGGGGACGTCGCAGCAGAATTTCCGATTCAAGCGCGGGTCTGAGATCATGGGCGTACGTCCAGAATGCTAACGGTAGTTCATCCGTTACGGAGACCAATCCTAAAGGGACGGTCACGACGTATTCCGACAAGTATGGCCGGCTGACGCAGGTGACCCGTTCCGGGCAGTTCAATACTGTGTACGCGTACGGGACCTACGGCCAGCTCCAGTCGGAGCGTTCCACCAACGGCACTTCCCGCACATATACTTACGATGCATACGACCGTCCGCTGGAAGTGACCGACAGCATCCCCGACGGCAAGTGGCTGAGGATGCACTTCGCATATGACAGCACGGGAGTGTTGGCCAGCACGGCCTTCACCTCACAGGACGGAGCCATAACCACTGAGTACTACGGCTATGCCCACGGCCACAAGGTACGCACCATGCTGCCCGACAGTACAATCGTCTGGCAGCTCGACAGCGCCAACGTCTTCGGCCAGCCCACTCAGGCGACTACCGGGAACCTCACGAGGACCTATTCCTTCACCCAGTACGGACTTCCTTCCGGAAGGGGATTCGGAGCATATCAGCAGTACACATACTCTTTCGATAATCTGACCGGAAACCTATCTTCCCGTTCAGACGGTGAAGGGCACACGGAGACGTTCTCGTACGACACATACGGGCGCCTGTTGACATATACCGGAGGCATTTACAGTTCATACGACACCTACGGCAATATCCTCCGGTTCGACAGCGGCACTACCATGCAGTATGGGAATACTTCCCACCCGTATCTCATCACCTCGGCAACTTTCGAATCTTCCTACCCGGACCTGGAGCAGACTGTCTCGTACACCTGCTTTAACCGCCCGTCGCATATAAGCCAGGGCAACTACGCCGCGGACTTCACGTACGACGGGAATGCCGGCCGCGTGCGGATGCAGGTGACGGACGAATCCGGTTCCGTGCCGGTAAGCGTACTCACGAGGTACTACCTTGGCGACAGGCTCGAGATAGACGTTACCCCGGCAAAGACCACGGAGCGCTTCTACCTGGACGGCACGCCCTACTCGGCGCCTATGGTCATGGTGCGCGACAGCATTGCCGGGGCGTGGACGCTGTACAATATCGGACGCGACTACCTGGGGAGCATCACCGATGTGGCGTGCGTGTCCGACAGCACTTTCCACCTACATTACAGTTATACTCCATGGGGGCTGCAGCAGGACCTTGAGGATGCGGTCATCTATGACCCCAACGAGGACTTCATGCTGTTCCTCGGCCGTGGGTTCACCGGACACGAGCACCTGCCGTGGTTCGGGCTCATCAACATGAACGCCCGCCTGTATGACCCAGTACTCGGACGCTTCCTCAGCCCCGACCCTTACGTTCAGTCTCCCGACGACACCCGCAACTACAACCGCTACTCCTACGCCCTTAACAATCCGCTGAAATATACGGATGAGAATGGGGAATTGTTTTCAACGCGTTTCATCTTCAGTATAGGGAATCTGGTTACGCATATTATGAGGGGCGACATCGATAACATCGGAGATGTTTTTAAGTATTTTGGGCAAGGGTTCTTTACAGGGGTCAGATTATCAATGAGGGATTTATACAACGTATTTTTCGATCATTCTGCATTATATAAAGATTTTTATCGCGAAGCAGGAAGTTCGGTAGCCCTGGTGGCAGGTATAATTGGGGGAGCAAAGCATAAAGGTTGGAAAGGTGTTGGCACCGCAATGAAGATATTTGCCGGGCAATACTATATAGACGAGAATGCGAGTTTCTGGGAGGGGGTGTCGCAAGGATATTCCCGTCATACGGAGGAAGCATTTCAGACTAATCTTGGTCTTTGGTTTTCTGAACTGCGTAATATGACCGGAAATGTAGATCGTGTAGACTATTTTGGGGGAGCAACTTTTGTTACGAAAGAAAATAAAAGCAAGGGTTGGGGAGTAACTCTAGGGAGCTATATCAATATTAAGTATGATGGTTCTATCGGCAATACTCCCTTTGATAGTTTCGTTACGAGTACTGGACTGTATATGCACG
>CAMHTE010000008.1 GCA_946187975.1 uncultured Bacteroidales bacterium | reverse complement strand
TCAGAACGGAACAGGCACTACAGCCCATTGATTTAGGATTGCCATCCGGAATCAAATGGGCGAGCGAGAATATAACTGATAAATACGGAGACATTAAGTATTTTGCCTGGGGCGAGACATCGGATAAGCGTAATTATGAGTGGAGTACTTATCGTCTGGGCTCATACGATAGTCTTTTAAAGTATTGTACTAATTCGTCGTATGGCCGTAATGGAGACTTCGATAACGAGGTTACCCTTGACTTTACGGACGATGCAGCATACAAACTGTTTGGAGCGCTATGGCGAATACCCAATATGTCCGATTGGAAAGAATTATGGTTAAACTGTAAATGGGAGTGGACAAAACTGGACGGAAAAAACGGTTTTGTGGTTACAGGGCCAAACGGAAAAAACATTTTTCTCCCTGCGGATGGTCAAAAAGATGGAACAGAATGCTATCAGGTTGGACAAAAAGGGTTCTATTGGTCTTCTGACCTTTATAAGGAGTCCCCGGATCTTGCGTGGAGCTTTGTCTTCGATTCCTCGGGAGCCTCATACACCAATAGTTTTTGGTTTGGATGGGAATGGGATTATTCAAATACCGGCAGACGTTGTCTCGGCAGAACAATCCGACCAGTAGAAGACCCTATAGATATTTAATGTAGTGTTTTTTGCCTATATTAGTCGTTGATTTTAAACCACAGTTCCGAAAAAAACTATTGCTTGCATTTCTGGCCGGTTCGATGGCCCTTCTTATGGCATGCGACCCCGAAGAAGCGAACAACTCCGATGAATTTATCAAGTTGGACAAGACCTCTGCCGAGATGTCTGTCGGTGAGACCCTGCAACTCACTGCTACCGTTGCGACGAATCTCGCGGATGGCCCCCGGCGTTGCTTGGATCTGCTGTATTTATAACGCAACGGAGAACTATTTAACCCTTGGAGACCGTATGAAGGGCTACTCCATCCGTCCCGTTAAGGATTAAGGCTTACAGCCTTCACGGCTAGCGAACGTAAATATGCCGCGAGCTCGGGCTCGATGCCGCAGTTGGCGACGTCGGCCGAGAATGTGGGATTGTCCGGGCAGACCAGCATCAGGTAGTTGACACAGGACTTGATATATGACAGCAGCAGCGTCGGGTGGGCGTTGTCGCTCTGGTAGAGGACAAGGTCGGGACGTTGCGTGCGTGCCATCTCCGAAGCCTGCCCTATGGGCGATATCTCTGTTCCGGAGGCTTCGGACATGATAATTACGGTTTCGTCCATGGCCTTGTTCATCCCTTCCCAACCGTCTGCTTCCAGGAAGTTGTGTGCCGAGTAGGGGAACCCTCTTTCAAGGAATACCCGTGCGTTGGGACTGTATCTCCGTATGGAATCCGCCAGGGCCACGCAGTCCGCTATGGATTGCACGTTTTGTTCGGGGAAGAGGGCAACCTGGACCATTGGCAGGGTGCTGTTCTGTAGTATTGCGGCATCATAGCCTCCTTTGCGGACGAGGTGCATTGTCCTGTGAAGGGCCAGATGCTGACCGAAGGTCTGTCCGCCCTTCGTAGCCATCTCAATGTCGAAGTAATACCCCTGGCTCCATGCTATTTCCTTCAAAAGGGACGGAGCATTGTTGTAGTAGGTGTTGGAATTGCCTATGCACAGGACTCTCATGGTGTCCGAAGGGGCTTTATCCCCAAGAATAAAGGCCTTCGCCCCGGTGTATCCCTTCCTGGTGATTACGGCCGACCTGACCGGCCCATCAGTGTCCGGATGAATAGGTAAAAGCCTTATCTTCAATTCGTCCCTTACGGTTTTTCCGAGACGGAAGGTGGCAAGTTCGGTAGTCGGCTGATGCTGGCGGGGAGAAACCCGGAATTCTTTCATGGGGATCCATTCCTCACCGGTGGAATACTCGGCACGGTAGTGCCCCCAGTCGCCTTTGCGGGCGGTCATGCCCCAGTCGAATTCCAAATAAGTGCCCTTGCGGATCTTCTTTACTGGGAAATGAAAGACCCATACGCTGTCTTCGCCTTGGAGTTCAAGCGCTGCGAAGGCCGGAGAGCCGTTGGTTGCAACGGTGGGGAATTCTCCCTTTGGGATAATCCATTCGGCACGAAAGGTGTCCTGCGTTCCGGTGGGTCCCAGCCCGCAACCAGCCATGATGGTTGCGAGACAAATAAGAAGTGTGTGTTTCATGCAAATAATACTACCAGCTCCTCTTTATGCCGTACTTCTTCAAAATCTTCAGAATCGGCTTTTCGATGGAGGCTTCCCAGAGGGAATAGCCGTTGTCGTTGGGGTGCACGCCGTCCGCCGTTGAGGATTCACCGTTGTGCAGGGCCGCATCGGGCTTTATGTAATAGACATCCTTGTATTGCTTGCATGCAATCTGCATCAGACTGTCGGAGAGAGCCCTTCTGCCGCCGAACTCAGCCTGCGACTCGGTATTGAAATTCTCCCTCTCCCAATAGATGGTACGCTGGATGATTATGGGCTTGCCGGGATGCGCCTTTACCATGCGGTCAATGAAGGGGAGCAGGCGCTCCCTGATCATGGGAATGTTGGGGTTGGAGAAGGGGTCGAATACGTATGCATCGGCCTCCACATCTTCCAGCACGTCGGCAAAATACGGCTGCATCTTGCAGTTGCCGCTAAATCCGAGGGGGATCACCTGAAGCCCGGTCTTGCGCATGAATTGCATGGGGTAGCTCATGCCTCCGCGGGTGCAGCTGACGCCGTGGGTGAAGCTGCTGCCATGGAAGGCGATCTTGTATTTGAAAGGCGATTCCAGGGGCTCCAGCGTGCTGCCTTCGGGGACGCAGATCTGACAGGAATTGAGCTCGGAATACAAGGGCATATAGAGCAGGCACTCCTTTTCCCCGGGGGCCATCTTCTTGACTATGGTGCGGACCTTATTCGGATCCTTGTGGTCACGGTCGAATGTGGTGTTGCCGGCCCAAAGCCATTTTCCGTCCTTCTTGATGTAGAGATCGAATCCGCGGTAGGAGCCGTACGGGTCGCGGTTCACATAACCGAAGGATACGCTGGCACCTATCTCGGTGGCATCGGTCTTGAACATCACGGTGAGACCGGCGGGAACCCGGCACTGGATGTTCTCCCCGGGCGTGAATCCCTTGTACACGCAGGTGTCAATGCGATGATAGGGGTTGGGGGTGGTAAATGCCTTGCCGCAAAGATTGAGTTCAGCGGCCTCTTTCTTCGCCCATGAACGGGTCTGGGCTGCGGCATTGAAAACCAGTGCGATGGCAGCAAATAGAAGGATAATCTTTTTCATATACAAACAAAGATAAATTAGTCAGTATAAATGGTTTATCGCCGGGGTTCGAAGACTTTAACGTCGAACGAGGAGGATACCAGTTTGCGCATTTCCCAGCGGTCCTTAACCACGCCGGCGGCTTTGGCCTGAACGAGGACATTGCCGATCGCCGTGGCCTCGGTAGGGCCGGCTATCACCGGAATGCCCAATACGTCGGCCGTCCACTGGTTCAGAAGTGCGTTGGCACTCCCGCCTCCGATAATTTGAAGTTTGTCGATGGAGAAAGGTGCAAAGCTGCGGAGCATCTGAAGGACAGCCCCGTAGCGGTCTGCGAGGGAATGGTAGATGCAACTTACGACCTGGGCGTCCGAGGCGTCGAATCCAAGGGCGTCCTTGATTTCCAGGAGCATGTTTTCCGGTGCTGCGAAGCGGGGCTCGTCGGGGTTGATGCGTCCGGTAAAACCGGCTTCCGCCCGGGCCATCTCCTCCAGCTGATTATAGGAATAATACTTGCCTGAGGCCTTCCACACCTGGCGGCACTGCTCCAGCAGCCACATTCCGGTAATGTTCTTGAGAAAGCGCGTGGTGCCTTCTATACCGCCCTCATTTGTGAAATTCAGTCTGGCCGATTCTTTATTGATTATCGGAGCAGGGACTTCGATACCCATCAGGCTCCAGGTGCCGCTGGAAAGGTAGGCGAAGCGTTCGTCGGAGGCGGGGACCGCCACAATGGCCGACGCGGTATCGTGCCCTGCCACGGCGACGACGGGAACTGCGCCCAGCCCCGTTGAGGCGGCGAGTTCGGGTTTCAGGGTGCCCACTACTGTGCCGGGTTGTATAATGGGCAGGAGCATCTCTGTACGGATGCCCAGTTCCTTCAGTAAAGCTTTATTGAACTTGCGGGTGGCCTGGTCCATCATGCCGGAAGTGGAAGCGTCGGTGTATTCGCAGACGCGCTTGCCTGTGAGCATGTACGACAGCAGGTCGGGCATGAAAAGGATTGCGTCGGCTTTAGCCAGGGCCTCGTCTCCGGCTTCCGTCTGCGCATACAGCTGGAAGATGGTGTTGAAGTTCATGATCTGGATGCCTGTGCGTGCATAGAGATCATCGTGGGATACTCTTGTGTACACCTTTTCGGGCACGCCCACGGTGTACGGATCCCGGTAGCAGCGCGGCAGGCCCAGGAGTGAGCCGTCTTTCCCCACGCAGCCAAAGTCCACGCCCCAGGTATCGATGCCAATGGAATCCAAACGGACGCCCGTCGCACCTATCTGCGTAAGGCACTCCACAAAATGCCCGTATATGGCCGCTACGTCCCAGTAAAAACGCCCGTCTTCCTTCTTCATCTCCGAAGGGAAACGGTACACCTCCTTCATGGAGAGGGAGCTGCCACTGAGGGTGGCCAGCACGCCTCGTCCGCTGGTGGCGCCGCAGTCAAAGGCCAGGAATGTGAAATCTTCTTTCATTCCTTATCTCCTGGAAGTTACTTCTCTCTCGTACTTCTCGATTTCGGGTATGAAAGCCTCGCCAACGGGAACACCGTTCTTGTAGTTGAAGTAATCGAATACGGCGCCGAACGGTAGGGTCTTGGCCTCCTCCAGCAGAGCCAGGCGCTGGAAGCCCTTGCCTGCGTCTTCGTACTCGCGGAGCTTTGCGAGGGGCTCCAGGAGGGCGCTCAGCAGGCACTTCTGTGTTGCGCGGGAACCAATTACATAAGCTCCGATGCGGTTGATGGCTGCGTCGAAGTAATCCAGGCCTATGTGTGCGCGGTTCAGCGCATCCGCACGGACGATTTCCTTGAACAGGTCCAGGGTCTGGTCGTTCATGATGGTGACGTGGTCGGAATCCCAGCGGATGGGGCGGGACACGTGCAGCATCAGTTCGGGAACAAAGAGAAGGAGCGAGGCCACCATGTCGGACACATTCTCCGTCATTTCGTAGTGCCCGGTGTCCAGGGTGTACATGAGTTTGCGGGTGGCGCAGTAGCCCGCCACGAAGTCGTGGGAACCCACAGTATAACTTTCCAGCCCGATACCGAATAGCTTGGCTTCCAGACATGTTTTCATGCCGGGGAGCTTTTCTTTCAGTATCTCATCCAGGCTCTCGGCGAAAATCTCACGATAACGCTTGCGCTCCACTGTCTGGTCCTTAGAACCGTCGTGCACCCAGATATTCATGATACAGGGGTCCCCCTGGGCTTTACCCATTGCGTCGGCTATACGGCGGCAACGCTTGGTATGCTCAATCCAGAATTCGCGTATGGCCGGATCCGGATTGCTCAGCGACAGGTCTCCGCTCTTGGGATGGGAAAAGGACGTGGAGTTGAAATCCAGCTTCATCCCGTTCTCTTTCGCCCATTCGATCCAGCTCTCGAAGTGCTTGACCTCCACTTGGTCGCGGTCTACGAACTTTCCCCCGAAATCACCATATATCTCATGCAGGTTCAGGCGATGTTTTCCGGCAATAAGGCTCTTTGCAAAGAGGACATCCTGCCGCACCTCATCTATGTTGCGGGCCCGTCCCGGATAATTCCCGGTTGTCTGTATGCCGCCGGAGAGGGCTTCATTGCGTTCAAAGCCCAACACATCGTCGGTCTGCCAGCAATGCAGGGAGATGGGGGTCTTTTCCAGGGTTTCGACTGCTTTGTCAGTGTCCACGCCCAGGGCCGCGTAGCGCTCACGGGCGATTTCGTACGACTTAAGGATCTTGGCGTCGTTCATAGCGTTATCTGTGGTTTTCTTTTTCTGCTATAAAGATAATGCTTATTCTGCACGGAATCACCGTATCTTCAAAAAAACGTATCTTTGGAGAAAGATTTTGATATGAAGAAAAGACTTGAAAAGTCATCCCAAGAACCGCAGTTCTGCCAGAGTTGCGGAATGCCCCTTACCAGGAAGGAGGACTACGGGACCAATGCCGACGGCAGCGTCAATTATGACTATTGCTGCTACTGCTACCAGAATGGCAAGTTCCTGCAGGAATGCACGATGGACGAGATGATAGAGCACTGCGCGCAGTTCGTGGACGAGGTGAACAAGAACATGCCCGAGCCCATGACCCGTGAGCAATACGTCCAGATGATGCGTGGCTTCTTCCCCATGCTGAAGAGATGGAAAAACAACACAGAAATTTAATAGGGTACGTACTGGGTTTCCTCGTATTCGTCGCGGGGATTCCATCCTTGATGTGGGTAGTATCCGGAAGACAGTTCCCCTGGGCGCCGGGTCTGGCGTGGATGCTGATAGCGCTGGTCCTGGTGATATGCGGCCTGGCGCTAAGCATCTGGTCCATCGTCCATATGAAGCTTGTGGGTGAGGGAAACCCCTTAGACGCGTATGGCCATGCGTTGGCGCCACGGACCAAACACCTCATGGTGGACGGGCCCTACAGGTTCACACGTAATCCGATGCTCGTGGGTATTTACGTGTACGACATCGGCGTTCTCCTTTGGTTGCTTAGTTGGTGGCCGCTGGTGGTTTTTGCGGCAGAAGTGATTCTTCTAACCCTTCAGGTCCGATCGGAAGAGAAGCGACTGGAAAAGGATTTCGGGGAAGAGTACCTTGAGTATAAAAGCCGTGTTCCACGCTATCTGTCATTGTAGTGGCCATAGGCAGACAGTACATCCACCTTTACGACGGTTTCTTCTATCTCATAGATGAGTCTGTGCTTTAGAGAGATACGCCTGGACCATTGACCGACTCTACCCCCAGATAGCGGTTCAGGCTTTCCCGTCCCGGTTTTGGGGTGTTCTTGCAATTCTCCCAACAACTTACGTGCTTTTTTAAAAGCGGCAGGTTCTGATTTCTTTAGTTTAGATAGGTCCTCTAATGCTTGGGGAGCAAATACTAACGTATACATTTAAAGATTTGCCAATAACGAATCCAACTCCACTTTCCCTGACACCGAAGTGCCTTTACCTTCGGCAATACTCTTACGTGCTTTATCAATTCGGGCGAAAAACTCCTTCTTGCTAACAAGGCTATCGTCCTCCGTTACGGGCACGATCTTGAAGCTACCAGCGCGGGACGTCAGGATGACGCTCTCACCACCGGCAGCTAGACCGAGATATTTGCTCTGTTTTGCTCGGAAATCCCGTATGCTAACAACAGTCATAAAGAATATTTTTTGCAAATATAATGAATACCATTTTGGTATCCAAATTATAATTCCGTAAATCGTTTTACCTCATTCCCATTCTCGTTCATCACCTTGCTGAAGAAGATGTTATAGGGCCGTACCCATATCTGATTGGCTCCGTACAGGGCCTGGTAAATCACAACATCTTCCAACGTTTCGGAGTCTTTTCCAAAGCCGATGAGTTTGTACTTGCCACCGCGGAAGTGCTTGAAGTATCGTTCTTTAGTCATGAAGCGTTCGCTCAGCATCTTCTTCCAAACCTTTTCCTGTTCGAAAGGGAATTCGCCGCCTGCAGCAATCACGTCGGCCACGACCTTTTTCACGATAGGTTTGGTGAGGGTGGCGTTCTGGGTGCGGGCATAGTTCTCCAGACGATTCACCGCTCTCTCCATGGCAATGATGAATGCATTGATGGTTGAGGAAGCTGTTTTCTTGTGATTATATGCGGCAGGAGTCACGCGACTTTCCTTGTTATCCCAAGCCTCCGGAGGAATGCTGAATCCCATCGTAGTCTGATATCTGTCCCCATTGAAAGACCATACAACCCTAATGGGGGCCTCTCCATAGCGGTTTTTGCGCTTATCAAGATAGAATCTAACGGGCATTTAAAGTGGTTTTTACAAAGGTATTCATTTGCTGGCGTTTTTGCAAGCGCCGCATAGGGCCATATAACACGGATTTTGTAAAATAGATTTCTAACAAGTGCCAATTTTGGACAAAAAATGCGGCTTTTTAAAATATGACTTCGTATTAGAAAAATGCAATCATTAAAGATATGAATAATAAACTCCTACAAACACTCAACAGCGCCCTTGAGCGCACCAAAACAACCCACTATGCTCCGGTCACCATCGACACCCTCCAGGCCCGCCTCACAGAGGAACTGGACTGGCTGGACGCCGACCCCGGCCGCAAGTGCCTTATTCTCCTCCTTCAGGAATTGGCTGCAAAGATGCGCAGTGCCCGCATCGTGGTCAGCCCTGGCTACAGCTTTCTTCCTGACTCCTATCTGCTCTTCCTGACCGGCGTCACCAGCGTCAACCCGGTGGAATGGGATCTGCCCTTCAGCCGCTTCACCCAGTCTGTCCATGACGGTGCTGAGATTCCCTTCGAGGCTGGCACTGGTTGCCTTGAAGTGGCCCACAAAGTCCTCTCCGGCCGCGAAAACGAAATGGTCATCGAAACGGAGCCCGGCCTCTTCGAAATAACCTTCCTCGATAGCATCGAACTCATGAACGTTAAGCTCCGCATCACCACCTATGCTGAACTGGACCGCTTTCCTCGCACCATCAAAGAGGGTTGGCATCCGCTGGACGAAGCCACGCTTAAACTCTTTAGCCGCGGAACCACGGATGGAGCCATCTTCTTCGAATCCGACAAGATGCGGGAATGGCTCTTCGACTTCGACCCGGAATCCATGTCCGACCTGGTCCTCCTGAACGCCATTTACTGGCCTGGACGCACCCAACTCTTCCCTGAACTGCTGCGCCGCAAGCAAACGGGCGACTACAGCAAAGAGTTCAAAGATACCTATGGCATCCCGATCTACCAGGAACAGGCTGGAGACCCGAGCCTCGCCCCGAAGGGCCACTTCATCGGCCGCACCATGATGGCGGTCGAGGCCCTTAGGCCTAGGAGAAACTCATATTCTCCAAATTAGAATAAAAAGCTAGAATTAAGATAGTTACCGGTATTGTGAATTAAAAAATTGATATATTTGTTGCTATAAACGGTTATTATATGGCGAAAAAGTTTTTGGTTACAGTAGAAGAAGTTAAAGACAACAAGATTGGCTGTGGAACAATTTTAATCATAGCCATTATTTTTGCCTGTATTGCTCTCGGGAAGGACGATGAAGCAGATAGCAAAAAAGAGCCAAATAAGACAGTTGCTGTCGAAAGTGTTTCACAAGCTAAGAGTACAGCCAAACCTGTAGAATCGAAAGCGCAAGATGTTGTGCCTGTTATTCGAGAGGAGAGCGTAGGTGTTGTTAGTGAGGAAGAGACGGAAGAGCCCGCTGCATCTTCTGGAGAAGTCGCTCAGGGTCAATCTACAATTGAACAGCAGGAGGGTATTGAAGAGGCCGCTTTGGAGATAGTGGAATCTAATGCAAGGGAAGAGATTCTGGCTGCTGAAAAAAAAGTCAATAAGTTATTTAATGTAGCTAAACGTTCTTGCCGTAAGAAGAATATAACGGCTGCCCGCGCTACTCTTGCCGAAATGGAGTCGTTAAAGTCATCTTTGTCTAGCGAAAACGCTGTTGTTGATAATAAGATTACTGAAATCAAACAGATGATAGAGGAGTTGGAAGAGGTAGAGAAGCCGTGAGTGTCACTCACGAGTTGAACTAAAAGATACAACATGAAACAGTTATTGCTATCTCTAAGTGTGGCGTCGGCTGTCATAATGATGGCCGGATGCTGCAATACCAATTCGCAGGAGGCTGCGGAGAATCCCGTTATCGAGAGCATCATGTCCCGCAGGTCCATACGGCATTATACGGACCAGGCTGTGCCTCGGGAGGTGTTGCAAAAGATTGCCGAATGCGGCGTCAATGCGCCAAATGCGATGAACAGGCAGGCATGGGAACTTCGCATTATCGACAATCCGGAGTTTTTCAACGGAGTTACCGAAGTGATGAAGGAGGCCATGCCTTTCTTCGTAAATAATGACGATCCAAAGTTCCGGAATTGTTTCCGCAATGCCACGGCGGCAATCGCTGTGGCCTGCCCCGACGACGAATCCGGGATGAGCCTGATTAACGTGGGTCTTCTGTGCGAGAACATTTGCCTGGCGGCGCAGTCGCTGGGGCTTGGCTCCGTAGTTCTGGGCGGCCCCGCCATGCTCCTGAGCAAAAATCCCGCGGCCAAACCCTACTTGGACAAGCTAAACTTCAGTGAGGGCTATATACTCCGTATCGTAGTGGGCCTCGGATACCCCGATGAAGCTCCGGATGCAAGACCGAGGGACCTTGGGAAGATACAATTCGTTGATTAGCGCATCTCCCTCAGTCGAGGGTAATGCTTTCTATTAGCAGGCGCAGTGTTCCGGAAGGGACCTGCGCTTCTGCGATTTCGCCGACCTTCTTACCCATCAGGGCGGCGCCGATAGGGGATTTCAGCGAAATCTTACCGGCCTCCAAATCCATCTCGTGGGGGCTGACTATCTCGAATTTCATTCGGGTATTTGTTGCCAGGTTCGTGAATTCGACCCGGCTCAGAAGGCATACCCTGTCTTTGGGGAGGCTGTCGGTAGCGATTACGCGTGAATTCTCCAGAACCCTCTGCAGGAATCGGATACGGCTGATGGTCTTTGCCTGAGTCCGCCTCGCCTCCCGGTATCCCGCATTGTCGCTCCGGTCCCCCTGGGCGCTGGCCTCCGCAAGGTCCTCCGTCACCTTTGGGTAAACATCTTCAATAAGATGCTTCAACTCGGCTACAATCTCGTCGTATTTTTGCTTTGACAGGTATTCCACGGCTCAAATTTACTCATTTTCCCGCGAGAATCATTACCTTTGATAGTATGAAACGTATTGCGGGAATCACCATCCTTTCGCTAATTGTGTTCTTATTCCTAACCAGATGGATTGGCCAGGGCGTAAACAGGCGTGTCCCCAGCGGCGGTATCAACGAGTCGATGTACGTCGATATCAACGGTTCAAAGCAGTGGATAAGCATTTATGGGCAGAACAATGATAACCCCGTCCTGCTTTATCTACATGGAGGTCCGGGAGCGTCCACTAGTCTTTATGATTACGCCTTTACACGGAAGTGGGGCGATGATTATACGGTCGTTACCTGGGATCAGCGCGGCTGCGGAAAGAGCTACGACAAATCTCATCCCGAGACCATCACGGCCGATATAATGATGCAGGACGGAAAGGCTATGACCGAGTTTCTGCGCGAGCATTTACAAGTAGAAAAGATTACTCTTCTCGGTCATTCCTGGGGTTCGTATCTCGGCGCAAACCTGGCGCTTGCCTACCCTGAATACTATGAGGCCTTCATCGGCGCAGGACAGTTTATCGACAGGGACGAAAACGAGCGTCGACTGCATGAGGCTGCATTGGCATGGTCGGAAAACGATCCTGAAGGCCGCGAGATGGTGGAGAAATGGGGCGCGACCATAGCGGAAGAAGAGGATGTTCTCTTGAGAAGCGAAATAATGGAACGATACGGCTATGGAATGATGAAGGACGGTACGGATTATTCTCTCTTCGCGGCAGTATTCTTCAATCCGTATTATTCGTTGAGGGAGATAATTAATTGTCTGAAATCCGAGCAAACAAGTTCGGATTATTGGTCTTTCTTTCTCTCGGACGGATTTCTTAATATGTCTCTCCTTGGAAGGTACGACTACGCCGTGCCTTATTATAACATCAACGGAGATATTGACTATCAGACCAATTACCCGCTGGCCTGCGAATACTTCGAACAGGTTGACGCTCCCAATAAGCAGATGCTTGTGATGAAGGACGCCACGCACGGTCTCCTCGAATCGCGTTCAGAAGAATTCTCCGGCTTTCTCCACCAGATTGCCGGCCTGTCACGCCGGAGGTCGAGAGTTCGAGCCTCTTCCGCACCGCAAAAAAAAGCCCTTACAGATTTCTGAAAGGGCTTTTTTCTACTTTAACGTGTGGCGTCCGTGCCTCTTGAGCCATCCTATAAGGAGCTCCGGGCGGTCCGTCTGTATCATGGACACTCCGGCATCCAGGTACTGCTGATACACTTCCCCCGGGTCCTTGCACTCGAAGGCCGCATCGTCGTCGTTGCCGTCGCCTCCGCAAAGCGAAGCCCAGATGGTGTTCACCCACACTTTGGAACCCTGTGCCACGATACGCGCCGCGGCATCCCTGAAGGCTGTATCCCCGTTGCTGTTCCAGCACAGCTCGTATGCCAGGGGAACCACTCCGCGCTCCATGTAGGATTCGAAGAGGGCGCTCCCCTTCGGGGTCTGGATGTTCACTATGGGCATGTACATCACCTTATGCTCGAACGGAGCCGTCCTGGCATCCACTTCATCGATAGGTTTGGAACTCTTGATGAGCACCTGGTTCGTAACGCCCAGCTTTTCGGTGAGCGCATTCACGGCTTCGTAGTAGTCCCATCCCTTGTCGATATTCACGCAGATGCGGTCCTTAGTGCAGCGAAGCGCCTCTTCGAGCGTGGGCATGTGAAGGGTGTCCACAGTAACGCCGTGGGCCCTCTTGAGGCGCAGCTGTTTGATTTCCGAAAGGGTGAGGTCCTTAATATCGGCGCTCTTGTCCTTTTGGCCCCGGAACACCTTGGAGAAGTTGGTGGTGCGGCGCACGTTGGAGTCGTGGCAGAGCACCAGAACGGAGTCGGCAGTCATGTGGATGTCCAGTTCCACTATGTCCGCTTCCATGCGGATTACGCTCTCGATGGCCGGGATGGAATTCTCGGGATAGTTGCGCCAGTCGCCGCGGTGGCAAGCCACCGCAACATATCTGGACGACGGGTCGTGAATCTGTGCCGCTATAGCATCGGCACGGGAGGCATAGCCGGACCTGACGCTGCATGAGACGGTGCAGAGCAGAGCGGCAAAAAGGAAAAAACAGTTTTTCATACCGCAAATATAGCAATTATTCCCAGTCCTCCGGATCCAGGGGTTCCGGGTCGCCGGACGCCGAGGAATCCTCGCTCACGCTCACGGTGCACTGCGCCGAACAGTCACCCGCCGCAGCCGTAATCACGGCCGTGCCCGCCTTGAGCGCTAAAACGGTGCCGCCTGCTACGCTTGCCACAGAAGGATCGGAGGAAGTCCAGGTGACGGTCTTGTCGTCCGCGTTCTCAGGCAGCACTGTCGCCTCCAGAACGGCGGTCTTTCCCGCCTTCAGAGTGAGGGACTCGGGTTCCAGGGAGACAGAGGTCACCGGCACTGGCTCCGGAGGGATGTATTTTGCGATTACGGTAATCTTGCACGAGGCGCTCTTGTCGCCCGCCCTAGCATAGATGAACGCCGTTCCCGCCTTCACTGCCGTCACAAGACCTTCCGCCACAGTGGCGGTTGCGGGCTCCGATGAAGTCCAGGCAACTGCCTTGTCCGTAGCGTTTTCGGGAAGCACCGTGGCGGTGAGAAGCAGAGTCTCCCCTTCCGTAAGTTCCTCGTAGGTCGCATCCAGTTCCACCGATTCCACCGATACCGGACTTGCGACAACCGGCTTTTTCCCGCAACCTGCCAGTGCGAGCATGAGAGCAGGAATCAAATAATATCTTAAAGTTTTCATAATTCTTGATCTTTAATGCAGCGTACGGGAATGGCGTAGGTCCTGGGACCGTTGCCGATACCCTTTGCTCCCGTGGTGAACCATGGCCGGACTGCGCGCCTGTTTTTCTTGGCAGTGGTGGCATGCGGAAGCGCACACCAGAAGAACGCCCTCACGCCGGAAGACCCGTCAACCCAGTAGTTCGAATAGATATTGATATACCGGTAGGAGGATGCAGGGAAGAAGAGCTGTCCGTCGATGAGCTTTCCGTTGTTCGACCATGAGTTTTCTTCTATGGCCAGCATCGCTTCCACCTCGGAATACACCGGAACGTGATATCCGGCGGGGCACGGGTCGAACATGGTCTTTGCGGCGGGGAGTTCTGTCTGCAGATCTCCCGTGCAGTCCATGTTCCACAGGTCGTAATACTTGGGCTCGTTGTCGTCGTTGAACATGGCCCAGTCTTCGATGGTGTCGTTGTTTCCGGAAAGATGGTAGCCGCCGTAGAAGATTTCCGGATGCTCTATCGCGTTCATGATCGAGCCGTCCGCCTGGGAGGCATGCGACTTGAACGGAGCCAGGGCGGACGCCCCGGTAGAGGTTGTGTACTTCTGGATGAACGGATCCTTGCGCCCCCACTGGTAATAATAACCGTTGTAACCGTTCGAAGAGAAACCGGTGTGGAGCGCTCCCAGATTCATGTTCATCCAGGTCTGGCCGTTGGAAAGGGCGACGTCGGCAATCTGCGGATTCGCCCAGATGTGCCACGACCATAGCGTAATGCCCTCGGCATTCCGAAGCGACACGAGCATGGAGCCAGTGGGCAGTTCGTCTTCCACGGTAGTGAAGAAGATATAGCCTTCGGCATAAGACAGCGGCTCCATAAGGAAATCTTCCCCGTCGAGGTGATACATATACACGTTCTGCCCGTCGGTGATGGGGGAATCGAGGATATCCGTGCAGGATGCAGGCACGCGCCCGTTACCTCTCACATTCGCCCTGAAGCGATAGGAGCCAGGCTTGGTGATTACATAACAGTTGGCGGTCTCTTGCTCCGAGAGGTCGGTGTATCCTCCGTTGAGCACGGCTTCCACCTGTCTCCAACGGGAACGGTCCACGGTAACGGGATCCGGGAGTGTGGTCTTATAGAAGAAGCCGTTCTGCAAGGTCACGCGCACGGTGAATTCGGTATAGCTGCCGGGAGCCACCACGAAGAACACCGGGTCGCCGAACCTGAGGCCGTCTCCGGAGATGCTCACGCTGCGCGTTCCGGTGCACTTGGTCTCGATCTCATGGCCGGCCTCGTAGGCCACAGATACGGTTCCGGCCATATTCTGCGCTGCCGTTATGGTTATTCTGGCAACTGCCTGTCCCGCCAAGGACGAATCGTCGGACGACGGGACTACGGAAATGAGCGATGCGGCGTTGCGGAACTCGAAATTCCGCTTGTCGTCGCACAGGGCCACCATGGGGAAGGTCTCGCGGTCGAATCCCCCCGGCACATAGTTCTGGCTGGAAGGAATCTCCACCGTGAAAACTCCGGATTCGTAGCCCGAGGTGCTGGCCGAAGGATACACGGCATAAAAATCCGTGCCGTCGAGCAGCGAAGCCCTGGCATACAGTGCGGCTGTGGTGGAGCCGCCTTCCTCCACATATAGAGACATGGTCTGCGAGCCGTTCGAGAGCATCACCGCATCGTCCGTATCCCACACGAGGGTTCCGGTACCCACCCCGTCCATCTTCATGGACGTCCTTGAGCCGGGCGAACCGGACGGAAGGCTGGCAGTGAATCCGGTGGCTACATGCATCGGCGCCGGCGCTTCCCTTGCACAGGAAGCCAGCACCAGGTAAAGAAGCGCAGCAGTATGGATTTTCGTATTCATATCAATTATAACGGATTGCAATGTAGGAGATGGTGCTTTCGTGCAGGACGTCCGGAGTGCTTCCGGAAGGAATGGGGTAAGGACCGTCCTTCAGATGAGCGTCGGCATAATCGGCGCCGCTGCTGCAGAGGTCGTTGGCGGGCACCATGCGCAGATAGACGTTGGGCCTTCCCAGAATCTCCAGCGGCAGCTCGAAGTTGATGTGCTTGGCCGCGATTATGGAATGGTACAGGGTGTTCGACCATACGGAGACATCGGGCACCGTGTACTCGGCTATCGTCTTCCAGCCGGTGCTGTTCTGGTCGTCGGTGGTGTTCCATTCGAGTTTCCAGAAACGCGGCGAGAAGAATGTCTGGGCCGAGTTGAGCACGGCTATCTGAAGGGAGATGTGCGAGGCGGATATGCCCTGGGTGGAGAAATTCAGCAGCCAGCCGTAGGGTTTGCCGGTGGCGTCGTTCCACCAGAATCCTGAGCAGAAGGCGCTGAAGCTGTCGTTGTGCACCAGTCCCTTGCCCTCGTTGGAACCGCTGTAATAGTTGATGGAATGCGCGCTGTAATCTCCCTTTATGAACTGGCACACCGGGGCATTCGCGCCGGGACCGCACCACTGGGGAACGGGAAGGGTGGTCCGGTCGAGCAGCTGCTGCGCAAGCTGGTCGTCCACGAATTCCTTTTCTTCGTCGATGAGTATGCCCAGACCGTTTATGTTGCCGGGATGATACCCGAAGATGAACTTGTCGCTCTTTCCCTTGGGCCCCAGGTAATCATAGGTGAAGCCGGGGTTCATGTGCTGGTTGGTGCCGTCGTCGCGGGTATAGCCCAGCGAGGAGTTTCCGGTATATTTGGTCTGGTAGGTATGGGTGAACCAGCCGTTGTTGCCGTAAGTGGGCAGACACACGCCGCGCTCGCGGTCGGGCCGCCAGTAGCGGTATTCGCACAGGAGCTTGGAGAAGCTGTTCTCCACGCTCATCTCCATGTTGTCCCACACGTCGCCCTTGTGCTGGGGCCTTATCTGGTAACGGCCAATCCAGCCCAGGGTGGCGCTGCCTTCCAGGTCCATCGGATCAGCCCCGTCCTCCCACTCGAAACGCGGGAAGCGCTCGTGCACCACCACGCCGGTAATGCTGCCGCTGCCGTAGGGAACGGTCTCGGGAAGCACACTGCCCCCCACCGGATCCCCATGCATGCGCCAGAGGCAGGTGGAGTTTATGTACAGGTACATGTCGTCACCGTTGATGTCGCGGATAAGGCGCGGATACTTGGTAAGACGGTGGCCTCCCGAGGCAATTGTATATCCTTCGTTCACCGGCATGATGTTGCCCTTGCGCACGGGAATCTCCACATCCCTCAGAGTGACCTGGGTGAAGATGTCGTCGTCGGTGAGATCGCCTATGTACTTGCGCTTGGCAGGCACTTCATAGGATTCTCCCGCCTGGTTGCCTATGAACATGGAGGCGGTGACGTCGTTCACCACAAGGTAGGACGGGTCGTCGTAGAGTACAGGCCTGGTGCCGTAGAGCAGCACCTCCACCTTGCTGTAGAGCGAGGTAACGTTGTCCGCCTCGGTAGATGTCACAAGGCATATTCCCTGCTTGCCGTCCAGGCTCTCCAGGTACACGGTGCGCTGGTCAAGGCTGTAGTCTATCTTGGAAGTCGTGACCTGCTCGTTGTCGCCGCAGTTGCGCCAGGTCTTGTCGCTCACCACTATGCCCCGGACTATCACGAATTCGCTCAGCATCTGGCCGCTTCGCACCTTTTCATATTTGAGTTCCTCCATGGACACCTCCGTGCCTATCTTGCCGGTGCGAGAGCGCTGGATCACATTGAACGAGAGGGCGGTCTTCGCTCCCCAGCCGTCGGTGAAGGAAAGCTTCACCTGAGCCACGCGCGGGATTTCCGAATCGGGATTCTCCAGGGTGGTGATTTTCATCTCCTCCCCTTCTATTTTCAGACCGGTGATCCATTCCGGCGCCGGCTTTGTGGCGGCCGGATTGGCTTCCGTGGGGGCGGGAATCTCGGAATAGCTGATGGAGGTTTCCATCATGTCGAAGGGTATGCTGGTGTTTATCACATAGGTGCTGTCGCCTCCCGTGCCGCGGGCCTGTACCGCGAGGTTGTCCATGGACAGGGTGGCGGCGAGTATGCCCTTCTGGCGGAAGGTGATGGTGTCCTTGCGGGAGTCCACGTCGGAGCAGAGCAGGAACACCACCTGCCTGCGGAACGAACGGTTGAAGTCGCACTCGGCCTTGATATAGCCGTTGCCGGACAGATTCTGCGGCAGGGTGAGCCTCAGCCAGTCGCTTTCAGGGGTAAGACGTTCGATATGGTATGCTCCGTTGGAATAGACGGGTATGTTCACGTTGCCTCCGTCGGCTTCCACGAGGTACTCCTTCTGCGGCACTCCGAGCTTCACAATTGGAATTTCCGCCGCCCTCTCGCAAGAGAGGAGGCACATTCCTGCGGCGAGGGCCGATAATAACAATATCTTTCTCATACGCAATATCAATTGTACCTCACGGTTATGGTTCCTATACGCACCTCACCGCTTTCTTTTTTCTGAGAGGAGGTCATGATGCCTTTTTCTATCCCCAGCGCATTCGGCCACGTGGTGGAGCTTGTGGCAGGCACGGCATCCGTAACAAGGTCGGCCGCCTGGAAACGCACCACAACCTTGCCCTGGTTGAAGCAGGAGCCGGGAAGCTTCACCAGATGCTCGGTAAGCCCCGGGGGCGCATCCTGCGGAGTGGTGGTCCACCAGGCGCAGTAGCGCTGCTTTATGGTGGTCAGCCTGGTGAAACTGGTTCCGTCGGTGGAATAGAGCACGTTCCAGTTGGACGGAGCGAAGATGGTGTCCGAAGTTCCCGTGCCGTGTCCCCACACTATGCCCACCACAAGGTTGGTGCCGCTGAGGCCGCTTGTAATGAACTCGATTTCGAAATAATTCCCTTCGCCGGAATCGAAATTCCACCATGTGTTTGAAAGCACCAGGGCGCAGTTCTCCGTGAGCCCCTTCAGGTTCGTGGTTCCTCCCCCGCTCGGCGCGTCTTCCTGCGGAAGATATGGATTGTTATAATCCTGGCCGAAATCGCGTCCGGCCTGGAACGTCCTCAACGTTCCCCTGCCTTCGTCGGGCGAAAGGGTTTTCTCATCGCTGTTCCAGGTCCATTCGGAGATGATGTTGGAGAATCGGTCGGAGTCGCCGCCAAGGGCTATGTCATCTTCCTTCATCACCCTTATCTGGTATTTCCCCAGATTGCCCCAGCGCACCGGAGCCACATTGTCCGCCACCACCACGCCGTGCAGGGTGCCGGCACCCTGGGGAAGCAGGTTGAAGAAAGCCAGGTCGTCTTCTGGATCGGTGCTCCTGCGCCAGGGAGCGGCAGCATTCGTGAGCATGAAGAGAGCATCCCCGGAAGGATCGGTGAGCATCAGGGGAGCCACATCCCAACGGGGAGCTTCCGACCCGAGGGGATTGAGGGTGTCGGCCTGGCAGTAGCCTTCGCTGGCATTGGTGTATGCCCCGTCCTTGCTTAGTATCTCCACGTTCTGGAGCGACACCCTGGTGTAGATGTCAAGTTCCGAGAGCTGCGAGATGGAACGTTCCTTCACGGGAACGGCGGTGTTCTTTTCCTTTACCGTCAACTTGTCGGCGGTGAGGCCGGAAAGGGTGTAGCGGGCCGGGGAATTCTCCTTGATGAGCGTCGTTCCGTCCAGGGTCAGCAGCACCCGGTCGGCATAATCGAACACGTTTTCCGCTGCCGAAGAAAACTTGAGGCAGATTCCATAGCTGCCGTCGGTGCTTTCAAGGTAGGCGGTGCGGTAGTTCTCGCTTCGGTCGAAGGCGAACTGGCCGGTCTGCACGCCGGAGCACACGTTGGGGCTCAGGCGGTCGCTAACTATTATTCCTTCCAGCAGATCTGTGGTGGAGATCGGGCCGCTTGCACGGCTGCGGAGCTCCTCGAAACCCATGAGCCTCTGTGCCGCCTGGTTCACAGTGAGCACGGCATCGGAGGCCATCCCCGGGCACGAAACGGTAACATGGCCCGTCCTCGGGCTGCCGCTGCGGTTCGCAGAAGCTGAGAAGGAGAGCCCCCCTTCGCCAATGCTCACAGCGGATATCCAGGCCACGTCCGAAGAAACCTCGGTTTCCGGAACTGACCAGATATTGTTGAGTTCCGCCACGACTGTGTAGGATTCGTCGTTGGCATAGTAGTCCACGGAAGTCACGGGGAGAGTGAACACCGGCCCGCTTGCGCTCTGGGTTACGGACACGCCGGCCCGGGTTTCCACCCCCGCAGCATCCGTCATGTAATAGATTACTTCGGCGCTGCGGTCAGCTCCGGTAACGTTCGCGAGAACGGTGAAGGTCACCTTGTCGGATTCTACCGTATATCCGCTTATCCATGCATCCTGTCCGGAGCCGTCGTAAACGGCCCTCGCCGTGAACTCGTCCAGGCAGAAGCCGAGGTTGGTGGTCATGGGTATCGAGAAAGTGCGGGCCCCGGAAGGAATAACCACCCTGGAAACGCCCAGGTTCATGTACGGGGAGGTGATGGCCCCCGCCTGCACTACGTGGATGGTGTCTTTCTTGCTTCCGCTGTTTATCAGGATGTTGATATCCCTCGCCACACCGAAGTTGCCGGCCCAGCTGAAACGGAAGTCGCCGAGCCCCTCGCCTGAGAGTCTGTCCAGCGACGCCCACTCGGCCTCGCGGTCGAGCGAAAGGTTCCATTCGCCTTCGGCATAAACCGTGATGTGGGTGAAGCCGGGCTTGTAGCTGACGTTGAGGGTATGCTGGAGGAGTCCCAGTTCGTCGATGATGGAATACTCCTTCTGGCATCCCGCCATGGCGATGCAGCCCAGCAGGGCCGCAAGTGCCTTGCTATAGGAGATTATATGCTTCATACGCCTTGTTGTCGAGATTGTTCTTGGAATAGGTGATTTCCTTTTCGGGAATCGGATAATATTCGTGGCAGGGCAGCATGGCTTCGCGCAGCGATTCCAGGTCGGTATTGTCGTACACCGAGTCGTACCAGATGCCCCAGCGTACCAGGTCGAACTTGCGCTGGAACTCGCCGAAGAGCTCGCGTCCGCGTTCGTTGCGTATCTCTTCCACGAAACGCGGATAGGTACGGTACACATAATCCGGGAGCCCGGCGCGGTGCCTCACCATATTGAGATACTTCATGGATGTTTCGATGTCCTGCTTTTCGCAATAGCACTCCGCCAGCATGAGCAGGGCGTCGGAATAGCGGTAAACCTTGTAATTGTTGCCGTCGTTGCTCTTCACCATGTCGGGGCACCAGAACTTGGGACCCGGCCACGGATTGGAGTTCACCGAGGCGAATACCTGCCCGCCGTAGTCCCACGCCTCGTTGTAGAGGCGCCGTATGTCCTTGCCGTTGCGGGGCTGCAGGCCCTGGCTGAAGTACTTGGTGGGCCTGGCCGAAGTGTGCAGGTCGGCATCCACACCCAGTTCGGGAATCTCCACGCCGTCGTAAACAGCTCGGGCGATGTTGGTGGCGCCGCTGTTCGGAGTCATGAAGGCGGCCAGGTTGGAAACGTACGATACGCCTCCCCTCACATACACGTGCTGTATTTCCAGTATGGATTCCGGCGTATTCTTGTTGCGGAACGTGGCGTTGTAGCCATAGTCGTAGTCGTCCAGTGTGAGTCCCTGGGACTTGCCGTAGATGGCATCCACATGGTCGAGCGCTTCTATTGCGGTGTCGAGCCAGAAGTCCTTCATGGCAGCATCGTCCTTGAAGGCGTTCCAGAGGGCCATCTTGCCTATGAGGTGCCAGGCCAGGGCTGCGCCGGCCCGGGCGCCTTCGTTGTCGGAGGTGCGGGTCTGCGGAGCCAGGGGGGCTATCTGCTGAAGGTCCTCTATGAGGGCCTTGCGGGTGGCCACGGCGCTCATGCGCGGCAGCACGGCGATGCGGTCCATCACCTCGAAGTCGGTCACGTCCTCCATATAGAAGGGCACGTCGCCGAACATGCAGGTGAGGGTGTAGTAGTACATGGCCCTGAGGGCCTTGGCCTCGCAGAGCAGCTGTATCCGCTGGGACTCCGATATGAAGGCGCTGTTCTCGATCCCCGGTATTGCGAAGTTGCAGCGCTGCACCCCGCGATAGGCCTGTGTCCACACAGTGGAGCCGAAACGCGGCAGGGTGGGCGAAACGTCCAGGCGGCAGTCGAGGGTACCGTAGTTTATGTAGAACAGGTCGCTCTGGCACTCGGTGACGGTGAAGAAGGTCTGCACGTAGATGCTCTTGAGCGGTATGTAGCAGCCGTTCACTATGCTCTGGCACTCCTTGTAGGAGCGGAAGAAATTGCCGGGCACGGACAGCGAGGAGGTGTCCTCCTTGAGCGAGCAGGCAGCCATGCAAAGGGCGGCGGAGAGTATATACAATAACTTTTTCATCTCTAATACCTTACTTGGACGCTGAATACTACGGAACGGGACTTGGGGTACGTGCCGATGTCGGCGCGTCTCAGGGTTGAGGAGGAGCCTTCGGAAGAAACGTCGGGGTCGAAGCCGTTGTAGTTCTTGAGAAGGAAGAGATTGTCGCCCACCACGCTGAGGGTGAGGTCCTTGAGCCACCGAACCTTCTTGGAAAGGTCGAAGGTGTAGGAGGCGCTGAGCGTCTTGAGACGGAAGAACGACGCGTCGTAGATCATGAAATCGCTGGGAAGGGCCTGGTCGGAAATCACGCCCGCACGCGGCAGGTTGGACTCGGGATTGCGCTCGGGATGCCAGGAGTTGAGCATATATCGGTACTGGTTGGCCCGGCGCGAACCCGCCATGTAGAACTCGGAATAGTTGTATATCTTGCCCCCGAGGGAGTAGTTGAAGAACACTCCGAGCTTCACTCCATATATGTGGAAGGTGTTCTGTATGCCGCCGAAGAGCCAGGGGTCCGCCGAACCCTGGTACAGCAGGTCGTCCTGGTTCAGGGCACCGTCGTGGTTCACGTCGATATAGCGGGGATAGCCCAGAACGCGTGCGTTGCCGCCTATGCCGGCGTAGGTGTGGGTGGCGTCGTTGGCAAGGATTTCCTCCTCGTTGTGCCACACTCCGCCGTACTTGAAGCCCCAGAGGGAATTGAGCGGGTATCCGGCCACATAGCCGTACATCATGAAGGAGTTGTTGCCCGGGGAATTGTAGGCCGATACGAACTCCTCGCTGCCGACATCCTCCACCAGCTGGGTGTTGTGCGAGAACGACACCGTGGAACTCCAGCCGAAGTTCTTCTTGTTGATGTTGTGCGTTTCCACCGAGAGTTCCACACCCTTGTTGGAAGTGGTGCCCACGTTGGCGTAGCGCGAGGAATAACCCGTCTGGTTGGCCATCTGCACTGTGAGCAGCAGGTCGGTGGTGCGGGAATAATACACTTCCGTGGTTACATTCACGTTGCCCTTCAGCAGCGAAGCGTCCACGGCAAGATTGTACATGGCCGTCTTTTCCCATGTGAGGTTGGGCGATGCCAGACGCGAACGGTAGAAGGCCACCGGCTGGGAGCCGTCGAACACATATCCGTCGGTGGTGCTGTCCAGAGCGGCCAGCGACCGGTATTCGCTGATGGCGTCGTTGCCGGTAAGACCCGCGCTGAGCCGCAGGGAAAGGTCGTCTATCCAGCGCACGCCCTTCAGGAACTCCTCGTTGGAAGCGTTCCAGCGGAATGCGGCCGAGGGGAACGGGGCCCATTTGTGGTTCTCCGCAAAGTTCGAGGCGCCGTCGTAACGCAGGGTGGCGGTGAGGTAGTAGCGGGACTTCCAGTTATAGTCGAACCTTCCGAAGAAGCTCATCTTCGTCTTGGACGAATAGGTGGTTTCGGCGGTATAGGTTTCCTTGTCGAGCACCGCGTTCATGTTGTTCCACATCACGGCGTCGTCCATGTACCCGCTGCCTGAAAGGTTAAAACCGTGATTGGCCGACTTGTATGCGGAGATACCTCCCAGAAGATTGAGGGAATGGTACCCGAGGTCCCTGAAAGTGTATGTTGCCGTGGTTTCGTTGGAAAGCGACCAGCTGTTGTACTCCTCGCGGTAGGCATCGCCGCCGTCGGATTCGTTCTTGGCAGGAAGCGCCCCGGGATTGTACCTGTAGTGATGCCTCTGGAAGAGGAAGTACGACAGGGTGCTCTTGATCACCAGGTCCTTCACCGGAGTGACGTCAGCCTTGAAGGCATGGTTGGAGGAATTGTATTCCCTGAGGTTGGTGATGAGGTCGATTGCCGCCCGCGGCGTGTTGATGCGGCGGTTCTCGTTGTTGCCGTCCACCAGGGGGTTGTTGTAGTCGCCAGGCATGATGAACGGCGACAGGTACTGGGCAGCCTGCCTGTATGAGGTGCCGCCGATGGATGCCCTTGCAACGTCCTGTAGGCGCCAGGTATAGCTGCCGGAATAGCCGAGCTTGAGCCACGGGAAGAACTCGCGGTCCACGGAGATGCGCCCGGTGAACCTCTGCTGGCCGCTTCCCTGCACGATGCCCGGAGTATTGGCATACGAGAATGAGCTGTAGTACGAAGACTTGGGCCCGCCCTTGCCGGAGAGCGAAAGGGAGTAGTTCTGCGTGAACGCGGTGCGCGTCATCTCCTTGATCCAGTCCGTTCCCTTGAGGGAGAATGGATCGGGATAGGAAGTCTCCGACTGCGGCCGCGTCTGGTTGGAGAAGTAGGCGTAGTCGTTTCTGTAGAGGGCGAACTCGGTGGCGTTCATGATATCCAGCCCCGCGGGGAGCCAGGCCAGGCCAGCATCGGCCTTGAAGGTGATGTTCGGCTTGCCTTCGGAGCCACCGCCCTGCTTGGTGGTGATGATGATAACGCCGTTGGCACCGCGGCTTCCGTAGATGGCCGTGGAAGATGCGTCCTTAAGCACCGAAATGGTAGCTATATCGTTGGAATTCAGGTCGTTCAGGTCGTGAATAGCGTCCATCACGCCGTCCACCACAAAAAGGGGTTCGTTGGATGCGGTGATGGAACGGGAGCCTCGGATACGGATGGTGGTGGTGGCGCCCGGGGCTCCGTCGGTGGACATGAACTCGGCACCGGCCACCCGGCCCTGCAGGGAGTTGTCCAGCGAAAGGCCGGGCGACTCAATCACGTCGTCCACTTTGATGTTCACCACGCTTCCCGTCAGGTCGCTCTTCTTCACCGAGCCGTAACCAATGACCACGGTTTCCTCCAGCATGTTGGAATCCGGCTTGAGCACCACTGTGATTTCCGCCGCATCGCCCACTGTGACCAGCTGGTCGGCAAAGCCGAGGCAGCTCACGGTGAGCACCGTGCCCTTTGCGGCCGTAATGGTGAATTTGCCGTCGATGTCGGTAATCACTCCCCTTGATAATTCGTTCCCCGGAATGACCGCCGCTCCTATGACGGAGATGCCGTCCCCGTCAAGGACGGTCCCCGTGACCGTCCGGTCCTGCGCCATCAGCACGCAGGGCACCAGGAGCAGCTCGAGGAGAAATATCGTTGTTGTAAACTTCTGTCTCATAGCACTCTGTCAAGTCCGCTGCGTCCGGCCAGCGGGAAGATGTCTTCGTCGAAGACCATGCTCGCACGGTAGATGCAGATGTCGTCCAAAAATATCCTGTTGCAGCGGGGCATCTGCGCTCCACTCATGTCCCCCGCCTCGAAATGGATGCGGGTATTCACCGAAATGGGGTTCCGTTCGGTACCCTCTATGAACACCAGGAAACGCGTTCCTTCGAATATGTCGCCTGGATAACCGGGCGAAGCGGTGTCGTAGGCGGGCACGTCGGTGAAGGTGATGGAAGTGCCCTCGGTGGCGATTACGTCACGGATGAAGCCGCCGCCTTCCACCCTCACTGTAAGGCTGGTGCTGTCGGTCAGTTCCCCGGGAGGAACCGCCCTGCGCACACGCATGGGGGTTATGGGCTCGGTTCCTCCCTGGAAATCGGGAAGGGTGGCCCCGCTCTGCGCAACCGCATTGAATGAAAGCACAAGCAGGGTATCATCCTGGATGGCGGGAATTGAGGGCGTGATGAAATCCGCCCCGTAGCCGTCGTCGCTCCCGAGCTTTATGTAACCGTCCTTGCTGTACACGTAGGCCACGGAGTCTGCCGGGTTGATAACCGTGGATGTATATCCCAGGCCTGTCTGGGAAGCAGTCCAGCGGTCGATGCGAAGGTCGGCATAGGTGGCATTGGGCTCCGCACAGCCGTTCATGGCGGCAAAATCGTCGTAACGGCGCACGTCCATTCCCTGTTCCACCATGAGAAAACATCCGAGGTAACGCGCCGCATGGGTGAACATTATCACTCCGAAGCGCCTGGAATAAAGGGTTTCACCTTTCTGGAGCGTACGGGAAGAGAGCGGCTTGGCCGTAAAATCCACCTTCCAGAGACCGTCGCCCGCCTTCTGCGGTGTTCCCACGGTTCCCCAGCCGTCGCCGCTGTCCTGCCACTTCACCTCGAAAGGCTCCGCCGAGCGTACGTAATAGGTGTAGGTGCCGCCTCGGACGCTCACCCAGCTGCGCTCCATTGCGCGCAGGCTGTCGGGGTGTTCGTAAACCTTTATTATATCTTTCCTCTCGCCGTTTCCCGCATTCTTGCCGCAGGAGACAAACGCCAGGAGAAGAATTGCAAAAAACACTGTCTTTCTCATACCCTTCATCATTTACTCATGTCAAATTCCACCAGTACCGGAAGATGGTCCGAAGGCTTCTTGGCCTGTTTCTCGTCGTCGTCCGGGTCGTACTGGGCGGTGCTCTTTATGCTGCTGAAAGAGTCGCGTATGCTCAAGGAGTTCGCATCCACCCTCCGGCGCATGGATTCGCTTCCGTACATCATGTCGTAACGCACATTGCCGCCCGTGGAGGTTATCATCCGTCCAGGGCCGGTATAGAGCGAGCCGTCGCCTTCACGGAGCATGTCGAAAAGGGGCCTGCCGAAATTAAGAGGCCCGTTAAGCTGGTTGCCGTCGGAGGGGCGGTCGGGGCTCTGCAGCACCTGACGGTGCGTACGAGTCCATTTGTCGCCGTAATTCAGATACTCACCGTACTGGACTTCTATTAGATAGTCTTCATCGAGGGGTGAAACAGAGTTCATGTCGCCCATGACAAGCCAGTTTTCCTCGTCCGGATACTTCGCCACAGTGGCGTTCAGCGCTCCCTTGAGTTCGCGCCTCTGAACGTCGTAACCCTCGCGGTCGTTCTTGCTCTGGTCGTTGTTGTTGCGGTACTTGAACGGCCAGAGGTGCACGGTAACTATGTTCACCGTCTTCCCGTCCACGGTTATGCGGAAATGTCCGCCGCCTCGAGTGAGGCTTACGGAAGGTTCGTCGGGAACGCTCACGGAGTGAAGCCGGTCCACGGTGGTTATCCGGTACTTGGATGTTATCACCTGGGGGAACATGTTGATGTTGGTCTTGGCGTCGTTGAACCAGTACGCGGCCACCGCATGATAGGGATGGCCCCATTTGGCGGCAAGAGCCCCCCATTCGCTGTTGGTGATATTGTTATAGGTGGCGTCGGGACCGCTGGCCGCATTGTTCTTGAACAGACGGTACTTGCCTGCAGACACGCCGCTGTGAGTTGCAACACCGTCGGCCCAGTAACTCTTAGCCTCGTCGAACACGCACACGTCGGGATCGTATTTCTTTATGAACTCGGCGAAGTTCCTGAAGTCGTTGGCCTGGTCGGCCCACATGCCGTACTGTATGTTCCATACCAGAACCCGCAGCGGCTTTTCCGCAGCGGGTTCCACCGGCACCCTGCGAATCTCCACGTTGTCGATGAGGGCGCCATGGTCAATCACTGCGGAAGTGTCGTATCCCCAGAGTCCCAGCAGTGAAAGTTCGTTCATCTGCACGAGGGTGATTTCCACATGGTGCCACCCTTCTGTGTACTTCGCCGATTTCGGCCCGGGAATGAGACCGGCACCGAACGAGCAGACGTTCTGGAAGCTATGGTTATAGGTATTGTTGCCTCCTATCGTATTCTCGAGGGGCACCTCCTCGCCGTCTATCACCAGCCGGGATGCTATTCCGCTGCCGCTGAGCTGGCTGCAGAAACGGTCTTTGGTGCCGTAGCGCAGGCACACGTCGAAGGATATCCTGAGGCTATAGTAAATCTCGCCGTCGGCAAGCTTGACAGGACCGGTACCCAGCGGAGTGTACCCGCCGCGCATCTCGTCTGCACCGCCTACGCTCAAGCAGCCCTGGAACTCCTGGCAGCGGAACATATAGGTTATGTCCCCTATGTTGCGGCTCTTCACATACTCCGCGCTCACGCTGGGCCTCTGCCCCACCGTCCATCCCGATACGGAAGCCCAGTTGGTCTGTATGAAGGCCGAGCCAGGGGTGACTGTTCCCACCCTGGTGAAGGCCTGCTCATAACCGGTGCGGGCCATGGGGGTTTCGTTGGGGTCGGCGGAGGCGTCGGGGGCATAGGAGGCCACCGCCTCGTTACCCTGCACGTTGCCGCCCCACACGAAGTTGTCGAAATGCTCGAAGAAGAGAAGGTCGACGGGAGGAGCGTAGCTGAAGGCCGTTTCGATGGTCTTCACTTCTCCTGGAGCCACTTCGAAGGGGGCTACGTCGAACACCTGCCCCTTGTGGTCCATTCCGGTAACCGTGAGGGTGAGACCCTCGTCGTAATTGCCCGGCGCAAGCAGCAGGTAGAAGGTTTTGCCGGCTGAAGTAACGGGCACGCCGCTGCCGCCGTCGGTGCAGTTGAGGTTCACGAAGTTCACACCTTCAGTGAGCACGAACTCGCCGTCTTCGTTGAGCGAGGCCATGCCCGCAAGGTTCCTGGACACGAGCTGACGGGCGGATTTGTTCTGAAGATGCACCGAAGCCGCATTGAAGTCGCCCTTCACGGTGATGCCCACGGCGGAAAGTATCTCCTTGAATTCAAGGGAGCCCGCGGTGCCGTTGTGCCGGCCTATCATGGGATACTGCGAAAGCAGCTCCACCGTGGACCCGTAGAACTGGGAATACGGAATGATGAGCCCGCTCAAGGGCGCCTCTTCCGGCACGGAGTACCAGAAACGTGAGCCTCCGGGAAAAAGGAACATGAGGTATTCCCCGGAAGTTGCCTCCGGTATGTCCAGATTCGCTGTACCGGTTTCGCCTATCGTGGGATGATATATGGCCGACTTGAAGTAAATTTCATCGGCTTCGGAAAAAACATGCGCGGCGCCTCCGACAGCCACCCTCAGCGCTCCCTCCCCGGTGCCGAGGCTGAACCCGGCCTGGTTGCCTGCAGGCGACTCCGGCATCTGCTCTTCCTTCTCCGCTCCCTCCCCTCTTGCGAATGCCGTCTTCTGTTCCTGCACGCAGCCCGAGATCAGGAGGAGGGAGAGTGCCGCGGCAAACGCTCGCGAATAACTACTGCCAATCGTCATTGCTTTCCTCTATTGTGTAATCTTCAAGTTCCACTGTGATTTCGGTTAGCCTCTCCACAGGAATGAAATCTTCCGGCGGGAAGTAGTAGGAGTGGGCGCGCTCGAAGGCTACCGCACCGTCGGTGCAGGCCTGAAGGAGCGCTTCCCCTTCGGAATCCACAATCCTGTACCCCAGGCTGTAGCTGCCCACGGGAATCGGAATCGTAACGGTCATGAACGCCTCGGTAACCGGGAAGCGCACGGAGCCGGCCCCTTCTGCCGCTGCCCACACGCCCGAAACGAGCCGGGCGTCACCGTCCAGCAGCGCTTCCGGAGAAGATATCTCGAGCGCCACCGCCTCCGGCACTATGTTGCGCACGTCTATGGTTACATAAGCTCCTATGTGCTTGAAATGCAGCA
Organism: uncultured Bacteroidales bacterium; assembly: GCA_946187975.1. GTDB lineage: Bacteria > Bacteroidota > Bacteroidia > Bacteroidales > UBA932 > Cryptobacteroides. Next base: position 8,994 of record CAMHTE010000008.1, on the reverse strand, counting down.
CGCTGCTTCCTTCCTCGAACACGGCGCAAAGGGGCCTCGCCTCGCCGGAGACGTTCACCATCGAGGAGTCCCTGGCGATGCCGGAAGGGTGGTAGGCGGCGCCGGCGAACCTGGAGTCCGCAGGAGCCTTGGCATAGAAGATGCCGCTACCAGTAACGGTGGTGAAGACCGTGAACGAGCCGGAGGCTGCATCCCATACGTCTATGGTATCCCATGCCTCCCAGGCGAACTTTCCGCGTTCGTCGAAAGTGGCCCTGGTGGCGGGAGCCTCGAAGGTCCAGTCTATGAGCTCCGGGGTGCGGGGCAGCACCTTCCCTTCCTTCCCGCACGAGCAGAGCGCCGCAAGGGAAAGGGTCGCAAGCATAATAGTGTAAGTCTTTTTCATTGCAAGTCCCTCCATCAGTTATCGAGCCAGCCGCCGAGCTGTTCCCAGATGTAATTCGCTATGTTTTCGCAGCCCGTGGCATTCGGGTGGGAACCCTTTTCCTTGATCACGCCTATATCGTTATTCTGCTTATTGGTGGTGCCGCGCTTGTGCAGATTGGCAAACTTGATGTCATAGCCCTTGTCTTCAAGGAAAGCCCGGATTGCTTCGGCCGAGTCCTCATATTCGTCGGTCATGAGGTCGGTGATCATGATCATGATTTTCGCGTCCGGATGTGCGTCGTGGAAATGTTTCAGGATGGCAACGGTGCCCTGGCTGTAGTTATTGTACAGCGCAGGCGAAGGAGCATCGTAGGCAACCTGGAGGGAATCTGTGGAATAGTCGCCCAGCAGGTCGAGCGAATTGCCACCCACCGCGGCATAGTCGTTGCGGCCGCCGAAGTAGAAGAGCACGTCGGGATTGCCCAGGCCATAGTCGCGATAGCGTCCCTGAAGACTGTTCACCTGACACGAAGCGCTGGGATTCGCCGAGTGCTCCGTCTTTTCCGTAAGGTAACTGACCGTGGTGCCGCCCCAGGCGCTGTTCACCTCCAGGCGGGCATTCGTCATTTTATCGTAGATGAGCCTCCACCACCAGGTGAGCTGTTCGTTGTGCACCTGCGGAGCCCAATCCGCCTTTTCGGTACTCGACCCGCCGGTGTTGGGATAGTGCTTGCTTTGGTGGTAGTTGTCATTGGAAAACATGAATCCTTCGTAGGTGGAGATGGAATCGCCTATCACGCTCACCTTGCGGGTGACGACGCCGGGGACATCCACGCCCTGGGGTTTCGGATAGCCGTGCGTGGGGTCGTAGGCCCATTCGAAGGCCGCCACGGCGGGACTGCCGGCGTTCCACTCCTGCACGCCAGCATTCAGGGCGGCGGCAAGTCCGCCGTCCGCTTCCTTGTATTCAGTGCCGTTGAGGAAGGTGCTGCCGTATCCCCGCATGTTGGGGGCGCCAAGATGGACGGTGTTCAGCGAGTGGTTGTACTCCACGCTGCCCGGATTGCCGCAGGCCTTCTGCCAGGCCCGGGAAGAGAAAGTACGGGATACCGTGACACCGGTAGTATAGACACGGCCTACGATGGCCGCTGTGCTGGTGAGGGTGGAATTGTTGGACGCATTCAGGCGTGTTCCACTGCGCAGTATGTTGGAATATGTGACGGGGCTGAAGCAGTTGAGCACCGTGGTGGCGCCGTCCGCCCGGCCGAGAATGCCGCCGATATGATAAACGGTTGTGGAAACAGTTCTGGTGCTGGCCATCTCCAGCGGATAGGCGTAGCAGTTCACAATCTCGATCCGGGCATCTTCGGATGAAAGAACCGTACTGCCCAGATCTTTGTAGAACGAGGCGGCACCGGCGATACCGCCCATATAGGCCACATCCGCAGAGGTTTGCAGGCAGGCTCCGGACAGCTTTCCGTCCATGTACACAGGATCGTAGGTACAGTTGATCACCAGACAGTTCTGCCCCTTGGAGATGGGGTTGAGGCCGCCGGCAATCCCGCCGGCCGCCCGGGTTGCGGACACGCTGGCGTGAGAGGCGCAGGCGTCGATGGTGCCCGCCCGTACCAGTCCGGCGATGCTGCCCGCCATGATGCCGCCGGCCGAGACGGAACTCAGGGCGTCCACGCGGCAGTGCTCCACCGTGGCGTATGCCATGGTAGCGGCAACCACCGCAGCGTAATTGCCCGCGGAAGATATGGCGGCCTTCTCGAAAATGAGGTTCTTCACCGTTCCTCCCAGATATCCGAACAGTCCGGCGTAGCTCGCGCTGGAAACGCTCAGGTTCCGGATCGTGTGGCCGTCGCCGTCCAGCACGCCCGTGAAGCGGGTTGCGTACTGGCTGCCTCCTATCGGTTTGAAGGATTCTTCCCCGGACATGTCGATGTCGGCGACGAGCTTATAGTACGCCGCGGCGAAGGAAGGGTCGGAACAGAGCGAACTCATGAGGCTGAGGTCCGAGGCTATTTCTATGAGGTAAGGATCCTCCTGCGTGCCCGTGCCGCTCTCGAAGATGGAAGCTATGCTGCTCAGCTGCACCATCTTGCTCCGCTTTATGTCCTTGAGGGTGGCGGTGGTGTGCGACACTATGGTTTCGTCGCCTTCCTTGACCGTGAGAGTGCAGGAATAGGCTCCCAGGGGAACCGGGAGATACAGGGTGACGTCCCTGCGGGTTCCGGGCTCGAGGGCGACCGTTACCGTGCCGCTGCCAGCGGCCGAATGGATTACCACGCCGGAGCCTTCGGAAGACTTTACCGGCAGCTCTCCCCCGGAGGTGATATCTTCGCCATCCCCTTCGGCGATTCCGCCGGGAAGCCCCTGCGGAGCGAAGGAGAAGTCGCCGCTGAGCGAAGCTTCGGCCGAAGAGAGCACCAGCGAGGTAGTCCTGGATGGAACGCCGACGACCGTGTAGCGGAGCACTGCTCCCAGATGCCTGAAACGAAGCACCCCAGGCTCCTGACTGTCCGGATATGCCAGCATGGGGCAGGAGTTGCCGGAAGACGCCTCTTCGAGGGAATACGCGTCCGGAAGGGAGATGGTGCCGGCATCCTTGGCAATGGAGGCCGGATAAACCGCCTTGGTGAAGCTGTAGCTCACCCCGGGTTCGCCCTGGAAACAGAACACTCCGTCGTCCTTCGCCGACACGAAGTTGCAGTAACGGGCGCCTTTTTCATCCCACACGGCTATTTCGTCTCCGGCAGTCCAGGACACTTTGCCCTCGGAATCCACGGAGGTTCTCACCGGCGCTTCCAGCACGGCGCGGAAGGAATAGGTTCCGCTCTGCTGCGCAGCCTGGTCTCCGCCGTCGGGCACCCTGCTTTCCCTTGAGCAGGATATGAGCGCAAGCGCGAGCGCCGCAGCGGATGCAATTCTATGTGATAATCTCATTGATTGGTAGTTTAAGTCTTTAGCTGGTGCCTTAATTAGTGGTATCTTTGCTGCCCGCTTCCGCGGCAAGTTGCAATAATTCGTTAAAGGTAGTGTTTTTTTATAAAAAAAACAAGCCGCCCGGCGCATTGGGACGAACTGGCTGCTCGCTACGGATCCCGCCGCGGGAGAGCATCTGTGGATTCTCGCAGGAGACATGAATTCCATTTACAGGGTCGATAACGGAATTAACGGGATTGAGGAAGATTCTCCAGAATTCCTCACGCAGGATTACCTCGCCACTATCCCATCATCGTCGACCTGGATCTCCGGTAACAAACAGAGCCGCCAGGGGAGGCGGCTCTGAGGAAGATTTGTGAATAGGAATATTATTCGTAGAAGTCTTCTCCAAGGGCGACAAGGTTTGCCGGAACAGGGTGGCTCAAAGCCTCGCTGTTGGCTCCTGTCATGGTCCAGTCACACATGGGATAGTCGTTGAATGCCGTAAGACGGGTAGTGCCATTCGAGGCATACGTACACCTGTTAAGGACATTTAGGAAAGTATTATCAAGCGAGAGCCCCTGACGGGTAGGATTTACGGAGATATTTCCCGTACCTCCGATAACAGCTGCGGTAGTTTGGGTGATGTTCTTATAATTAGAACCGGTTAAGGTTGACTTGGAACCGTCAATGATATAGTAGCAGTCGCCAAGATCGGATGCGGCTCCCATACGACCGATGAAACCTCCTACGTCGGCCGTGGCTCCGGTATTCGCACACTGGAAGTGGGTATCGTCAACAAGCGTATAGCTGTTCCAGATTCTCACGCGGTTCGGGGTGGTGGTGCCGCCACCTGCTTCAGCATTGGTAAAGCCTGTGAAAGCGCCGAAGCGAACTGCATCCGATTCCGTTGCCTTTACGACATTGTTCAGACCGGCGCAGTTGCCAATATATACATAACGGCCAGCACAGCAAGTAGCGCGGCCAATCACACCGCCGGAATGTTGATTACCCGAGGCGGTGCAGGTAACATTTACACTGGCAAGGCAGTTAAAGACGGCCACATTTCCATCTGTCGAGTAGGCATAACCCACGATACCGCCAGTGTCGAGGCCACCGGTAGCACTTCCCTTGGCGAAGCAGTCCATGACAATGCCCCAGGTCACACGTCCGACAATACCGGCAACATCATTGGCACCACTCAGGGTGGCGTTGGAACGGCAGCCTTTAATCAGACCGTAATTAGCCGAAGATTTCAGCATACCTGCGATGCCACCGACATAAGCACCATCAGCGCTGATTGCACCAGTATTGACAGAGTTGGTGAGATTGCCTTTCGTGTGGTAAGCGACAATACCGGCCGCATAATTCTCAGAACCGTGAATAGTACCGGAGTTGGTACAATGATCAACAGTGGCACCATCGAGCTGAGCAACAATACCGGCAGTAGAACTGAGACCGTTGACTGCCCCGTCATTCGTACAATAGGAAATGGTGCCCAACTTTGCATAGCCACAAATACCGCCATTATAATTCTTGGAACCGTTGATGGTGGAATGGTTGTGGCAATCTGTTATCGTGACATTGGCGTTATTGATCTGGCCGATAATTCCGCCGAATTTCTGAGCATTGGTTACAGTGGTTGTACCATTAAGCGAGCATTTGCTTACGGTAACAGTACCGTTGATATAGGTCATGATGCCACCGAAATACGCTTTATTTTCAACACCAGTAGAAATCGTCAAATCGGTGCCGGAACAGCCCGTTACAGTTCCGCCATAGATTCCTCCAATAAGGCCTGCTGCACCATAATCGTTACCACTATCAGATATTGTACTGCTTTCTATCGAGCAATTCTGTATGGTTGCTCCAGCCCCTTTCGCATAACCCACAAGACCTGCGGTGAACTTGCCGCCAGCAATTTCTGCACCGGAGATAGCGATGTTCTGAAGTACGGCGCCGTCGATAGCCTTGAAAGGAGCAACACCCTCGTTGCCGCTGGGGGAGCCGCTGATGGTGAAATTGCTCAGCGTGTACTGGGTGGATTCGGGCTTGCCGTTGTAGGTTCCGGTGAAAGGCGTGGATGCGCCGCCGATCATATATGCACTGAGGTCGGCATTGTTGAAGTTGATGTCGGCAGTCTGCTTGTAGAAGGCGCCAAGGAAGCCGGCAGCATCGATGGAGCCGTCGGCATAACCCTCCGCGCAGTACTTGCTGATGTACTTGAAATCCCTTGCATTTGCAATCTTGTAGGGATCGCCATCAGTGCCCGCGCCTCCGGAGAAGAGACCGGCGTAGAAGGACATGGTGGAAATCTTTTTCCTTGCAGGAGCATCGGTGATTGCATTCGAGATGGTGAAGCTGTCCGCTCCTCCATTGTGGTTGTCAGCCAGGTTGGCGGTGACGGCAAGGCCGTTGGCAATCTCTACCGTGGGCAGCAGGAACACCACGTCCGCCGTAGCGGCGGGGGTGCCGAGCGCAACGGTAACTGAAGTCTCCGAAGAAGCGTCCGCCGCGGTGAGGGTTTTGGCCGAAGCGTCCACGGTGAATTTTGCTCCTTCCGCATAGTTGACACCGGAACCATAGTCGAGCGATACCGAATTGATGTTCACGTCGGCAGTTACGCTGACCTTGAGAAGGGATGCCAGATTATAAAGAGTCACATTGTATGCACCCGCCTCACCGGCAATCACACCGGCCATGGGAGCGATGGCACCGAGGTCGCCGGATGCCTCGACTCCTCCGGGCATGACGAACTTTACGGCCGTTCCGTCAAGCTCGAATTCATCCGCAGGATAATAAACGCTCACAGCGGTGCTGAGCGCAACCGGAGTCTCGCCGGACTTTGCGCTGAACTCGGTGCCGTCATAGACGTAAACGGCATTGCCTCCCTCGTCGTTGCACACGAGCACTTCGTCACCGTTCTCAATGGCTGTGGCTCCTGTGCCGAGGTTCACGGACACCTTGGTGCCGGCCTCGTCCACGAGGGACTCGAAGTTCACGCTGAAGCTTGTGAGAAGGTTGCCGTCTATGGCAGGATCAACCGGATTGTCGGTTTCGCCGGAAGTCTGCTCCTGAGCATCGGATGCTGCGGGAACGATTTCGCCTGCTTCTTCCTTTCCGCAGGAGAAAATGATTGCGCCCGTTATTGCAAGCGCGAAGTATTTCATTGTCTTTTTCATAATCTTTTCCTCCTTTAGTTTAAAACCAGTTGTCGTTTGCATCTTCCGGAGTGGCATAGTTCTCCGTTTCGGTTACGCCGAAGGGCGAGCCGGTGAGAAAGCCGCCTGCCGCCGAAAGGCCGAAGCAGGAGCATTCCGGCGCTTCGTAAGGCCGGAGTTCAGAGTGTTTTTCTTTGAAACTCATTGGTGATATAGTTATTATGTTCAGTATGCGGTTTATGACTTTAAGGTACCAGCTAAGGGCGTGGTTAAAACCCAAAACGGATAAAGCCAAATCATGCAAATGTAGCAATTATCTCTCAATTCTCCAAAAAAAGTTCCCCCACCACATCCTTTATTCCGGCATAGTGCTCGAGTGTCCACAGCACGAAGTCGCACTTTGTATCATCCTTCTTTTCCAGTATTCCCTTTGAGAAACTCTGCCATTTATCGGCCTCCCGGCTCTTCGTCCAGGCATAGGGGGAGAAAAGCACTTCTGAAGTTCAGTAAAAATCCTTACCTTTGAGGGTTAGATAAATCGGGATTTATCGGGTTAAACCACTATCAATATATGGAAATGAAGTTCTGCCAGAGTTGCGGAATGCCGCTCACCCAGGAAATCCTTGGCACCAATGCCGATGGAAGCAAGAATGAAGATTACTGCATCTACTGCTATAAGGATGGCAAGTTCCTGCAGGAGTGCACGATGGAAGAGATGATCGAGCACTGCGCCCAGTTCGTGGACGAGGTGAACAAAGGCCTGCCACAGCCCATCACAAAGGAAGAATACATCGGCCAGATGAAAGTGTATTTCCCGCATCTGAAACGTTGGCGCAAGGAGCTGACACTTACGGATTCCATGCCGGATAATCCCGCCCTGGCCGGCGTTAAGGAACTCATCGGCAAGATGGCCGACACACTCCCGATTACCTTCATTTCTTCCGTGGATGATGAAGGCTACCCCTGCACAAAGGCCATGCTTTCACCCCGAGTACGCGAGGGTGTTAAAGTTTTCTACTTTACCACCAACACCTTCTCCCTGCGCGTGGCCCACTATAAAGCTAACCCCAAGGCCAGTATCTACTTCTGCGACTCGGATGGTTTCAAGGGCATGATGTTGCGCGGCACTATGGAGGTGCTGACGGACGCAGCCTCGAAGGAGAAAGTCTGGCGCGACGGCGACACGGAATACTATCCCGGCGGCGTTACCGATCCCAACTACTGTGTCCTTAAATTCACCGCCACCGACGGCCGTTTCTACAGTGACTTCTATCCGCGCAGTTTTGTGATCGAGTGACATATGAATATAAGACTTGAAAGACCGGAGGATTACCGTGCGGTTGAGAACCTTACCCGCGAGGCTTTTTGGAATGTATATCGTCCGGGATGCACGGAGCATTATGTGCTGCATTGCTATAGAGAAAACCCTGATTTCATCCCTGATTTAGACTTTGTGATGGAGGAGAATGGCCGGTTGATAGGCCATGTGATGTTCTCCAAGGCAGAATTGTTACTGCCAGACGGTACATATAAGCAGTCCTGGACATTTGGCCCCATCAGTATCCTTCCAGACTTCAAGAGAAAAGGGTATGGGCTGCAGTTGCTGCAGTTCGCCCTTGAGAGAGCCCGTGAAATGGGCATCGGCTTCCTTTGCATGGAAGGAAATATCGACTTTTACAAGCATGCCGGATTCTCGCTTGCAAGCGGTTTCGGCGTCCACTATCACGACTTTCCCAAGGACGATCCTGTTCCTTTCTTCCTGGCGCAGGAGCTGATTCCCGGCTGGCTTAAAGCCAATGGCATAGAGGAAGCAACTTATTGTCCGCCCAAGGGTTATTTCATTGCCGATGAAAATCCGGAGGCCTTTGAGCGGTACGAGGCCACCTTTGCGGCGAAGGAGAAAAAGCGGCTGCCCGGTCAATTGTTTTACGATGGCGTGATGGAAACGGGCCGGATTATACTCCGCCCCTGGCGGGACGACGACGCCCCCGCGTTGTATAAGTGGGCCTCGGATCCCGATGTCGGCCCCCGGGCCGGATGGCCGCCTCACCGGTCCATAGAGGAAAGCCTGGCTGTCATCCGGACAGTCTTCCACGATGCAACCAACACCTGGGCAATCGAACTGAAGGAAACTGGAGAGGCAATCGGCGCCATGGGTTACGGCCCGTCTTGTGAGTGTAACCTGCCGGCCCGCGACGGCGAGCCGCTCATCGGCTACTGGATCGCAAAACCGTATTGGAACAAAGGTATTTGCACGGAGGCCCTTGGGCTGATGATCGAACATATCCGGTGCAGGACCGATATCAAATCCCTTATTTCCGGACACTTTGTGGACAACCCGGCCAGCGGCCGCGTGATGGAGAAGTGCGGCTTCGTCCCCACTGGAGAAACCGTCATCGACGAAACCCAGTGCGGGGGCAAGGACCACCCCATCCGCGTGTTTCGCCTGGAATTAAGATAAATTCCAATCTGTTTGATCAAATAATGAAAATTATCCTCTTACTACTCCTTAGCCTTCTTACCGGATGCAGCGCTACGA
>CAMHTE010000007.1 GCA_946187975.1 uncultured Bacteroidales bacterium | reverse complement strand
TTCGCCGTCTCGAAATCTATTGCTGCGAAATCGGTCATGGGCTTATTACGATTAGTTCACTCAAGGGATTCTGTTTGCAAAAATGGCTGTTTTTGCAAACAAACCTCGAGAAAAACGCTATCCGTTTGCAAATAAGCCTCTTTTTGCAAACGGATAAACTTCAGCGAAGCCAGTTTTGCAATTATAGAAATCGTATTATACAAATTCTATAACAGAAATTCTATAATTCAGAAAACCCGCAGCTAGAACAGCGTAGGGTGGTTTTCGTCGAGCTCGCGGAGGATATGCTCCATGGTGGCCTGGCGGATGAGGGCGCTGCGTGAGCGCACGCCGAAGCGGCGGCAGTATTCATTGATGGCTGCCAGTTCCTTTTTGTTGAAGAATACGGATTTGCGGGAGCTGCGCATGAGAGCTGCGCGTTCCTTGTCCTGGTAACGCGGATCGACTCCGGAGTTCTTTTTACGTGCCATATCTTCGCAAATATAGAGAATTCTCTCTGATAATCAAAATGTTCGCATGCCGTCAATCTCTTCGGCGACAGGCAGGAGCTGCAGCAGGGACTCGACTTCGAGCCTCCTTCCGATGATACCTCCCGACGGTGCGACCGCGAACATCCTGGGAGTGGAGATAACCCCGTACTTGCGTATGTAGTCGGAAGTATTGTCGGGATCCCAGAGATGTACAACGCGTACTTTTCCTCCTTTTACCTTGAAACTGCGGCGGAATTCCTTCCAGGCCTTTTTGTCGCGCCCGGAATAAACAGCGTACAAAGTGAGCGGGAAATGCACGTTCTCTTCCAGAAGCTGCGGCAGAACCTTTGCTTCCAGAACGCATTTGCTGCACGAGGTATCGTAAAACCAGAGGACGGACGTGACTCCTTTCTCCGGAACTGTGAGTTTTCCGCGGCAGGGCTTGAAGAGCGTCAGCAGGGGAGCGTCCATTCCGATCAGGCTGCTTCGGTTGAAGTCGGCGAAAAGCTGTGCATCGAGCATGTCGAATTCGCTCCGCATGGCGATGGTCCTGTCGGCGAAGTATTTGTCGTACAGGTAGATGGCTACTGCCTCATCGCCCATTACAGGGGCTTCCTTGTAATAGTCGAAAAGGGAGAGGGCTATGTGCTGCCGGATGGAACTGTCGCGGACGCTGCCTATCAGGAAGTCGCATTCCGCCTGCTTAGCTTCGATGCCTGCGGGCTGGATTGCGGTGACGTACGAATTGATGAGGCTGTCGAGCACCGACAGGTGACCGGTGTCCGTCTGGGCCCTGGCCGTGAAGGCGATGCCGGCGAGAAGCCCGGCAGTTATCAGAAGCAGTCTCCGCATGTCAGACCTTCGGGAGTTTTACGCCTTTCGGCATAAAGAGGCTGGTGTCGCCGTTGTGACGGAGCAGGTCCCTTACCGCCGACGAGGAGATGTGTGCGAATTCCTGCGCCGTAGGGATGATGATGGTCTCGATTTCCGGGGCGAGGCGGCGGTTGGCGTCGGCTATGCTGCGTTCGTTCTCGAAGTCGAGCATGTTACGGACGCCACGGACTATATGCTTGATACCCAGCTGTCTGCAGATGTCAACCGTGAGTCCGTCGTAGTTGATGACGCGTATGCCTTTCAAGCCTTTCGTGGCCTGACGGATAATGTCGATTTTCTGTTCCGTGCTGAAGAAGCCGGTCTTGTCCTGGTTTACACCTATGGCCACGACCACTTCGTCGAACATTGTGAGGGCCCTCCCGAGTATGTTCAGGTGACCTGCGGTGAAGGGGTCGAAGGACCCGGGGAATAATGCTAGAGTTGCCAATTTATGGGTGTTTTATGTTCTTGTTCAAGCAGGGCGTTTGCCTGTGAGAAATGCCTGCATCCGAAGAAGGCGCCCCGGGCGAGGGGACTCGGATGTGCGGCTTCGAGGATATGGTGCCTGCTGCTGTCTATGAGGTCCCTCTTGCTGCGCGCGAAGTTGCCCCAGAGCATGAAGACTATTCCTTCGCCGTGCGCCGAGAGGTATTTGATGACCGCGTCGGTGAACTCCTGCCAACCTATGGCTCCGTGCGATGCCGGCTGTCCGCCGCGCACCGTCAGTACAGCGTTGAGCAGAAGGACTCCCTGACGGGCCCATGATTCGAGATTGGGGCGGCCGCTCATGCGTATGCCGAGGTCGTCCTCTATCTCTTTGAAAATGTTCTTGAGTGAGGGAGGTGCCGGAACGCCGTCCGGGACGGAGAACGACAGACCCATGGCCTGACCGGGCCCATGATAGGGATCCTGGCCGAGGATTACAACCTTGACCTTATCTACTGGAGTGAGTTCGAATGCCCGGAAGATCTGCCCTCCCGGGGGATAGACCACCTGGCCGGAGGCCTTCTCTCCATGCAGGTAGGCGACCAGCCTCTCGAAATAGGGCTTGTCGAATTCTTCCTGCAGGGCCTCCTTCCAGGACTGTTCTATCCGGACTTCCATCAGAATATATAATCTATGACGTCCTTGATGGTCTTGACGTAAACGAACTTGAGTCCGCGTACGTAAACCTCCTTGATCTCCTCGATATCCTTGCGGTTCTCCTCGGAGAGAAGTATGGTATGGACTCCGGCACGCTTGGCGGCGAGTATCTTCTCCTTGATGCCGCCCACCGGCAGGACGCGTCCTCGGAGGGTCATCTCTCCCGTCATGGCCACGCCCTTGCGTATGCCTTTGCCACGCAGCGCCGATATCATCGAAGAGACCATGGTGATGCCTGCCGACGGTCCGTCCTTGGGAACGGCCCCTTCGGGAACGTGGACGTGGATGTCCTTGCCTGCGAACTGCTCGGAATTCATCAGTGCGAGTTCGGGATGGGCCTTGATGTACTGATAGGCGATGGTGGTGGATTCCTTCATCACGTCGCCGAGGCTTCCGGTCATGGTGAGGACTCCCTTGCCGTTGCTGACGGAACTCTCCACGAAGAGGATTTCGCCGCCCATCTGGGTCCAGGCGAGTCCGGTTACTATTCCGGGGCCTTCGTTACCCTTCTGGGAATCGTGGAAAGCGGTGGGCAGCCCCAGGTATTCCTTGAGGTGCTCCTTCTTTATGGTGTCGGGACGCTCCTGTTCCAGGGCTATCTTCTTTGCGGTTACACGGGCGATCTTTGCGATTTGCTTCTCGAGTCCGCGCACGCCCGATTCGTGGGTGTACTGGTCGATGATCTCGCGGAGGGCGGAAGAATCAATCTTGAGGTCGCCTTTTTTGAGACCGTGCTCACCGAGCTGCTTCGGAATGAGGAAGTGCTTGGCTATCTGCATTTTCTCTTCGGCGAGATAGCCCGTTACGTTGATTATCTCCATGCGGTCGAGCAGGGCCGGCTGCACGGGGGATATGGTGTTGGCCGTGGTTATGAACAGAACCTTCGAGAGGTCGTAGTCCAGATCCAGGTAGTTGTCGTGGAAGGTGGTGTTCTGCTCGGGATCGAGGGCTTCCAGCAGTGCGGACGAGGGGTCTCCCTTGAAGTCGGCGGAAAGCTTATCGATCTCATCCAGCACCACTACGGGGTTGGAAGTGCCGGCGCGGCAGATTCCGTTGAGGATACGTCCGGGAAGGGCACCTACGTAGGTCTTGCGGTGTCCGCGTATCTCGGCCTCGTCGTGCATGCCTCCCAGGGAGATGCGCACGTATTTGCGCCCGAGGGCCCTGGCTATGCTCTTGCCCAGGCTGGTCTTTCCGACGCCGGGAGGGCCGTAGAGGCAGAGTATGGGCGACTTCATGTTCCCGCGGAGCTTAAGTACCGCGAGGTATTCGATTATGCGGTCCTTCACGGTTTCCAGACCGTAATGGTCCTTGTCCAGTACCTTCTGCGCATGTTTGAGGTCCAGATTGTCCTTGCTGACCTCGTTCCAGGGGAGGTTCAGCATAAAGTCCAGATAGTTGTACTGTATGCTGTACTCGGGGGAGGTGGTGTTGTATTTCGCGAGCTTCCCGAGTTCCTTGTCGAAGGCTTCCGCTATTTCCTTGGGCCAGTCCTTCTTGTCGGCGCGGGCCTTCAGGCCGTCCAGATCCTCGCTGTCGTCCATTCCGAGTTCTTCCTGGATGGTGCGGAGCTGGTTGTTGAGGTAATACTCGCGCTGCTGCTGGTCTATCTCGGATTTTACCTTCTGGTTGATGTCCTGCTTGATCTTGGTGAGCTCAATCTGCATGTTGAGCATCGAGAGCAGCTTCATGGCACGGACCTTCACGTCATCGTACTGCAGGAGTTCCATCTTGTCCTGGATCTCGTCGACCTCGACGGTGGTGGCTATGAAATTGACCAGGAAGTGGAAGTTCTCTATGCTGCGGATGGCTCCAATGGCTTCGCGGGAGATCATCGAAGAGTTGCGGATTATCTGCGAAGCCTGCTCCTTTAGGGAATCGGCGATGGCCTTGATGGCCGTGTCGTCCTTGTCCTGCAGGAAGTCGTCCAGGTAGTGTACCCGGCCGGTCAGGTAAGGCTCATAATCTATGATGGAGTCGAGCGAGAGGCGCTTGAAGCCCTGCACTATGACGGTGATGGTGCCGTCCGGCATCTCTATGCTCTTCAGTATCTTGGCTACGGTACCGTACTGATAGAGATCCTGTTCCTTGGGTTCCTCCACGGTCATGTCGGTCTGGGGGACGCAGGCTATGAACATCTCGCGCTGCTCGGCGTCCTTTACAAGCTTTATGGACTTGTCTCGCCCTATCGTGACGGGGAAAACCGTTCCCGGGAAGAGCACCGCGTTGCGCAGTGCCAGGACGGGAAGGATGTCCGGCAGCGTGGACTCGTCTATCTTCTGGATTCCTTCGCCCTGCATCACGGGAATAATGCTCACTTCGGCCCCGGCAGGAAGTGCGAATTCAGTATTAAATTTCGTCATGATTGCCAATTTGTCAGTAAAGGGGCGCAATGCCCCGTACTGCGAATATAGTCAATCTCCGTGCCAATGCAAAAAGTTTTGATTATTAAAAAAATAGGATTATTTTTGCACTCCGGTTTTGAAACCAAACATATATTTTTCTGAGATATGACTAAAGCAGACATTGTTAACGAGATCGCCAAGAACACCGGTATAGAGAAAATCCAGGTGCTGGCAGTGGTAGAAGCATTCATGGAAACCGTTAAAGGTTCCGTCACCAAGGGTCAGCCCGTATACCTCCGTGGATTCGGCAGTTTCATCATCAAGCACCGCGCCCCTAAGGCCGCTCGCAACATCACCAAGAAGACCACGATCAACATCCCTGCGCACGATATTCCCGCTTTCAAGCCCGCGAAGGTGTTTGTTGCCGCTCTCAAGAAATAATTAATACGTAGCATATGCCTAGCGGTAAAAAGAGAAAGAGACATAAAATGGCGACGCACAAGCGTAAAAAGCGCTTGCGCCTCAACAGACACAAGAAGAAATAGTCGAGTGAGGCTCGTACGGGAGATCCGGCGGGCCTCATTTTAAAATGTGGCCGTATTCTCCGGCCGCAACCCCAACCAATCAATTTCCAAATGGACGAACAGAAAGTCGAAAAAGACCTGATCGTTGAGCATGGCCCCTCGGAAGTCCGCATAGCCTTGATGGAGAACCACAGGCTGATGGAGTTCAACCGTGAGCCTACCGGCGGTCACAGTTTCTCCGTGGGGGATGTGTATCTCGGCAAGGTCCGTAAGCTTCTCCCTTCGCTGAACGCGGCTTTCGTGGACATCGGCGACTCCAAGGAAGGATTCATCCACTACCTCGACCTCGGCTTCCATTTCAACGCCTTCGACCGTTTCGTGCGCGAGAGCAATCCCAACCGCGACCTCAAGGAACTCTATTCCGGCATCAAGCTGGGACAGCCCCTCGAAAAGGAAGGACGCGTGGAAGACCATCTCAAGCCCGGCCAGATGATAGCGGTGCAGATAGTCAAGGAGCCCATTTCCACCAAAGGATCGCGTCTGACTGCGGAAATTTCATTGGCAGGACGCAATATAGTATTGCTGCCTTTTGCAGACAAGGTGAGCGTGTCGCAAAAGATTTCCTCGAAGGAGGAAAAGAAAAGGCTCGAAACTCTGGTAAAGAGCATACTCCCGAAGAATTACGGCGCAATCATCCGCACCGCAGCCGAAGGCAAGAAAGCCGGCGTGCTGGTGGCCGAGGTGAAGTCGCTGCTCGACAAGTGGGAGGCGTCGTGGAACAAGATGGCCCGCAACAAGGGCACGCAGCTCCTCTTTACCGAATACTCCAAAACCACCACAGTCCTCAGGGATCTTCTGAACGACTCTTTTACGAGCATTTACGTCAACGACGAGAAGATTTACGAGGAAACCAGGAATTACATCTCCCTCATTTCGCCTGAGCAGGAGAAGATTGTCAAATTCTATGACGGCAAGGAACCGATCTTCGACCATTTCGAGGTCACCCGGCAGATAAAGAGCTCCTTCGGAAAGGTGGTGCCCATGAAGCAGGGCGCCTATCTGGTAATCGAGAGCACCGAAGCGCTCAACGTCATAGACGTCAACAGCGGCATACGCGCCAAGACTTCCGACCAGGAGGAGAATACCTTCGAGGTCAATAAGCTGGCAGCCGAAGAAATCGCGAGGCAGCTACGCCTGCGCGATATGGGTGGTATAGTCATAGTCGATTTCATCGACATGGACACTCAGGAGCATCGCAATGAGCTTTTCAAGTACATGACGGAACTGATGGCATCCGACCGCGCCAAACACAACGTGCTTCCGCTTACCAAGTTCGGCCTGATGCAGATCACCCGCCAGCGCATCCGCCCCGTCACCGAAATCAACACCACCGAGCAGTGCCCCCTCTGCCATGGCACGGGCAAGATAGCCTCGACGGTAGTGATAGACGAGCAGGTGGAGCGCGCTCTCGCTTACTATGTGGAAGACAAGGGCATACGCAAGCTTACGCTGCGCGTGAGTCCCATCCTCGGGTCGTACCTCAGCCGCGGCTTCCTGAACTCCTACGTCGCCAAATGGCGCCGCAAGTACAAGTGCCGCCTGGCCCTCGAGGAAAAGACGGACCACAGCATCCTGCAGTATGAATTTCTGAACGCAAAAGGAGAGGTGCTCGACTGAGCACCTCTTTTTTTATCTCCTGCTGTTCCCGAGCATTATATAATAAACCAAGGTGGCGAGTGAGCCCAGCGCTGCTATCACGTAAGTGTATGCGGCCCATTTGAGGGCATCCTTGGCCATGGGGAGGGTTTCGTAGGTGGCGATGCCGGAATTCTCCAGCCAGCGTATAGCCCTGCGGCTGGCATCTATCTCGACGGGCAGCGTTACGAAACTGAAAAGGGTGGTCATGGCAAAGAGTCCTATGCCCGCCCACAGCAGTACGGGGGTAATCTCTATAATAAGGATACCTATTACGAGTACCCAGCTGACCGCGCTGTTTGCAAAGGTGACCACGGGGACCAGGCTGCTACGCATACGGAGAGGGCCGTAACCCTTTGCGTGCTGTATGCAGTGGCCGGTTTCATGCGCAGCCACGGCCGCCGCTGCGATGTTGTGCTGGTCGAAAACCGATTCCGACAGGTTGATGGTATGGTTCTCAGGATTGTAATGGTCCGTAAGACTGCCTTCCACCGAAGTTATCTTCACATCGTTAATCCCGTTCTGCGCCATCATGCGCGATGCTATCTCGGCCCCGCTGTAGGGGATCTCCACCTTTGAATACTTGTTGAATCTGCTCTTGAGCATAAGCTGGACGATGAACGAGAGCACCATCACAGCTATCATTATAACGTAAATCATATCCTAATCTTCTATGGCGTCCCAGAGTGCGTCGAGGGTGCGCCTGTCTTTTTTTGTCGGTCTTCCCGCCCCTTTGTCCCTGCGGACGAAGAAGGTCTCGGCAGGGGCTTTCAGTTTGTCGAGTTCCGCCTCGGGGGTGAGGTTGAGGGCGTAATTCTCCACAAGGGCGGCGCCTACGCGCGAAGGCGGGATGCCCGTCACCTTGTACGTAAGCTGGACGATGCCCTTACGGATCACCAGCTCGTCGCCTTCCTTTACGGTCTTGGCGGGCTTGGCGACGCTTCCGTTAACCTGCACTTTGTTTCCCTTGCAGGCGTCGGTGGCGTCCGAGCGGGTCTTGAATACCCGGATACACCAGAGATATTTATCCAGCCTGGCTTCCATTAAAGAGTATCCAGATAGAGGGCGTGACTCACTTCGTCGTACTTCTCCGGGCGGACCTTGCGTACGATTTCCAGGGCGAAGGCAAGTGCGTGCCCGGCGCTGCGCCCGGTGATGATGCGTCCGGAGGTGATTGCAGGACGGGGTTCGAACTTCGCTCCTGCTGCCTCCAGAGCCCCTTCAAAGCCGTCAAAGCAGGTCACGGTTGCCCCAGCTATTCCTTTAAGCTGGCTTAGTACCAGCCCGGGTGCCGCACAAATGGCCGCCACGCTTCCGCCGGCATCGTAGTGGTCCTGCATGAATTTTATGAGCGGTTTGCATGCAGCCAGGCTCTTGCTTCCGGGCATTCCTCCCGGGAAAATGAGCACGTCTTCCGCCGTGGTGCCTTCGTGCTCCGATTTGAAGAAGGGAAGACAGTCGTCCACGCTCACGGTTATATGGTGCGACGATTGTACGAACGGTTCCTCGCGTATGCCTACGAGCTCGCTCCGGAGTCCGGCACGGCGTAGTACGTCGTTGGTTCCCAGGGCCTCGACATCCTCGAAGCCGTCCGCCAGAAAAATGTAAATGCCTTTCATGTCGCAAAAATGTTTATATTCGCATTGCGTAAAGATAACACTTTTAATGGAAGAAAAGAAATTGTATCCCTTCCGTCTCTGCAGCATCCGGGACGAATACTCATGGGGCAGCGAAGAGTTCCTTCTGGCGGATCTGGGCTACCGCGATACCCTCGTTCACGAAGGCTGGCTGGCTGGCAACACCATGGGAGAACTTATGGAGACCTACCTCGACCGTATGGTGGGCGACGATGTATTCGACTGGTACGGCCGTCAGTTCCCTTTCCAGCTTAAGATGTTGAAGGTCAAGGGGAAGATGCCGCTTCGCGTGAGCCCTCCCGACGACTACGCCCGCAACTGCTGCGACGCCCTCGGGAAGGAAATATTCTGGTACGTGGTCAGCGCCGGCAAGGGATCGCGCCTGCTGCTGGGCTTCAAACGCGACACGGATGCCGGAGATTTCTGCGAGGCCTGTGCTGATGGCGGTGCGGATGCTATGCTCAACATCCTCGAACCCCGTTCGGGCCAGTACTTCCGTATTCCTCCGGGAACCCCTCACTGTGCCTGGGGAGATGTCAGTATCATAGAGGTCAGCGAATCCTCCGCCATGGATTATTGCCTGTGCGACTGGGGGCAGCCCGTTTCTACCGAAGAATTCGATCCGGCCCTTGACCTTGCGGCGGCGCTGGATTTCATTAACTTCGCGCAATTGCCGGGAGAACTCCTGAAAGGACGCTCCTCCGATGAGGGCAAGCGTTCCGGGGACGAACCCGAACAGGTAACGCGCCTGCTGAAGCTGCCACAGTTCAGCGTCAGCCTGCTGAAACTTACAGATGCGATGAAGATCGGCTCGGAGCATTTCGACTCCTGCATAGCCTATACCTGCGTCAACGGCGCCTTCGAACTGAGGGTGGCGGAGCCTGACGAAGAAACCCCTGTTGCCAGGCTCAGGGCGGGCGAAACCGTCCTGGTTCCGGCCGAGTGCGCCGACTTCTTCCTTCTGCCGGCAGCAGACAATACGGTCCTGCTGGAGACTCTGGTCGAACACCGGGCTCCGGAAGATTCGTATCTGTAGTCCGAAATACTATTTACGTATAATCAGCCGCTCGATGCGACGGGGGACCGAGGTGAGAATCTCGTAGGGAATGGTCCCCAGGATGCCGGCGAGTTCCTCTACCGTGGGGTCTTCGCCGAAAATCGTTACGGTATCGCCGACCTCGCAGGGTATGCCCGTAACATCCAGCATGCACATGTCCATGCAGATATTGCCTATGGTAGGTGCCCTGTGCCCGTTGACCGCGAAAGAGGCGTTGCCGCGCCCGAGGTGGCGGTCCAGTCCGTCGGCGTAGCCGCAGGGGATGGTGGCGATGGTGGATCCTCCGGCTGCGATGAGACCTTTACGGCCATAGCCTATCGTTCCGTCGGAAGGGGTTAAATGCTTAATTTGCAATATCTTAACCTTTAGGGAGGCGACTGGCTTGAGGCGTACGCCCGGAAGGGCGCTGATGCCGTAGATGCCTATGCCGAGGCGTACCATGTCGAACTGGAACTGCGGGAAGCGCTCGATTCCGGCCGAATTCAGGATGTGCCACATTGGCTTGTATCCAAGGGAGTCGGTAAGTTCCTGCGCATTTTCGCGGAAGAGCTCGATCTGGCCGAGGGTAAAATCGTCCTGCGAAGGGTCTTCCGCCACGGCAAGGTGCGAGAAGATGGACTTTACATGTACGGCGTCGCATCCTTTGAGGCATTCGACGAGGGCGGGCAGTTCCTGGGACATGAAACCCAGCCTGTGCATGCCGGTATCGAGTTTTATGTGGATGGGGAAGTCCTTGACTCCGCGTTTCGCGAGCACCTCCAGAAGGGCCTTGAGTGTGTAGAGATTAGGGATGGAGGGTTCCAGCCTGTACTCTATCATCTCCTCGAAGAAGTCAGTACCTGATGTGAGTACCAGAATGGGTAGCGAGATACCGGCCTTGCGCAGTTCTATGCCCTCGATGGGAAGGGCAACCGCCAGGTAATCGGCTCCGGCGGCCTGCATCATTCCCGCGAACTCCACCGCTCCGTGACCGTACGCATTGGCCTTGACCAGCACCAGCATACGCGTTTCCGGTTCCAGCAGGGAACGGAAATAGCGATAGTTGCCGAGGCAGTTCGGCAGCTTCAGCTCCAGGCGCGAAAAGTCATTCTCGTTGAACATCCGGTCACAAAGATAACAATTAAACTGCCAAAGTGTAGTCGGAAAGCACGTACCAGACCACTCCGCTTACGTCGGAATAACCCAGCTCGCGGAAAATACGCATGTATGAAGACACCTGCGTGCGGTATTTCGAGTCGGTTTCGGGAGTACGGACGCCGAACTTGTAATCGATTACCAGAGCCCTGCCGTCCCGGACTACAACCCTGTCGGGGCGTTTTTCCAAACCGTTTGCATCGAATAGCGACACCTCGTTGAGGCCCCTGTCGCGGAACCATTCTGGATGGGATGCAATCCTTTCTGAAAGAAGGCGGAATGCATCTTCACCCTCTGCGGCGCTCAGTTGCCCGTCCAGGACGGCGGCGTCGACGGACTGCCTCAGATCGCCTGCCTGCTGCACTCCCGAGAGTATGCCGTGAAGGACTATGCCGTTCCTGCGGGGCGAAGCCGCAGTGCCTGTCAGGCCGTCTTCTCCGAAGAAGTCCGATGCGTCGGCAGATACCTTGAGCCTGTCGCCGAGGGCTATGGAGACGTAAGGGCAGGTGAGGGGCGTGGTTTTATCCGTCCGGCGACGTTTCATGAGGGAGAAATCGTACATGCTGCCGCAGGAGTATTCCTTTACTCCTCCGCAGTAGGTATACAGCAGTTGTGCGAAGTTGCTGAAATCGTCAGGTCCCTTGGGCGTATCGTTCTTGCCGGCATAATTCGACGCTATTACATGAAGGCATTTCTCGGCCCTTGTCATGGCTACGTAGAAGATGTTGAGGTTATCAACGTCCTGCATCTCCACCTCACGGTGAAAGTCTTCTTTAAACAGGGTGTTGTTGAGACTGTTGTTGAATTCCAGCGGATATAACCCTTCGGCTTCAGGGCAGAACGGCGTCCCTTCGGTGTTAAGATGGCACCAGTGTATGTCCCTGTGGTGGAAACGCTCCACTGTCTCGGCATAAGGGAAGATCAAATAGGGGAATTCCAGTCCTTTTGCCTTGTGTACGGTAATGATACGGATTGCGTCGGAATCCTCGGGAGAGTTGATAGTCCCCGGTTTTTCCTTCCAGTACTGAAGGAAATAGCGCAGTTCGTTGCCGTTGGAATCCACCCATTCCCGGAGATTGTCCATAAATGCCTGGATGAAGGGGGCGTCGCCGTCGAAGGCTTCTGGATTGTCGTCCCGCAACTGCCGCAGCAGGTTCTCGCACAGGTCAACGAGGGAATGGTACTCGGAAGGGAACTCAACGTTGCGCGTCCTGGCCATGTAGGCGTTTATGTTGTCGTCGGGATTCTCGTGGTTGGCGAGAAGGCCTACCAGCCTGCGCACCGTAAGCGAAGAGTCTATTCCGAGGGAGTCGTCCGAAATAACGGGGATTCCTTCCGCGACAAGCCTTTCCGCAATGACGCTTCCGGGGGATTTCCTGCGGACAAGAATCGCAATGTCGCCGTAACGGGCTCCGGCCTTCAGGGCATCGTCAATAGACTCCAGGATCCTGTCGATGACCTCGTCCTTCTCGCAAAAACTGGCCCTTACGAAGCCCTCCTGCGTGTCGCGGGTGCGGGCCACCTGCCGTACGTCGGCATAAAGGGATTCCCTGTGTATGGCTGAAGCGGCAAATTCAAAGAAGCCGTTGTTGAAGTCCACTATGACAGGAAGGCTGCGCCAGTTGTTTTCGAGCACGGATGTTTCGGAAGAGGGGAATTCTTCCCCCACACGCTCCGCGAGAAGTCTCCAGTCCGAGCGGCGCCAGCGGTAGATGCTCTGCTTGACGTCCCCGACTATGAGATTGTCGCGCATCGACGCGTCGCTTTCCCTGAGCAGGGGACGGAAATTCTCCCACTGGATATTGGAAGTATCCTGGAACTCGTCAAGCAGGAAGTGCTCGTAGCGCACGCCAAGTTTCTCGTATACGAACGGGGCGTCGCTGCCGGCGATGATATCCTTGAGTATGGTATTGCTCTCATCCAGGCAGAGGATGTTCTTTTCCTTCAGGAGAGAATCGAAGCTGTTGTAGAATTCCCGCGCCAGGCCGAGGTCCATAAGGTTCTTCTGAAGTTCCAGTGCCGTATTGAACCAGATGTATTCCGGGCCATTGAAAAGCTCCATGAATGGAGTACCGGCAGCTTCTTCGGCAAGTGTTTTCGGAGGTTTGTCAATCTTGCTTCCTGCCTTGAATCCCGCGACATACTTTTTCAGGCTTCTCTGCGAATTACCGTTCTTGACCACTACATCCTTGGCGGTGGAATTCACCTTTTCGGTAAAGTCTTCGATTATCTTCCTGCAGCAGCTCCGCACAGCGGCGAGCCTTTCTTTCCCGAAAGCCTCGCGTACGTCGATGCCGTACCGCTCTGCGAGCTCGCGCTGCTCCTCCGACATAAGCATCTTCCCGGCGCTGTAGAGAGAATCCTCCAGTACTGGCTTCTTCCCTTCGGCGAGTTTGGCCGCCACCTGTTCCTTGAGCCAGTCCAGAACGTCGGTGTTTTCTTCGGTGAGCGAATCCAGGATGCGGTCCATGGCCTCGATGATGAGCGAATCACGGTCGAGTTCTATCCTGTAATCGGCCATCTGCCCGATCTCCCTGGCAAAGGCCTTGAGCGCCTGCTGGAAGAACTTATCGATGGTGCTCACGGAAAATGCGCTGTAGTCGTGCAGTATGTCGCTTAGCATACGGCGCTTGTCCTCACTATTGTCCTCGGAGAGGAGTTTCAGGATGCGTCCCTTCATCTCGGCCGTAGCCTTGTTGGTAAAGGTCACCGCGAGTATGTGACGGTAGGCGAAGCGTTCCGTCAGCAGCTTGAGGTAACTATGTGCGAGGGTGTATGTCTTGCCCGACCCCGCGGAGGCTTTCACTATCCGTATCATCTTCCGCAAAGGTCTTTGAAATCACAGTATGAGCAGGTATCCTTGTCGCCCTTCCTGGTCCAGGGGACGCTCTTGTCGTCAATCTCACGCAGCAGTTCTTCCAGACGTTCCTTCGCCTGGCTGCAGAACTCTTCGTCGCGCAGTGCCTCGGCGGGGTCTTCCTTGAACAGGCTGGCAGTCTGGTAGATGCAGTTTCGGACCAGTTTATCTCCGGCTATGGCGGACCCTTCCAGCAGCATATCATAGATGAGAAGCTGCAGCGCAATCTTGGGCCGGTTCTTATTGTCTTCGCCGAAGACCTTGTCGACGTCGGGGTTTAGCTCGTCTTTTCCCACGCTGCCGGTCTTGTAGTCGACGACACGTATGGTACCCGAATCGAAACTGTCTATGCGATCGATGGTCCCCTTGAAGTGGAATCCGCCGAAGTCCATGGTCTTCCTGAGTTCCAGGCCGAGGATGTCGAAACTGTCCAGGCCCCTGTTGGTAAGCAGCCTGAGGTCTGTCGAAAGAATGCCGCGGACGTACTTGCATATCATATCCTCGAAGACGAGGTTGCGACCGACAATCTCGTCGCTGCGCGTCTTGGAGAGTATGCCTTCGCGCACGAGCGCCTCGACGCGCCTGCTATCCTTCAGCAGCCCCTCGAGATAGGCCCTGTCGATCTTCCTGCGACCCGAGTACAGCTTCTGCATGGTCTCGTGAAGCACGTTGCCTATCGTGCCTCCGTCCATCGCCTCGGCCACTTCGTCGGCGGGCCTGAGACCTTCCACCTTGGAGTAGAAGAACTTGGCGGGGCAGGCGAGGTAATTCTGCAACTGCGTGGCAGACAGGGCGAAGTAGGGTTCATGCATCCTTGCGATATGCTCGTCCGTCTTTTCTATGGCATCCTCTTCGGTGGGGGAGACAATGGGAGACTGTGTGACGTATCTCCGGATGTCGAAGCCGTAAAGCAGTTCCAGCTGGCGTATGTAGCGGCTCTCCTCGCCGGAGCGTATGCCTTCGGTACGGGAGTCGTAGAGCAGCCAGACCTCGGATGCACGCTGGATGGCGCGGTAGAAGTAGTATGCCCACACGGCATCCTGGTATTCGTAAGTTGGAAGGCCGAATCCTTTCCGGAGTTCGGCCGGGATGAAGGAGGCTCCGACGGAGCGTCTGGGAAACATGCCCTCGTTGCATGAGAGTATGATAAGACGTTCGAAATCAAGGGCGCGGGTTTCCAGGGGGCCCATGATCTGCAGGCCTTTCAGCGGCTCGCCGTCGAAGGGCACCGCACTGCCGGTCACCAGCTGGTCCAGAAGGCGGAACCATGTATCGCGGCTGACGGCGGGGGAGAGCTCCTGCAGGCGTGTCACAGCCTTGTACCATGCCATGGCGAAGTTGAGTTCCATCTGCATACCGCCCCTCGCCTTCATCAGTACGGCAATGGCTTTCGTGAGTTCGAGTTCGTATGCGGCGGGGTCCGTTGCTGGATGGAATATCTGTTCCAGAAGGGGATGCCCTGCAAATTCCGACTGGGGCACGTAGTACATCGCCCTTTGGCGTATTCCGGTCACGATCCCTGTCCCGGCCTCGTCTAGTATGCTGCGGAAAATGCCGTTGGAGAATATACCCCAGACCTGTTTATGATAGAAGCTGAAAGATCCGTCCTTCTCACGGATATGCTGCTGCATGGCGGCGATGTCCTGCATCAGTGCATGGAAAGAGCCTCCCTTCATGGGGTAGCCCATGGTGACGTTGATGTCCTGGATTTCCTCCGGAATGGAATTCAGCATCGACAGCAACAGTCCTTCGTCGGGAAGGACAATGGCAGTTTCGATTCCGGCAGAGCTGGGGCTGCCTGCGGACGCCATAGCCGCCCCCGGCTCCGCAGGGGCAGCGCTCAATATGCCGGCCACCACCTTAACTTGTCCTACTGAGGATGGAACGCTGACCACATTTACGACGGGGCGTCCCAGCCCTTCGGGGTCGGGTTTGAAGGACTGCGGGAATTCGCTGACATTCTGGGTGAGGAAGAACGCCGATTTATTGGCGGTGTCGCGTATCTCCTTGCTGCTGAAGTCCCAGCAGAACTCTGCCACGCCTGCATCCCGCATCTTGCGGAGCAGTTTCTTCTCGCATTCGTTAAGTGCGTTGAGCCCAACGAACACAAACTTCTCCACATCGGGGAAGTGCTTCCCGAGTATATCGACGGCAGCCTCGGCGTCGAGCCTGTCGGCGAGCCCCCGGTACATCATGCCTTCGCTCGCCATTCCCTTTTGCGCCAGTCGGGAACGGAAACTGCGGTAGAGCGGCAGCAGGAGGTCCCAGATCCGGCGGAAACGTTCCTTGTATTCGCCTTCGGTGCGGAACTGGCCCAGGAACTGTTCCAGAGCCGCCTTCTGCTGAGGCTCCAGATAATCGAAGCTATCCTGGATGTGCCGGAAATCCGATACGTTGCGGAAGATGTTTCCGGCATCGACAAGGTATTTGTCCACCTCCCCGAAGTCGTTCAACAGTATGCCGCCCCAGAACAGGAACTCGTCCAGCGGTTCCGCGTCAGGCTTCAGCTCCTTGTAGCACTCGTAGAGTATCAGAAGCTGGTCAATGCGGTCGGCGGTGCCGTTCCCGTCGAGGGTGCGGAAGAAGTCGTTCATCGTAAGGCAGGCCGGTGCGATCATGGGCTTGCCTTCGGCGGCACATTCCGCTCCGAGGTATTTGCGGAAGAACGATGCCGATCGCTTGTTGGGGAATATGAAACACATCCGGCCGGGAGACCCTGCCGGATGATAGTGTCTTACAACCTGCTGCAGGAAAGGAGTCATCGCAGGTCGGTTATAACCCAGGAAGAATCCAGGCGGGAAGTGTCGTAAACGAAGAAACTGCCGTCGGCGCTCTCTGGAGTGCGCTTCAGGATGGTGGCGGTGCATGATATGCGGCGCCCGTCGGGAAGGGTGGCCTTGCCGGAAAGGGTTTTGCCGTCGAAGCGGAGACCCTCGAACTTGCGGAGTATTGAGGATACGTTGCCGAAGATATCGTTCTCGCCGCCTGCGGCCTCGATGTAAACCTCCTTGCTTGCCGTATCAACGGTCCATCGGTCGGTGCCGTTGCAAAAGACCCCGGCGGTGCCTTCGGTAAGGACATAGCTGTTTCCCTGCAGCACGGCTGCCCCGCTGCCCTTGACAGGCAGGCCTTCGAGCACCTCGTAACTGTAGTTGAAGCTTATCCTCGATCCTTCGAGCAGCGCCTCCACCTTAGCCAGCGGACCGTCCTGCGCTCCGGCGAGGGCGCACAGCAGAAGGGCCGCGAAAAGGCAGAGTTGACGTTTGACGGACATTACAGGGTATCTAGTATGGTTTGCAGTTCTTCAAGCGTGTCGACAAGCACGGCGCGGGGCTTGCTTCCTTCCTGGGGGCCCACAATGCCGGCTTTTTCCAGCTGGTCCATTACGCGTCCGGCCTTGGCGTAACCCATGCCCAGACGCCTTTGCAGATCGGAAGTGGAGCCTCTCTTGGTGGTTACCACCATCTTGGCGGCTTCCTCGAAGCGTTCGTCGAGTTCGCCAAGTTCGCCGCCGGATCCGGACCCCGAACCTTCCTCCTGAACCTCAGGCAGGTAATAAGGGGTGTTGTAGCTCTTGTTGTACCCCTGCTGCTTGCCGATGAAGGAGGTGAGGTCGTCGATCTCGTCGCCGCTCACGAAGCCGCACTGGATGCGCTCGTTCTCTATACCTCCGGACAGCAGCATGTCGCCCTTGCCTATGAGCGTTTCGGCTCCGGTGGAGTCGAGTATGGTCATGGAGTCGGTCCTGGAAGCCACACGGAAGGCGATACGCATGGGGAAGTTACTCTTGATGATACCCGAGATGACGTCCACCGAAGGACGCTGGGTCGCGAGTATAACGTGGATTCCAGCCGCACGGCCCTTCTGGGCAAGGCGTATGATGGAGTTGGTAATGCTCTTGGACGAAGCCCTTACTTCGGGGCTGGCGCCGAGAGTCATTGTAAGGTCGGCGTATTCGTCAACGACGGTAACCAGATAAGGCAGGTAGCGGTGCCCGTTCTTGGGATTGAGCTTGCGAGCCTTAAAGCGCTCGTTGTACAGGGTCACTTTGTTGCAACCCGCCTTGCTGAGCAGTTCGTAGCGCTGGTCCATCTCCACGCAGAGGCTCTTGAGAACCTTGTCGGCGTCCTTCGCGTTCTTGACTATGGCCTTGTTGCGCTCTTCTTCCTCATCGCCCGCGGTGGGAAGCACGGCAAGGTAATGCTTGAGCAGTTTGCCGTAGGCCGAGAATTCCACCATCTTGGGATCGATGAATACGAACTTGAGTTCAGAAGGATGCTTGCTGTACAGCAGCGATCCTATAATGACGTTGAGTCCCACGGACTTACCCTGCTTGGTGGCACCGGCAATCAGCAGGTGCGGAGCTTCTGCGAGGTCGAATACCTTCACGTGCTGGGTTATGGTGTAACCTATCGCTACGGGGAGTTCGTATTTGCTCTCGCGGAAGGCCTCGCTGTTAAGCAGGCTCTTCAGGGGCACTATGGAGGAGTAGTCGTTAGCTACCTCTATACCTACGGAGTCCTGCAGCGTAACGACCCTGACGCCCCTTGCGTTGAGGGCAAGGGCGATGTCGTCCTGGAGGCGCTTGACTTCCTGGATACGCACTCCGGGAGCCAGGGTAAGCTTGTAGAGGGTGACAGTGGGCCCTACCTGGGCCTTTACGTCGGTAACCTCGATGCGATAGTTCCTGAGGGTGACCCGGATCTTATTGTTGTTGCGCTGGAGCTCGTCCATCGAAACCTGACGCCTGTCGGATGCATAGGATTTGAGCAGGTCGATCGAAGGGAACTTGAAGGAGGGGAGTCCTTCCGGCGGATCGAGCCTATTGTCGATGGGAGGGAGTTCTTCATAGTGGTCCACGTCGAGGGTGTTGTTCTCGTCTGTGATAACCTCCAGCCCCTCCTCGCCTGGTTTGGCGGGTTCTGCGTCAGCTGCTTCGGTCTCTTCCTTCTCCTCCGGGGCTTCTTCCCCGGCATCATTATCTTCTTCCTCCTCTTCTTCTTCCTCTCCCTCTTTTTCCTCCGCTCCGGCATCGTCTGTGTCTTCGAAATCATCCACGGTCTCTTCCTCTTCCTGCCTGTCGCCGTCGCGATGGAGCAGTTCATACGCCCAGTCGATGAAACGCCTGCTGCTGAGGAAGAGCCAAAGGCCGACGAGCAGGATTACGAGCAATCCGGTGATGACGGGTCCGAAAAGGTTGCCGCCCCAGGCTACGATGCGGCTGCCGCATTCTCCTCCGAGTCCTCCTCCGAAGGCATATTGCAGGTTTTCACCGAAGAGATTGCCTACGAAGGCAAGGAGAATAGCCGCCACAAGGGCGCCGGATGCTGCTATGAGGGTAGTTTTAATCAGCGAGTAGCGCCATTTGCCGCTCATCAGCTTTGCGCTTATTGCAAAGAGTATCAGCGGGAGGGCGAAACTGCCCAGGCCGAAGAGTTCGCAGACAAGGAGGTATCCGGTCTTGTATCCCATCTTGCCGGCGGCGTTGCCCACGGCTACGTCACCATTCATCATCGAGGGATCGCTCAGGAGGCTCATGTCCTGCTGCCAGTGGAAAAGATACGATACCGATGCTATCAGGACGAACAGTCCGAGAGCCGCCACCGCGAAGCCTGTAAGCCATGCGGCTATGCTGCGCTCGCGCTCGTCCCACCTGCGCCAGAATGCCAGTGCGTCGAAGAACCTTCTCATCTCTTGCCTCCCTTGCGGTTATTCCACTTGCGGTTCTTTTTGCCGGGCTGCTGGCCCACGTTGATGCCCAGGGTAGGGCGGGAGAAGCTGGCGTTCTGCGATACCTTGCCAAGGGAGATGTCGGCGGGAACCTTCAGCCTGTAGTCGGAGAGTTTTTCGATGTCGGCGAAGATGGTCTCGTCGGCAACACTGTCTTTGTTCCAGATAAGATACTGCTGGCGCATGTATATGGCGAGCGAGCGTATCATCGCGGTCTTGACCTCGCCGTCGGGCTCCTCGCAGAGCAGGTCTATGATCTTTTCGATATTGCGGCCGTAGTGGGTGGCGCGGATGCGGGTGCCCTTCATCGGGAGGGGAACCGGGGACGTCTCGAATTCTTCCTTTGCAGGGCAGGGATACGGGGAATCGATGTCGAGGTCGAAACCGGCGATCATGTAGAGATGGTCCCACAGCTTATGCTCCCAGTTTTCGAAACTGCGGACGGAGGGATTGAGTATCTCCATGGTCTTGATGACGGCGCGTGCCTGCTCGCTGCGCTTGTCGCGGTCGGGTATCTCGCGGAGCTGTTCCACCATCTTGAGCACATTGCGTCCGTATTCGGGCATGGCGAGCCGCTCGCGCCCCGTATTATAGTCCAGGTTGAATTCGGTATCGGTCATAGATAGAGAGTGTCAAAGTATGCAAATATAACAAATAAAGCGATAAAATTTACTATCTTTGCATAATTGAAAAAAGAGAGACCGATGACCAGGACATTCCGGGTGGCAGGCCACCTTTTCAGCGTCATAATGCCCGAAGACCATCCCCTCGCGGGGAAGATGGCCCAGTACGGGCCGTTCGAGGTTGGCGATGACGCCGGAGAGCCGCTTTTTACCGTGGAAATAGTCGGGTCCCTGCCGGATATCCAAGCGGAAAAGGTTTATGGAGGATACGAAGAGGAAGGCGAGCCCGTAATCGAACTCTCCAAGACTGATGATACCTGGGTCTGCGACATGGCCGTCTGCAAGGGAAAGCCGGTCTGCGCACGCATGCATTCCGATTCCTCCTTCTCCCGCGGACGCCTTCAGATACTCAGGCCGGGGGAAGGCCTTTTCGGCCTTAACAACGCGCTCATGCTGCTGTTCGCCTTCCGTACGGCCTGCCTTGGAACCCTCGAGATGCATGCATCCGTGATAGTGAACGGCGGACGCGCTTTCCTGTGGCTCGCGAAGAGCGGCACTGGCAAGAGCACCCACAGCCGCATGTGGCTCGAGAATATCCCCGGCAGCCGACTCCTGAACGACGACAATCCCATAGTCCGCGTGCTTGACGACGGAACGGTGGAGGTTTACGGCAGCCCCTGGAGCGGCAAGACCCCCTGCTACCGCAACGAACATTATCCTGCCGGCGCTTTCGTACAGATACGCCGCAGTCCGGACAACGTCATCACCAGGCTCAAGGTGCTGGAATCGTACGCCCTGCTGTACTCGTCCAGTTCCGGGTTCAAGTCCGACACTGCTATGGCCGACGGTCTTAACGCCACTTTTGAAAAGATTATTTCCCGTACTCCCTGCTACGTTCTCGACTGCCGTCCAGACGCCGATGCCGCCAGGGTATGCTCGGCTGAATTGATAAAATGAACAAGATTATTCTTCCGAATGAGATAATGCTCGGCGAGGTCTCGCAACTCCTTGCCGAGGGAAGGCAGGTGATTATCATGACCAAGGGCGTCAGCATGATTCCCTTCATCAGGGGAGGATCCGACAGCGTAGTGCTGGAGAAGCGCAGCTCCATAAACAGGGGCGACATAGTCCTTGCCGAGATATTCGACGGGCGCTACGTCCTTCACCGCGTGCTCGGTGTTAACGGGGAAGACGTACGGCTCAAGGGCGACG
Source organism: uncultured Bacteroidales bacterium (assembly GCA_946187975.1). Lineage (GTDB taxonomy): Bacteria > Bacteroidota > Bacteroidia > Bacteroidales > UBA932 > Cryptobacteroides. The sequence continues at coordinate 19,728 of CAMHTE010000007.1, read as the reverse complement.
GCAACCTCGCCGGAGTGGAACGCTGCCGGCTGTCGGATATACAGGGTACCGTGGTGGGAATCCAGCACGCCTCAGGAAAGGTTTCCGATCCCCTCAGCCCGGAAGCCCTCAAAAAGTGGCGCCAGTGGCACGCGACACCGCGGTTAATCCGCAGGATTATTTTAGGTATTACCAGAAGGTATCTTTACAGAAAAGGGTATGAAAGTTAAACAGGGATTCAAACTTCGCAGCATTTGCGGAGAGTTCATCATCGTGGGTGAAGGCCTTGCGCAGGTGAACTTCAACAAGATGATATCGCTCAACGAGTCGGCGGCCTACCTCTGGAAGGCGGTTTCCGACAAGGAATCGTTCAGCGTGAAGGACCTCACCGACCTCCTGCTCGCAGAGTACGAGGTTGAGGAAGAAGTTGCGGCAAAGGACGCCGCCGCCATAGCCGACAAGTGGATTGAGGTCGGCATAGTGGAAGCCTGACATGAAACCATTCCGCGATTGCTTCCGTGCATTGCTCCGCACCCTGAAGCCCTTACGCTTCAAGGTGGGTGTGAGCGTGTTGTTAGGACTCGCGGAAGTCGCGCTTGCCCTCCTCTTCGTGTGGTACAGCAAGCGCCTGGTAGATATAGCCACCGGACAGGATGCCGGAGGCCTGATGCGGGGGATCATCCTGTTCGCTTCCATACTTCTGGCGCAGATTGCCGTCCGCGTGGGCGCCCGTTATTGGGAAGGCTGGCTTGAGGTGACCGCCAGGAACGATACCCGTTCGAAGGTTTTCGGGAGGGTAATGCGCAGCGTGTGGACCGGCAAGGAACGTTTCCACAGCGGCGACACGGTAAACCGTCTCGAAGAGGACATACGCGTCGTAGTGGACTTTACGGTGGTGTCGCTGCCGCAGGTGGTGGTGACCATCTGCCAGTTGATTGCAGCTACCATCTTCCTTTTCGCCCTTTCTTCCGACCTTGCCTGGATTCTGATATTCATAATGCCGGCCGCAGTGCTCGGGAGCCGTCTTTTCTTCCGTAAGATGAGGGCTCTGACCACCGACATCCGCCGGGGAGACAGCCGGGTTCAGGCTCATATTCAGGAGAATCTCCAGCACCGCATGCTGGTGCGTACCATGGGAGGCACCGACGAGGTCCTCGACGATCTCGACGATATGCAGGATGATGTCCGCGACCTTACGGTGACGCGGCTCAACTACGCTGCGGTATCCCGTTCTTTCCTTCAGGCCGGTTTCGTGGCCGGTTATGCCGCAGCCTTTATCTGGAGTGTGCTCGGCCTTCGCGACGGAAGCGTCACCTTCGGCCTCATGACAGCCTTCCTCCAGCTTGTGGGGCAGGTGCAGAGGCCGGTGGCGGATATCACACGTCAGATTCCGGCCTTTATCAGGGCACTTTCTTCGGAAGAGAGGTTGCTGGAACTGGAAGAGATGGAGCAGGAGGAAGAGAAGGGAGCCATACTTCTCCCCGGAGCTCCCGGAGTACGTCTCAAAGGACTGTCGTTCAGTTATCCGGATGCCGCAAAGCCTGTTTTCGAAGGGCTTGACTACGATTTCGCTCCCGGCAGCGTGACCGCCATTACCGGCAGTACCGGCAGCGGAAAGAGTACGCTCATAAAGGTTATGATGGCCATGCTCCGTCCTACGGCCGGCAGCGTGGAATTGTACGATCCGGCTACGGAATCTTCCGCCGACACCCGCTGCAATTTCATGTACGTTCCCCAGGGTAATAGCCTGATGAGCGGGACCATAAAGGCAAACCTGCTGCTGGCCAATCCCGACGCGTCAGAGGACGAAATGAAGGAGGCTCTGGTTACAGCCGCGGCAGGATTCGTGTTCGATCTCCCCGCAGGTCTGGAAACCGACTGCGCAGAGGTCGGAGCCGGTCTCAGCGAAGGTCAGGCCCAGCGTATAGCCATCGCCCGCGCACTGCTCCGTCCGGGAGGCATACTGGTCCTGGACGAGGCTACTTCCGCACTCGATGCAGCCACCGAACTGGAAGTGCTGGAGAATATCAGCGGACGCTACCGCGGACGCAAAACTGTCATCTGCATAACCCATCGCCCGGCAGCTACATCCTATGCCGATGCAGAACTAAAATTGTAACAGGCAAGGAATTTGCTATATTGCGCTCGAAATGATCAAAACTAGAATCTCCAAATATTTCCTGCTGGCGGGCCTTGCCATTTTCGCGGCCGCCGTTTCCTGTAAAAAAGACGACGACGACGATACCGATACCAAGATGTATCTGGGTGGTACGCTCGCGTACGATTTCCCGGCTTACGTTCAGTACGGACAGGTAATCCATATTTCACCTACGGGTGTCTACAGGCCCAACAGTGCCGATGCCACCGATAAAACTGACACCCTCCTGACATGGATTTGGACCGATCCGTTCACGGATAAGTCCGATACCCTGCGCAAGGAAACCGATCCCTACACCGTTGGAAAGGCTTTCGATTTTACGGTCTACCGCGATACGCTTGGCGATTTTACCATGAAGGTGACCGCAGCCGCCACGGATTATTACAGCAAACTTGTCAGCAGGGCGTTTACGATAGTTGATCCCAAACCCAATACCGGTTCTCTCCGCGGATACACCAAAATACAGCCCGGAGTCTATCTTGTTGACGGCCGTAATTTGTGGGAGTATTATTACATACAAAATGTGGGCGGGGTGGATCTTCTGTTACAGAACATGGCTTACGGTGGAGTGCCCTATCTGAATGAACCTGCGGTAGCAGCCATATTCGGCAATTATTATACATACGACGAGGCCCTTAGTGCATGTCCGGCCGGATGGAGGCTTCCCTCCGGTGCTGAATTCGATGCAATGATAGCCGCTGCCGGGGGAGATGCCGGTGCCATGATGGAGAATGTCACTTTCAACGGAATCGAAATGTGGCCCTATACAAGGGAGGTCAAGATCAGCAACCTGAGTGGATTCTCCGCGATACCGTGTGGTTATGCGATAGTTGAGGAAGGGGAGTACCGTTTCTACGGCATGCTGGATTATGCAGTGTTCTGGACTGCCGACGCCAAGGATGCCAATACGGCTTACACGCGTTATCTGATAGCCGGCCAGCCCACAGTGTTTACGGGTGAGCAGAGCCGCAAGGACTTCTGCGCCTCGGTCCGCTGCATCAGGTAGTACTATAATCCTGCTATAATATCAAGTGTTCCCGTCAGCGCCGCCGCAATGGCGTCCGTTGCACGGGCGGCTATGTTTGCGTCCAGCCCGAAAGCTGAAAGGGCGAGCGATGCTATCGCACATGCCATCAGGGCCGAAGTGAGGGGCATGGCGAGCAGGTTGGTCACAAGGAAATATACTGGGAAAGTGCCGAACCTGACCCAGACCAGAGGAGTGGTGAATGCCTGTGCCGATATGCTCAGTGCCATGGAACTCCAGATTTTCCTCAAGGGTCCGCGTGAAGGCGGGTACCATCCGTCCAGAACCGGAAAGACCAGGCTTATTCCAAGCATTGCAAGGTAACTCAGTTGGAAGCCGGTGGATCCTATTACTTGCGGATTTATGGCAAGCTGGATCATCAGTGCGGCGCACCATATCAGCAGGGGATCCCTGCTCCTTCCGGGATTGTGCCTCAGCAGCTCGGCGAAAACTATGAAAATGAGCGCCCTCACCATTGACGGGCATGCTCCGGTAACAAGGGTGAAGCCGGCGCAGGCGGCCACCACCGCTACGCTCCGCAGGACCGCAGCCGGACGGCTCCGTCCCAGGAATGCAAGCAATTTACTGATTATAAGATAGATAATACCGAGGTGGAGGCCGCTCAAGGCGAGTATATGCGATGCACCTGCGGCGCGGAAGGATGCGGCCACCCCGGGGGAGAGGGCGTCTCTCCTTCCCGTAAGCAGCGCCCTCAGCAGAGCGGAAGTATTCTCCCGGAAGCCGCTTTTCTCCATCAGGGAGTCGAAGTATTCCATCGCCCTTCCGGCAAAGGCGGGGACGGGTATGTCCGGTCCCGGAAGATTCGAAAGTGCGAAGCAGAGCACTCCAAGAAGGAAGAATACGATGGGGGCGGATATGCGGAAATAACGCCGGAGGCGCCTGTCTGTCATCAGCAGTACGGGTGCCGGGAGCAGGGGGAGTGCAAAGGGGAAGAGATGCAGAGGAAGGAAGGCTGACGCCGCAACGCCAGCTGCAAACGGGAACGAAAGCCCTGCAAAATCACGCGCCTCTCTCATACGCACCTCATTTACCTCGCTAAATTACGCAATTATTCTTACATTTTTCTTACATTTGTAGTATTCAGTTTTTTATCGACAGAACAATGATAATTCTCGTAATCAATTGCGGCAGTTCTTCCATCAAGTACCAGCTCTACGACATGAAAGGCGACCGCGACTTTGCCGTTCTGGCAAAGGGTCTTGTGGAAAAGATCGGCCTTCCTTCGGGTATAATAACGCACCGTCCTACAGGTAAGGACAAACTCGTAAAGGAAATTCCCATTCCCGACCATTCGGTGGGAATGAAGCTCGTGATGGATGCCCTGGTGGATCCCAAGTATGGGGTGCTTCGCTCCTTCGACGATGTGGAGGCAGTGGGTCACCGCATAGTGCAGGGTGCCGATTTCTTCGACGGCAGCTGCCTTGTGGACGATGAGGTGTTGCGCAAGATCGAAATCTGCTGCGATTTCGCACCCCTGCATAATCCGGCGCATCTCCTGGGAATCCATGCCATCAGCAAGGTGCTCCCCAAAACTCCCCAGGTAGTGGTGTTCGACACCGCCTTCCATCAGACCATGCCGGACTACGCCTACATGTATGCCCTGCCTTACGAGTATTACACCAAATATCACGTCCGCCGTTATGGCGCCCACGGAACCTCGCACCAGTTCGTGTCCCGCAAGGGTGCTGAGTTCGCTGGAATCGAGCTCGCACACTCCCGCATAATCACCTGCCACATCGGCAACGGTTCTTCGGTTACCGCGGTCAAGGACGGCAAGTGCATCGATACCTCGATGGGTTTCACCCCTCTGGAGGGAATGATAATGGGAACGCGCTGCGGCAATGTGGACTGCAACGTGATACCTTATATCATGAAGAAGGAGGGCCTCTCTCCCGACGAGATGACCACCATCATGAACAAGAAGAGCGGTTTCCTCGGCCTTTCCGGTATCAGCTCCGACTGCAGGGATATGAACGAGGCCGCAGCCGCCGGCAATCCCCGCGCAATTCTTGTCCGCAATAAACTCACCTACGACATAGTCAAGCTTATAGGTGCCTATACAGCAGCCCTGAACGGAGTCGACCTCATCGTCTTCACCGCCGGCATAGGGGAGCACAACCCCTGGCTCAGGGCCGACATCTGCAAGAAACTCGGTTACCTCGGAGTCGAAATCGACGAGGCTGCCAACGCATCAGCCGAAGGCAACACCATGCTTTCGACTCCCGCCTCCAAGGTCAAGGTCGCGCTCATCCCTACGGAGGAGGAGCTCATGATCGCGCGCGATACCATGCACATAGTAAACAAGTAAGATATGGACCTGATTGAAAGTATCATAGCACGCGCAAAATCCAACAGGCAGCGCATCGTGCTTCCCGAATCGCTCGAAGAGCGCACCATCACGGCGGCGGACCGCGCCATTGCCGACGGCCTTGCCGACATCATCCTTATCGGTAATCGCGACGAGATCCTCGCATACGCGGATAAACTCGGGCTCAAGCATATCGGGCAGGCGACCATCATAGATCCCGCCACCAGCGCCAAGACCGAGGAATATGCCCGGCTGCTGTTCGAACTTCGCCAGAAGAAGGGCATGACCATCGAACTGGCCCGTAAAACCGTCCTGGATCCGCTGTACTTCGGATGTCTGATTATCAAGAGCGGCGATGCCGACGGACAGATCAGCGGCGCGCTTTCCACCACCGGCGAAACTCTTCGCCCTGCATTGCAGATTATCAAGTGCTCCCCGGGCATTTCCTGCGTCAGCGGCGCAATGCTCATGATTACCCAGGCTCCCGAATATGGCGAGAACGGCGTGCTGGTTATCGGCGACGTGGCGGTAACTCCTGCTCCCGATGCCTCCCAGCTTGCCCAGATTGCGGTTTGTACTGCACGTACCGCCCGCAGCGTGGCCGGGTTCGACGACCCGCGCGTGGCGATGCTTTCCTTCTCCACCAAGGGTTCGGCGAAGCACGAAGTGGTGGACAAGGTCATAGAAGCTACAGGGCTCGCAAAGGAACTTGACCCCACGCTCAAGATTGACGGTGAACTTCAGGCGGATGCCGCCCTTGTGCGTTCTGTGGGAGAAAGGAAGGCTCCCGGTTCGGAAATCGCGGGAAAGGCCAACGTGCTGGTGTTCCCAAACCTCGAGGTGGGCAACATCTCCTACAAGCTCATCCAGCGTCTAGGGCACGCCGACGCCATAGGTCCCATCCTTCAGGGTATCGCAAAGCCGGTGAACGACCTCAGCCGCGGCTGCTCGGTGGACGATGTTTACAAGATGATCGCCATCACCGCATGCCAGGCGATGGACGCATAGGAACCGGAGGTTCCCGGATTTTGCAATCAGTATAGTTCGGAGAGAATATACGCCTTGAACTCGTCTTCAAGGATGTTCTTTGTGCGGAACCAGATATGTCCCTTGACGTACCAGGTCCCCCTGCACATCTCCAGTTCGCGCTTGAACTCGCTCATCGACATGTACGGCAGGTCTTTGCCGCGGTAATAGGCGTCGTTGTGCTTGTAGGCGGCGATGCCCACGTAGACGGGCACGCCCTTGGCCACGAAACGCCAGCTGTCCAGCACCGTTTCGAAGGCAGCGGCGTCTCCGCGTCCGATGGCCCAGTAGATCTGGGGCGCAAGATAATCCACGGTACCTTCGTTGACCCAGCGTTCCGGGTCTGCATAAAGGTGCCTGGTATTGCTCAGCCTTCCGGCGGGGGAAACGCCGAAAACAACGTTTGGCTTGGCACGGTGGGTGGCCTCGAAGAGTTCACGCACGACATTGTTTATGTTGGCATAACGCCATTCGTGCAGGGACAGACCGTTGCCGTATTTGACGTACAGCGAGTCGTTCCACTCGGTCTGCCCTTCGTCCGACTGAAGGCCGTCGGGATAGAAATAATCGTCTATGTGCAGTCCGTCCACATCGTAGCCGGACACGATTTCGTCCGCAATCTTGCCAAGGAACTCGACAACTTCCGGATTGCCGGGGTCCAGGAACAGCTTGTGATGATAATTCTGAACCCATTCGGGATGCGTGTTGGTAACGTGGCCCGGCGCATGGGGCTGGTCGTCGCTCCTGCAGACGCGGAGAGGATTGATCCAGGCATGAATCTGCATTCCGCACTCGTGCGCGACCTTAATTGCGAGGTCCAGGGGATTGTACCATGGTTGTTTGCCCTCCTCTCCGGTAAGCACTGCGCTCCATGGCAGGTACTTCGACGGGTAGAGGGCGTCCATATTACTTATGACCTGGAAGATGAGCGTGTTGCATCCAGCTTCGCTGAGGCCTTTTATGGCTTCGATAAGGTGCAGTTGCTGGACTATGGGAGCCTCGTCGCAGGAGGGCCAGTCCAGCCCGGCTACGGTGGCGAGCCACGCTCCCCGGAATTCTCCGTCATGCCCGTCCGACTGTACGGGCAGCGCTTCGCTTTGGGCGGAAGCGGCAGCGCATACGAACGCCATCGCACAGAAAAAAGAGACAAGCCGTTTCATCGAGGTATAAAGGTACGAAATTATTTGTATTTTTGTATGAAATAAACACTAACTAAACAATGAAAAGAATCTGCTTCCTCCTTGCTCTGGGAATACTTTTTTCCTGTGGCAACTCCTCGAAGCAGGCTGCGGAATGGGCAGCCGGTGCTACACGTATCGATTCCTTAGCCATCGCCGAACGCGGTCCAGCGATCAAGGCGCAGAAAAAACTGCTCTGCTTCGACCTCGACGGCACGCTTTCCCAGCACCGTTCACCCCTGCCTGACGCCGCCCGTGAGCTTCTGGACACCCTCGGCAAACTCTACGACCTCGTGATGATGGGCGCCGGGAACTGCCCCCGCATCTATGCCCAGATGGGGAATTATCCCATAGCCATAGTAGGCAATTACGGAATGCAGGAGAGTGCGATAGTGGACGGGGAGTTCCGAATAATAAGGGAAGATACCCATCCGGCGGACACCGCCTTCTTCATCAAGAACTGCGAATACATACGCGAAAAGTACGGTTACACCGAATACAAGGGGGATCCCATCGAATTCCATGCGAGCGGTATGGTAACTTTCGGGCTGCTCGGCACTAAGGCCGACAGGGCCGACAAGATAGCATTCGATCCCGACAGGGCGAAGCGCAGGGCCATCTATCCCGAGGTGCTCAAACTCTTCAAGGACTATGCAGTTTACATCGGGGGCAGCAGCTCCTTTGACTTCGCACCCAAAAAGTATAATAAGTACGACGCCTGCATCCGTTATGCCGAAGGCCTCGGATACACCAAGGACCAGCTTCTGTTCATCGGCGACGACTTCGGCGACGGAGGCGGTGACAGCCATATCCGTCTCGGCGGTATGGACTACGTGCAGATAGACGATTACACTAAAACACCTGAAATCCTTAGTTTCCTGTTATGAGGAAGATAATGCTTGCTTTGGCGGCGCTTCTGGCTGCCAGTGCCCTTTCGGCCCAGGATGCGGCCAGACGGGCTGTCGAACTTGTCGGAAAGATGACCCTCGAGGAGAAGATATCTATCCTCGGCGGATGCAACGGAGGTTTCTATACCTATCCTGTCGAGCGTCTGGGAATTCCTTCCATACGTATGGCTGACGGCCCCCAGGGCGTTCGCAACGATACCGAAAGCACGCTATATCCCAGCGGAATCGCCGCTGCGGCGTCATGGAGTCGCGAGGGAGTGCGGGCAATGGGAGAGGGGATAGGCATGGATGCCAAAGCTCGCGGTGTGGGTATCATGCTCGGCCCTGGCGTCAACATCTACCGCAGTCCTCTCAACGGACGCAACTTCGAGTATTACGGCGAAGATCCTTTCCTTGCTTCCGAGACTGCCGTTGAGTATATCAAGGGCCTGCAATCCACGGGTATAATCGCCACCATCAAGCATTTTGCCCTCAATAATTCCGAGTTCGACCGTCACGGGCTGAGTTCCAACGCTGACGAGCGGACTATCAACGAGATTTATTTCCCCGCATTCCGCCGTGCCGTGCAGGATGCCGGCGTGGGAGCGGTAATGACCAGCTACAACCTCATCAACGGGGTACATGCGGCGGAGGATCCATGGCTGACCAAAACGGTTCTCAGGGACAGCTGGGGCTTCAAGGGCATCACCATGTCCGACTGGCGTTCAACCTATACCACCCTAGGATGCATGAGGAGCGGGCTTGACCTAGAGATGCCCCAGGCTTTCATGCTCAACTACAAGATGATAAAGCCCCTGCTCGACAACGGGGTGGTATCCGAGGAAGACATCGATCTCAAGGTGCGGCATATCCTTCAGACTTTCATCGAATTCGGCTTCCTGGACGGTCCGGTAAAGGATACTTCCATTCCGGAAGACCGTGCTGAATCGCATGAGGCCGCGCTGAGCCTTGCTGTCGAGGCCCCCGTCCTTCTGAAGAATGAGGGGGTGCTGCCGCTCAAGCCCGGGCGCAAAAACCGCATTGCCGTGCTTGGTCCGGATGCATTCAACATGCCCCGTGGCGGCGGAAGCGGTAATGTCCATACTCCCATCCAGTATAGGATTTCCGTGGCCCAGGGCCTTCAGTCGCTTGGCAGGGATTATCCCGTAGATGTCGTAATCCCTGTAGGGGATCGTTATGATACTCCCGCCAATATCAAAACCGTCGAAGCGGCATCAGCAGTAGTGGTGGCCGTTGGATTTGACCTTGCTACCGAAAAGGAAGGAGCGGACCGCAGCTATACTCTACCGAAGGGGCAGGAAGATGTTATAAACTTCGCCCTTGCTCATAACAGCAAGGTGATCGTAGTGCTCTTCTCCGGAGGTGAGGTGGATCTGGGCAAATGGGGTGACCGTGTGCAGGCCATTCTGGCGGCATGGTATCCGGGAGAGTCAGGAGGCACGGCCATCGCCCGTATCCTGAGCGGGCGCGTTAACCCCTCCGGACGCCTTCCCTTTACCTGGTGGGGGAGCCTGAACGCCAATCCTGCCGCTGGTAACTATCATCCGACGCAGGCATTCCGCAAGGCGGGATACAAAAAGCCGCGCGAAGCACATGACAGGTATCAGTATGCCGAGTATGCCGAGGGTGTATTCCTTGGCTATCGCGGTGTGGAACACTTCGGCGTTGAGCCCAGGTATCCGTTTGGCTACGGCCTGAGCTATACGGAATTCGCATATTCAGGTCTCAGCGTGACTCCTTCCGCCGACGGTGCCGACGTGGAGTTTACCGTAACCAATACCGGCAGCCGTGCCGGAGCCGAGGTCGCCCAGGTGTATGTGGCTCCCACTCACGATTCCGGCGTACTCCGTCCCGCGAGGGAACTCAAGGGCTTCGAAAAGCTGCGCCTCGCCAAAGGTGAGTCGCGTGTTGTAAAGATCCATCTCGACGGGTCCGCATTCAGTTACTACAGTACGCCCGACCATGCATGGAAGATCGATTCCGGCAGCTTCGAGATACAGGTAGGAAAGTCTTCCAGCCAGATAGAACTCCGCCAGGCCATTGAAATTAAATAAGATGAAGAAGTATTTTTCGCTTACGCTTGCACTCCTGCTTGCCCTTCCGCTTGCGGCGAAGTGGGCTCCTGCAGGGGACCATATCCGTACCCGCTGGGCCGATGAAGTGAAGCCCGGCAACGTGCACAGGGAATACCCCCGCCCCCAACTAATTAGGAGCTCTTACCGCAACCTGAACGGCCTGTGGGACTATGCAATAAGCCCCGCCGGTGCGGAGGAAATGCCTTCCCCTGACGGGCAGCTGCTGGTACCATTTGCCCTCGAATCCTCGCTGGGAGGGGTTGCCGGGAGGCTGACTGCGGAAGATGCCCTCTGGTATCGCAGGACATTCCGCGTGCCGTGCCGCTGGCGCCGTAACAAGGACATACTCCTGCACTTCGACGCCGTGGACTGGGCCTGCGAGGTCTGGGTCAACGGCACTTTCGTGGGACGGCATCAGGGAGGCTACACGGCCTTCGATTTCAATATCAGCCCTTATCTCAAACGCGGACCCCAGACTGTAGTGCTGAAGGTGCTTGACGCTACCGACAACGACATGCAGCCCCGCGGCAAGCAGGTGCTGGATACTTTCAACGGGCGTATCTGGTACACGGCAGTTTCCGGTATATGGCAGAGCGTGTGGATGGAGGCCGTTGACCGTCGCGGATACATTGCCGACTACAAGGTATCGTCGGACATCCATGATGGAAGCGTTACCGTGGTTCCCCAGTTCAATGGAGAAGGGGAGGTTCTGGTGGAATTGCTCGAAGGAGGCATAGGATACGACCCCGAGAAGCCTTCCCGCCATGTCCTTGCCAGTGCCGTTGCTTCCGCTGAAACACCTGCCGTTCTTAAACCCGCGGAGGCTGATCTTTGGTCGCCGGAGCATCCCTATCTTTATGGTTTAAAGATGACCCTCATGCAGGGAGGAAAGGCTGTGGATAAGGTTTACGGCTACACCGGAATGCGCGAGGTGTCGGTAGTGGAAGACTCGGAAGGACACAGGCGTATTGCCCTTAACGGCAAGCCCATATTCAATTACGGACCGCTCGACCAGGGCTGGTGGCCGGACGGACTCTATACCGCTCCCACCGACGAGGCCCTCCGCTACGACGTCGTCCGGGAAAAGGAGTTCGGCTTCAACATGATACGCAAGCATATAAAGATAGAGCCTTTCCGCTGGTTCCTCTGCTGCGACCAGCTTGGCATGATGGTGTGGCAGGATATGCCATGCAGTGCCATGTATCACGACCGTAAATGGTGGGCGCACGGAGTCGACGTGTACGATGCCGGTTTCTCCGACCAGCTCTCTCCTGAGGCGCGTGCCAACTTCCTCGCCGAATGGAAGGATATAATGAACCAGCTGGACAAGTTCCCTTGCATAATCATGTGGGTGCCTTTCAACGAGGCCTGGGGACAGTTTGAGACGGAAGCCGTAGTTGCCATGACGAAGGAACTGGGAGGCAATCGCCTGGTTAACATGGCATCCGGCGGAAACTGGATCTCCGGCGGGGTGGGGGACATCCTGGACTCACACCATTATCCCTATCCCAAACTGCGCATAACGGATCCGGCTATGGTAAACGTGCTGGGCGAATACGGTGGAGTGGGTCTTCCCGTCGAGGGCCATACCTGGCTGGATGAGAAGAACTGGGGTTATATAGAGGTTACTTCCTTCGAGGAACTGACCGCCAAGTACGAGGAATACGCCCGTATGCTGATCCCTATGGTTCAGGAAGGCTGCTCTGCGGCGGTCTACACCCAGACCACTGACGTCGAGCGCGAACTGAACGGTCTGATGACCTATGACCGTGCCGTGGACAAGATGGTCCCCGAACGCGTTGCGGCTGCCAACAGGGCGGTAATCGAAAGCTTGAAGTAGGCTGGCTACTGATTGAAAAGATCCCTGGCCGGAAGATGGGCGCTGTAGCGCTGCCGGCACTGGGCTACGAAATTGTTGAGGGTCCTGGCAAACCGGGGCCCTTTCCACATGTGGGTATTGCTGATAAGTATCCAGCATTCCCCGTCTGGATAATACATAACGAAGGCGCTGGTGCCGGAAAGTGAGCCTGTGCGTTTCCATCCCTTTGACGGACTTACGCTGTTCCAGCCCAGGCCGTATTTATGCTCTTCGCTGTCCGTGGTCATGGCCCGGACGCTCTTTGCGGACAGGATGTCGGAAACCTCAGGACGCCCGTCGATCGAAGCGACGAAGCGGGCCAGTTCCGCCGCCGAGCACACCCATGCGCCGGCCCCCTTGAGGGCGCGTATATCGTTGCCGCCGTAGCAGCGCACGACCGAATCGGCGCTTCCGGTATACTCCGGCACCTTCGGATCGTTGGCCTGCATGTGGTAACGTGTTTCGTTGGAGAACTTCTGGTCGTAATAGTTGTATGCCAGGTGCATATCCAGGCATCCGGCCGGCTCCAGCACGTTCTTCTGCATCCATTGCTCGTAATCTTCGCCGGTCACCTTCTCAATGATCATGCTGAGCAGTAGGTATCCGAAATTGGAGTACTCGTGCCCCTTGCCCGGCTGGAACGCCAGTCTCCTGCCTACGGCTATTCGAGTAAGGGTGTTCTGGTCCGGAGCCTTGTCCAGACGGTTGACCGTCATGATGTCGCGGGTGGTGAACATGGGGTCGCCCCTGCGGACGGAAAGACCGCCTTCGTGCCTGAGCAGGTTCTCCACTGTTATGCCGAAGTATCCTTTGTCCTTGATACTGTTTGTAAACTCCTCGTCGTTGAGAATGCCTTCGGGGCCGAACACCTTGTCGTCCAGGCGCAGCTTCCCGTCCTCCACCAGTTTCATTATACCTGCGGCGGTGATCAGTTTACTGACCGAGGCCACCCTCATTATAATGCCGGGGCCCATTTCGACCCCCTGGTCTTGGTCGGCCCATCCGTAACCCTTGGCGTATACCAGGGAATCGTTGCGCATTATGGCAAGCGACAGACCCTTTATCCACCATCTCTTGGCAAAGATGCGCATATCCTTGTCGAGTTTATCGAGGCCGGGGGAGTCGGACATTCCGTTCACAAGAACGCTGTTTATTCCCCTTACGCGTCCTTGTCTGGCCCGTGAGGAGCCGCCGCCCCATGGCAGTGTCGCAATCAGGCAAAGCACCACAGCCAGGACGGCAACCGCACAGATTATATATTTCTTATTCTGCCGCATCCGTTTTACCGAGTTGACGCATCAGGCGTATGATCAGATACAGGGTACACATGAATGAAACCATGTCCGAAACCGGATAGCTGGCCCATACTCCTTCTATTCCGAAGGAAAGCGGGAGCAGGTACAGTGCCGGAAGCAGGAAGATGAGCTGGCGGCTGAGTGAGAGGAATACGCTCTTCCGCACCATACCGAGGCACTGGAAGAGGTTCGTGCTCACAATCTGGAAGCCCAGTATGGGGAAAGCGCAGTTCATTATGCGCATGCCGTGAACAGCAAGGGCGCGCAGCGTGGCGTCGTCGGTGAAGGCGGCGACCACGGGCCGGGGGAAGAATTCGCAGATTATGAATCCGAACATGCAGACGGCACTGGCCGAGAGCACGCTGAGGCGGTATACCTGTTTGACTCTCAGTCCGTTGCCCGCACCATAGTTATAGCTTGCTATGGGCTGCATTCCCTGGTTGATGCCCATCACCACCATGATGAACAGGAAGGAGATGCGTCCTATTATGCCGTAGGCCCCGATGGCCAGGTCTCCGCCGTAGGAACGCAGCTGCTGGTTGACGAACATGGTTACTATGCATGCTGCGCTGTTCATCAGGAAGGGCCCCAGGCCTATTCCCATGGAGGTGCGCGCTATCTTGGCGCTGAATCCGAAGATGCGCTTTCCGAAGTGCACAACCCTGTCTTTCCGACTGAAATAGTGGAGGCTGTAGCACAGCGACATCAACTGGCAGAGCACGGTCGCTATGGCGGCCCCGCGCACGCCCATGCCGAGGACGAATATGAAGATGGGATCGAGTATGGCGTTGGAAATCACCGTGAACAGGGTGAGTCCCATGGCGAGTTTTGGGTTACCGGTCGCCCGTATCATGCCGTTGAGGCCGAAATACAGGTGCGATATTATGAATCCCAGCAGGATTATCACCATGTAGTCCCTGGCGAAGGGGTAGATGGCTTCGCCGGCCCCGAAAAAGAAGAGGACGGGCTTCAGGAACAGGAGCACCAGGGCCGAGAAGATGGCTCCGAGCACCACATTGAGTGTCACCACATTGGGCAGGACCTTGTTGGCGGTGGTATAGTTCTTCTGACCCAGAAGCATCGAAACCAGGGTGGATGCCCCGACCCCTACAAGCGTGCCTATCGCCGTCCCCAGGTTCATGATAGGGAAGGTGACCGCTACTCCCGAAATAGCGAGAGCGCCTACGTCGGGGATGTGCCCGATGTAGATGCTGTCCACCATGTTGTACAGTGAACTTGCGGTCATGGCGATGATGCCTGGGATCGCGTATTCCTTCAGGAGGGTGCTTATTTTCTTGGTTTCGAGCTCCAGCGGAGCTTTTGTGACCGCTGCTTCCGACATCTTGCTATTCCGGTGCGTCTGTCATTTCGATTTCGAAGCAGAGAGGGCAGTATGGAGGAATGGCTCCTCCGCTGCCGGAAGAACTGTAGCCGTAGATGGAAATAAATACGGCGATGCCCGACTCGTACGGATGCATGAGGCTGAGGGCGTAGGCAAAGCCGGTAATGATGGAGTTCTCGTCGGATCCCATCGTGATGTTGGAGTAGGATTCCTCGCTCCAGTTTATCTGTGTGGGTTCGTAAGTGGCGGAAGATGACCAGATGTAATTGTCGATGGCAATATTCTCGATCGTGGTGTCGAAAGCCACGCCGTCCAGGCGCCGTCCGGTGTAGTTGATATAAATGGTGCTGTCGGAGCGGAATGACTTGTCGGACAGGCCTTCCTTGGTGCGTATGTACCACAGTCCTCCGGGAAGGGTTGTGCCGTCGTAGTACTTTATGTCCATATTCTCTTCCGCATCCGGATAATTAACTGCAAGCCAGTCTTTTATCTGCTGCTTCTCCCATCTGGACGTCGAGTCCACAACTTCCTCGAGCTTGAGGTCGTAGATGTAATTCGTTCCGGAGCAGTGCTTCAGGTATCCTTCCTTGGAGGAGTAGCGTTCCGCTTCGGAGAGCCATCCGGGGATGAGTATGCGGAGGCTGTCACCCACTCCCATCATCGCGAAGGCTTCTTCGAGGCCGGCTCCGAGGTTGTCCTTTTTCTCGCCACGGTAGCAGAAGATGGGTCCGTAATAACG
Source organism: uncultured Bacteroidales bacterium (assembly GCA_946187975.1). Lineage (GTDB taxonomy): Bacteria > Bacteroidota > Bacteroidia > Bacteroidales > UBA932 > Cryptobacteroides. The sequence goes on along the minus strand of CAMHTE010000007.1, from coordinate 3,817 downwards.
GGTTGCATCGTACTGGTTTGCCTTGCGGGCTATATTGCTGTCGGTGGTATAAACGAGTTCGTTGTCGAGGGTATAATAGGTGATGTTCGCCCTCAGGTATCGGTTGTCGCCAGGTTTTTCGCCTCCGAGGTCGGTACGGTGGAGTATCACCGATCCGAGGGGAGTCTGGGGCATGGTGGCATAGCGCTGGCTTACGATGGCGTCGAACTCGCGCTTGGCGCTGTCGTTCTTACCGGTCGAGGGATCCTTGGCGCAGGAAAAAAGGGCGGAAAGCAGGACCGCCGCAACTATATATCTTGTCTTCATAACTGATTGCGTCCTTGGTTTTGCAGGAATCGTGCCGCGATGTCTTTCAGGTATCCTTCCATTGCGGAGGCGTCGGGAATGTCGCCGGGAATGAAAATCTTTCCCCCCGCCGCCAGTTCATGACCGCCGCCGTGGAAATACTGGGTCGCCATCTTGTTGGCGGACCATCCCCGCTTGCAGCGTATGCTCACGCGGAAAAATCCGCCCTCTTCCCTGACGAATATGCTCAGCTTGACCTTACTCACCCTGAGGGGAACGTTGACGAGTCCTTCGGTGTCGCCCTCCTCTATGCCGTAGGCATCCGACATGGCCTTGTTCATAATCATGAAGGATATGCCGCTGGGAAGTATATGGAGATGGTGGCGGAGCATGTCCGCCCAGGATACCAGCCTGTTTTCCGTACCTTCCTGGTAGAGATGCAGGAGTATGTCTTCCCTGTCCACTCCGGCCTCGAGCAGTTCGCGTGCCATGGTCAGGGTGGTGGGGCAGACTGAATTCGCGAAGTTGTTGGTGTCGGTGGTCATTCCCGTCATCAGGGAGTAGAGGCTCCTTGCCGGGATGGCGGAGATGTCGCCGTGCTCCAGCTTGCGCAGAAGCCAGTAGAGGAGTTCGCAGGTGGACGAAATGTCTTCGTCCGAGAACAACAGGTCGAAGGATGCAACGTCGGGGTTGATGTGATGGTCCACCATGACCTTAGTAGCCTTTGACGTGCGGAACATGTCCGCAAGGGCTTCGGTGCGGGTGAAAGTGTTGGCATCCAGTAGGAAAAGAAGATTGCATCCGTCGATGGCGGCCTTCGCTGCCGCGGGGTTCTCCGATGCCGCAATGATGTCCACGCCTTTGCAGAGGAAGGCCATGGTAGCCGGGGCTGGATCGGGCAGTATCAGGCTCGCCTGAATGCCCCTGCGTTCCTGCAGGTAGAGTTTCAGCGCGATGCCGCTGCCGAGGGCGTCGCCGTCGGGACGGGTGTGGACTGCTATGCATGCCTTTCCTCCCTTGCTCAGCAGGGCCTCCAATGCGGCTGTCTTCTCTTCGTCAATGCTCTTCATGGGCAAACGGAATATCTTACAAAGGTAGCATTTTTTTCTTGCGAAAGATGAGAGGTAATGTTTGTATTTAAGGAATGAAATTCCTAACTTTGTCAGGATATTGAAAAAATAATAGAACCAGATATGAAGAAACCTATCAAGATCCTCATCGAAGTGGCCCTGTTCGCGCTTATCGTGCTGCTTACCGTAGCCATCGTCAAGAGCATTATGAAGCCCGTGAACTTCAACAAGCAGACGGAGTTCCGCAAGGGTGTCGCCATTCAGCGCCTCAAGGATATCCGCACCCTGCAGGTTGCTTTCAAGAGCGTCAACGGCCGTTTTGTCTCCACCGTCGATTCCCTCGTGGACTTCTACAACAACGGAAAGATGGAGATTGTCATGCAGGTCGGTTCCCTGGATGACTCCCTTGCAGTGATGCACACCGAGCAGGTCAAGCGTAAGGCCCGTAAGAAGATGACCGGAGAGGATTTCCTCAAACTCTACCAGGCCGGCGACGATAACCTGGTTTTCTCCGTGGAGACAAAGATCCCCGTGCGTGACACCCTCTTCGTGAGCCGCGAGGACTTCATTGCGGATTCGCTCCTTACCATTCCTTTCTCCGGAGGCCAGCCCGTCATCATGGATGCCGTCGTCAAGCAGGTTTCCGGCGTGCCGGTTCCTCTTTTCGAGGCCAAGATGCCGTTCAAGGCTCTGCTCAAGGGGCTCGACAACCAGCTCCGTATCAACCTCGACGCGCAGATGCGCGACCAGAACCGTTACGAGGGGCTTCAGGTGGGTTCCATCACCGCGCCTAACAACAACGCAGGCAACTGGGAGTAGTGTCCGTGGGAGGTAATTCCATACCTGCGCCCAAGTGCACCCTGGTGCCTTCGCATTTCTTTGATCCGGCTTCCGCAAGAGACATTCTTGGGGAAGTCGTTGTTCTGGGGGATGCGGATGAGGTCAGGTATCTGGAGGTACCGCACTACGATGCGGTGCTGGTTTATGCCTTTTCCTCCAAGGAACAGCCCGAAGAGCCGGAACTCTACCGTATCCTCTGTCAGCTTCCTTCCTGCCGGGAATATAACAAGATACTGGCTTCCTACAAGGACGGCTGGCTCTACCTGGCTATAGCACAGGGCGGAAGCCTCCAGCTTGCAAATGCATATCCCGCTGTCGACTTTACCACGGCAGAGTATTATATCTTCCTTGCCCTCAAGCAGTTACAGCTTAATCCTGAGCTTTCTACCATATGCTTTCTGAGCCTGGTGGAACCCGAGGATGAGCTGTCGCTGTACCGCTACTTCAAGAACGTGGAGCAGCTATGAGGATAATCGGCGGCCGGCTGAAGGGACGCGTCATCGAGCTTCCCGCAAAGTATGCCGCAAGGCCCACTACGGACTTTGCCCGCGAGGGCCTCTTTAATATTCTGGACAACGCATACGAATTCGACGGACTTATGGTCCTGGACCTCTTTGGGGGGACCGGGGCGGTAAGTTTCGAGTTTGCATCCCGCGGCGCCGGGCACGTCTGGTGCGTGGAGATGGCGCGTGAAAACGCCTCCTTCATAAAGCGGGAGGCCGACCGTCTCGGACTGGACAACGTCACTATGGTGAGGGACAATGTCTTCGACTTCCTGCCTCTATGCACACAGAAATTCGACATTGTTTTTGCTGATCCCCCATATGCCCTCGAAGGCCTGGAGACTCTGCCGGACAGGGTTATCTCCGCAGGCATATTGCATCCGGGCGGGTGGTTCGTGCTCGAGCACGGCGACGAGCATTCCTTCGCGGGACATCCGGCCCTTGTCCGTGAGCGCAGTTACGGCCGCGTTCATTTTTCTATCTTCGAAAACAAAATAACCACATAAAATGTATTCGTTCCTTATCTGCCTGGCGGCGCTTGTGCTGGGCTACCTGCTTTACGGAAGATTCGTCGAAAAGGTTTTCGGGCCAGATCCTCAAAGGAAGACTCCGGCGCTTGAGAAGGCCGACGGAGTGGACTATGTGCCCATGCCCGCCTGGAAGGTCTATATGATACAGTTCCTGAACATTGCGGGAACCGGCCCCATTTTCGGAGCCATCATGGGTGCCAAATTCGGCCCTTCCAGCTTCCTGTGGATAGTGTTCGGATGCATTTTTGCGGGTGCGGTCCACGATTACTTCACGGGTATGCTCTCCATACGCAACGGGGGAGCGGGCCTTCCGGAGATCGTGCGGAGGTATTTGGGAAAGGGAACCAGCAGCGTCCTGCTGGTATTCTCCATCGTGCTCCTGCTGCTGGTGGGTACGGTGTTCGTTTACAGCCCCGCCCTTATCCTCGGTGACCTTGCCGGCGACGGATCGCGCGCGTCGATCATGCTCTGGGTGGGCATCATCTTCGTCTATTACCTCGTGGCTACGCTGCTTCCTATCGATAAGGTGATAGGACGCTTCTACCCGTTCTTCGCATTCGCCCTGTTGTTCATGGCGGTGGCGCTCTGC
>CAMHTE010000006.1 GCA_946187975.1 uncultured Bacteroidales bacterium | reverse complement strand
TTATGTTGCAGGGGAAGAAGAGTATCGCGTATTCTATTTTTTACGATGCCATTGACATGGTAGGCGAGAAAGTGAAAGATTCTGACAAGGCTCCTCTCGATATTTGGAGGCAGGCTCTCGAGAACGTGACCCCTCAGATTGAGGTCAAGTCGCGCCGTATCGGTGGAGCCAACTTCCAGGTGCCGACCGAGTTGCGTCCGGAGCGGAAAGTCTCGCTGTCGATGAAGAATATGATACAATTCGCCCGCAAGCGTTCCGGCCACTCGATGGCAGAAAAACTCGCCGCAGAGATTGTGGCCGCTTACAACAACGAGGGTGGTGCATTCAAGCGCAAGGAGGATATGCACCGTATGGCCGAGGCCAACAAGGCCTTCGCCCACTTCCGTTTCTAATAAGGAATGGCCATCAGGGATTTACATTTTACCCGTAACATCGGCATCATGGCCCACATCGATGCCGGCAAGACCACCACGTCCGAACGTATCCTCTATTACACGGGCAAAACCCATAAGATAGGGGAGGTTCACGACGGGGCCGCCACCATGGACTGGATGGTGCAGGAGCAGGAGAGGGGAATTACCATCACCTCCGCTGCCACCACAGCATTCTGGCACTATGGCGGAAAGGTGTTTCAGATCAACCTGATCGATACTCCGGGTCACGTCGACTTCACCGTTGAGGTGGAGCGTTCGCTGCGTGTACTTGACGGTACCATTGCCACCTTCGACGCCGTCGGGCGCGTGCAGCCTCAGAGCGAGACCGTATGGCGCCAGGCCGACAAGTATGGCGTGCCCAAGATTGCCTATGTTAATAAAATGGATCGCGTGGGAGCCGATTTCCTCGCCTGTGTCGAAGACATCAAGGCGAAGCTCGGTGCCACCGCAATCCCTGTCGCCCTCCCCATCGGAGCTGAGGAAAATTTCCAGGGCATAGTCGATATACTGGGTCGTAAGGCCTATGTGTTCAACGACAGCGAGGAGCTCGTGAACTACGAGATCCGCGAGGTGCCCGAAGACATGAAGGAGGCCGTCGAATTCTGGCGCGACAAGCTCGTCGAAGCCGCCGTCGATTGCGACGACTCCCTCATGGAACGTTATTTCGAGGATCCCGCCTCCCTTACCGAAGACGAAATAGTCGCAGCGCTGCGCAAGGGTACGATCGACATGAAGATCGTTCCTGCAACCTGCGGATCGTCGTACAAGAACAAGGGAGTGCAGTTCCTGCTGGACGCAGTTGTACGCTATCTGCCCTCGCCGATGGATATCGGCACCACCAGGGCAACGAACACCCACAACGGCAAGGACGTCGACCTCCATCCGGAGGCCAGCGGTCCTTTCTGCGCATTGGTGTTCAAGATAGCGACCGACCCCTATGTGGGGCGCCTGGCATACCTGCGTGCGTACTCCGGGCATCTCGATGCCGGGTCGTACGTAGTCAACTCGCGCACGGGCCGCAAGGAGCGTGTCGCCCGCCTGTACCAGATGCATTCCAACCACCAGAATCCCATCGATTTCGTGGAGGCGGGAGACATCTGTGCGGCAGTAGGTTTCAAGGACCTGCGCACCGGCGATACCATTTGTGACGAAAGCCACAACTACGCGCTCGAATCGATGGAGTTCCCCGATCCCGTTATCGGTATCGCCATCGAGCCCAAGACGCAGGGAGACCTCGACAAGCTGGGAATCGCCCTCGGCAAGCTTTCGGAAGAAGACCCGACCTTCACGGTCAAGTCCGACGCCGAGACAGGGCAGACAATTATCAGTGGTATGGGAGAACTCCATCTCGATATCATAGTGGACAGGCTCCGCCGTGAGTTCGGGGTAGAGATCAACCAGGGAGCTCCGATGGTCAACTACAAGGAGGCCATCACTGCGAGCTACCAGCACCGCGAGGTGTTCAAGAAGCAGACCGGCGGCCGCGGCAAGTTCGCGGACATCATCGTCGAAATCGGCCCTGCCGACGAAGGCGTCACCGGCCTGCAGTTCGAGAGCGCCGTAAAGGGTGGAAATGTGCCCAAGGAATTCATTCCGTCCGTGCAGAAAGGCTTTGAGTCGGCAATGGCCAACGGCGTACTCGCCGGTTATGAGGTCCAGTCGCTCAAAGTCACTCTGCTTGACGGATCCTACCATCCCGTAGATTCGGATCAACTTTCATTCGAACTTGCAGCGCGCATGGCTTTCCGTCACGCCTGCCCCAAGTGCAAACCGGTCCTGCTCGAACCCATCATGAGCCTCGAGGTCGTTACCCCTGAGGACTACATGGGCGACATCGTTGGGGACCTGAACCGCCGCCGCGGGCAGATCGTGAACATGGACAGCACTGCCAACGGTGCAAGGATTATCAAGGCGTTTGTTCCGCTCGCCGAGCAGTTCGGCTACGTGACGGTGCTGAGGACCCTGTCCTCCGGCCGCGCCACTAGCACGATGACCTTCGATCATTACGACGAGGTCCCTACTGCGATGGCAAAGGATATTATCGAAAAGAGTGGATATAGAGTGTCGTTTGATGACGAATAATTATTAATTTTGCAATATGAGCCAGAGAATCAGAATCAAACTCAAGTCCTTCGACTATATGCTGGTCGACAAGTCCGCCGCCAAGATCGTCGAGACGGTGAAAGCTACCGGAGCCAAGGTTAACGGCCCCATTCCGCTTCCCACCAACAAGAAGATCTTCACGGTGAACCGTTCGACCTTCGTCAACAAGAAGGCCCGCGAGCAGTTTGAGCTCGATTCGTACCGCAGGCTGCTCGACATCGAGGAGTCCAACGGCAAGACCGTTGACGCCCTCATGAAGCTCGAGCTTCCCGCAGGTGTCGAGGTCGAGATCAAAGTCTGACGCACGACAATTTTCCCGCCCGGCCCGTCCGGGCATCCGGTCCCGTAGCTCAGTTGGTTAGAGCAACTGACTCATAATCAGTGGGTCGCAGGTTCAAGTCTCTGCCGGGACCACCAGAAGCACCCGACGCAATCGCGCCGGGTGTTTTGTGTTGTGCGGCCGTACGTTGCCGTCCCGTCAGCAAAACCGCCGCCATTTGATGACGGAAGTCGTTATTTCGCAGTTCCGTTTGCAAAAAAGCCCGTTTTTGTGAACGGAATAATGCAAAGGGGTCGGCTTCTGTAAAGTATATGGTGAAAGAGTGAAGGCGAAGCCCGGCTACAGCAGGCCGAGTTCTTTTGCGCGGAAGATGAGTTCGGCGGAGTTGGAGGCGTCGAACTTCAAAAGAAGGTTCTTCCTATACCATTTGACGGTTTCCGGACTCAGGAAGATCTGCTCGGCGATTTCTCCGTTGGTATGACCTTTTGCCAGCAGCTTCAGGATAGCTACCTCGCGGTCGTTCAACTTCGGGGCTTGCGCCCCGTCATGGGACATAGCGGCCACCCGGGGCTCACCGCCGACTGTATCGCTACTCTCAGGGCCAAAACCTTCGGAGCCACCGTCATCACCAAGTCTTTTCCGCCGCTTCGCCACCGTCACCACCGCTCCGGCCACAAGCAGCGTCAGCAATACTGCAAGGCCGATAATCAGCCGGGAACGCTGCTGCCGTAAAGCCTGGGCGCTGTAGTCCATGGTTTCCTCGCGGGACGCAATTTCCTCGCGTTTGTGATTAATATAATAGGTATCGGCCTTCCGCAGGTAACGAAGCGCCTTCACAGTGCGCCCCTGGCTTTGGTAGAGGTTGCCGAAGCCCTTGTATACGTCGGCAATCTTAAGCGAATCTCCGGATGCGAGCGCATAGTCCAGCGCTTTTTCATAAGCTGCCTTGGCTTTTCGCGGTTCGCCGGCATCAACCCATGTCTCGCCTATATTGTACCAAAGGATGGAGTTGCTCTCGTTCCAGCCGTATTTGTCGAAGATTTCGCCGGCCTTCGCGTAGTACTCCATGGCCTGGTCCAGCGAATCCTGCATGTTATACAGGTTGCCGATGGTGCCGTAAAGCGCCGATTTGGCGTCGTCTATATCTTTTTCAGTGTATCCGTCCGGATTGGTGAAGGAAGTCGCTCCGGCCTCCACCTTCGAAACGCACTCCAACGCCTTGCTGTAATAAAAATGGGCGCTGTCGTACTGTTCGTTGGCATAGAAATGCAGGCCGATGTAGCGGTAAGCGTCCTGGCTGGCATAGTACCAATCTTGGCTGCTGCTTATTTCCAACGCTTTACGGGCATAGAAATCGCTCTTTACCCGGTTGATCTGGCTGTAGCCAAGCATGAGGTTGCGGTAATTGTTGTTAAGTTCCACGAGTTCCGCCTGTGAGGCCTGCGCGATTTTTTCCGGCGTCCACTTCGCCACCACGGCCTCAAGGGAATCTACGTTGTGGCCCCTGTGGTCGTTGTATTTCCCGCTTGCCGGAAGTATGGCAAGCAACAGTGCGGCGCTTAAAAAGGACAGGCTTTTCATCTCTGCTAATTTACGAAAAAGAGAGACTCGCTGGATTGATCGACTCTCATTTCCCCCCATTTGGGGGGCATTTTTACGGCTCGTAAAGGCGAAATTTGCAATCACATGAAAGAGGCAGGCAGCAATAGTCCCAAGCTTAACGACCGCGAGGTAAACATACTCCGCCTTCTGGCCGAAGGCTATACGTCCTCACGGATCGCCTCAAAACTCTCGCTCAGCACCGAGACCATCAAGTGGTACCGCAAGAAGTTGCTGCTCAAGTTCGACGCAGATAACGCCGTCGCCCTCGTCCGTAGAGCCACAGATTCCGGAATTATCTAGCCAATAACAATATGGAAAAAGAGTATCAAAAACCTGTAGCAAAGGTCGTTGAAATCAGTCTCGACCGAAGCATTCTGGAGAGCTCGTTAACAGGCCTCCGTGGTGATTATGAGTATTCAACCGGATGGGAGGACTAAGCGATGAAGAAGATTATTTATTGTGTTGCGGCAATCGTCGCTCTCGCCGGCTGCAATTCAAAGGAGTTGCAACCCGAAGTCGCAAAGACCGTTAAAACCTATTCGGTGACTGTTAACGCAGGCAGGGTCACAAGGGCTCTTGCCGATGCCGGTTCTTCCATCACTGCTACCTGGACTGCCGGAGATGAGATTACGGTACTGTCGGGTTCAACTCCCGTGGGCTCACTCACGGCGGAATCGGACGGTCCTTCCACCAGGTTCATCGGCACCATTACCGGAGATTTTAACCAGAACGACGAGTTGGAGCTCCGCTATCTGTCGGACAGCTACACTACCCAGTACGGAACCCTGGATGGCATTGCCTCTTCCTGTGACTATGCCACGGCAACTGTAACCATCACCGAAGTCAACGGTAGCTCCCTAACAATATCTGATGCGAATTTTGAAAGCCAACAGGCAATCACCAAATTCCAGTTGTTCAAACCTGACGGGACCACACCATTAAAGGCAAAAGCGATAATCGTGACGGCCGACGGTCTTGCTGGTAATTTAATCAATTTGAACTTCTCCATGGACTTCAAGAGTGAGTTTTATGTTGCGATGGCCAATACTACCGGTGCTAAGCAGGAGTACCTGTTCCTCATAACGGCGAACGATGATACAAGGTACTATGCCGTAAAGAAGGTGAATCTGGCAAACGGAAAGTTTTATTCAACCACTCTTACAGCGCTCGGTACGTTCTCTTACGCAAAAGACCTGTCGGAGAGTTCCGACGCCACTTACAGTGTTTACGACAACGGTATCGTTTACCAGAGCCAGCCTTCCCTGGTCATGAATATCCCGCTGATCGTCGGTGACGGTTACAGCGTGGTTCTTTTCAATGTGAACGTCCAAAGGACCAACAATAATTCCTATTCCGCAATGACCTGCAACGGAGCGGCGAATATAATCCTGTACGGGAACAATGTTCTGAAGGGATATAATGGCGGCTCCAATATGAGCTCGCTTGGTTCTGCCGGCATAGACGCCCCTGGAGATCCCTCCTCTAAGACAGTGACGTTCTCGGGTCCAGGCAATCTCGAGGCATACGGCGGATACGGCGCTGCCGGAATCGGAGCCAACGCCTTGAGCGGAAGTGGTCATGTCCATGCCAACCTGGTATTCAACGGCACAGGTACTATTACTGCCACCTCAAAACAGTATGGAGCCGGTATCGGATCGGGAGTAATGTATAATAGCAGTCTCTCCAGTACTATAGCGAACTCTATCGGCGCCATTACAATCAACAGCGGCACCATTATCGCCACAAGCAGCCCCGGTATCGCCTACAACAATGTCGGAGGTGCCGGAATAGGAACCGGATGCGGATATGGAAGCTCCAGCACCAAGCAGGCCAGGAGTTCCTGCGGCGTGATTACGATAAACGGAGGAAATATAACGGCCACAGGTGGTAAGGAAGGAGCCGGCATCGGAACAGGTGCATCCTCCGCTAATTATTCTTATACGCAATGCGGAAATATCGTTATCAATGGAGGAACGATAAACGCCACAGGAGGCTCCCAGGCCCCCGGTATCGGAGCATCGAGAGGTTATGCCATATCTTATAACTGCACCTGCGGAACCATAACTATAGGTGCCGGCATCACTTCTGTGACGGCGACCAGAGGATACGTGAACAAGTATGTTGAGTGCATCGGCCGCGGGTGGAATGCCAACAACGCATCCGTGTGCGGCGACATAACCATCGATGGCAGCCTTACTGACAGCGGCGAACCCGGCTCTGGCTCCGGCCTCTCAAGGGCACTTGTGCCGTAGTTATTAGATTTTTTAAATACCCTTTTCTGTTGACGGCAGCGCGAGGAAGGTCGAGCTGCCGTCTTATATAATAACCGGAAACATCGTACCTTTATTGAATAGAGTGGATTCCTCTATACCCATGATGCAGGAGGCGAACCACTATAACAGGCAGGGTGCCGATTCTCATTCTGACCGCAGAGACTGTACCTAAAGGTCGTACACCTGGGTGTATGGGATGTCGGTACGGCCGGCTCCCCGGTGCATCAGTTTCTCGAGTTTTTCCCAGTGAGATGGGTATATGCCGGCAGGAAGGCTGCCTTCCTGCCGACAAATCGCAGCCGCCATCCCGACGACTTCTCCCGTCATTGCGCAGGTCCTCATAGGTGCTATGGTTCCCAGGGCCTGGTGGCTTACGCTTATGCTGCGCCCGGCCATGAACAGGTTGTGTATGTTGCGCGAATACAGGCAGCGGTACGGCAGCATAAAGGCTTTTACCGGATTGAGCGTACGTTTGCATAGCCAGGGTTCCTTGAATGTGTGCATGTTGCCCGGGTCTGGTTCGCGGGTCTCCAGCGGCCACGATGTGCATACGCATCCGTCGGGATAAGGGACGTTGTTGAGCAGGTCGTTACGGGAGACCACGACGTCGCCGGTAAGCCGTCTGCCGCCTCGCCTTGCCGGTACGGTGGCCATCCAGGTGAGCAGGCTGCACCTGTATTCGTCCCTGTACGGTGCATGGTTCTTGAGGTAGGACCAGTTGGAATAGGCGGCGTACATGCCATAGTCCCTGATGCGTTCGGCGTCGGCCGCATGGTTCCGGAAAAACCCCGTCGCCCAGTTCCATTCACTGCGTCGCACCTTCTGTGCGGTGTCCGGGTCCATCGACAGCCCCCAGTTTATGTCGGGGAACGGCTCTTCCCTGCCGCTCTCGCTGCAGAACCAGTGTACCGATGCTCCGTGTGAGCATCCGTCCTCCAGGTCGTTGCTGTACCCGGCGCCTGCGAGGGCTCCGAGTGTGCCTTCCCCGGTGCAGTCGGCGAACAATGTGCCGTACACCTCGATTTCGTCGTATGTTTCCGCGTTCGTGGCATGCACTCCCTTTATCGTGCCACCGTCCATTACGGCTTCGTCCACACGGAATCCTGCAAAGAGGCTTATTCCCTTCTCGTCGAGGATTATCTTCCGCTTTGCGGCATCTCCGTAAATTTCCGCAGGCATGGCATCCCCTCCTTCCTCCGGCCCGAATTCGTTCAGCAGGTAGCCCAGCGAAGGGTATCTTCCCGTGTTGATTCGTCCGGACAGACCAGCCCTGACCTCGGAGGAGTTGTTGCCCCCCGGAATATTGCGGTCGTGGATAAGCGCCACCTTCAGCCCAAGCCTGGCGGCGGTGACGGCAGCGCATATTCCGGCCATACCCGCGCCCGCTATCACAAGGTCGTACCCTATTTTCCTTTGAAGGCGCGGTGTGGGGAGAAGCAGCGAGCGCAACTTCCGGACTGTGGCGGCGTCCCCTCCCGGGATGCAGTCCGTGGTCGTTAGGAGTATGCTGTCCACCCTTGCGTCGAATCCGTGGAGGTCGCGCAGCCCCAGCCTGTGCCTCCCCTTTGCGAGATGTACCTTGCCGGCATCCTGCCATCCCCACTCGCCCGGGCCTTCGCCGAGCACCGGCGGGAGCGGTCTCCCGTCTATCAGGAGCCGGAATGTGCCGGGAGAGGGGGCGTCTGACCATGGAGCCGTCCAGTTCATAGTGCGAACCAACACGTTGTAGTCGCCTTCGCATGGAAGTTCCACGTCCGTCCGGGCGTCGTCCACTGGGGCCCCGAGCCCATGCGCCATGAGGTACGATGACCCGACGGTATCCAGGAACTGGGTTTCGGCGCACCATCCTCCCCTGTCGCTGAATGCCACCGCCGGCACGAGGAGCGAGTTCTTCCCGTCCATTTTGGCTATGTCGGATACCGACCCGGTTCCCGCCAGGCGCTCCGGATGAATGCACGCGGTCGATCCGCCTTCCGTGAAGGTTGGTTCTAGGAGGATTGTCCGGGGTTCCCCGCCGCGAGTCATGTCCGTAAGCATGCGGAAGGCCTCTTCGGCAGTCCTTGACCTGGATTGCTGGATTTGCGTGATACTGGGCGAATACATGGTGTATTCCCTGCCTCCGTCGAAACTCATTATGGCGAGGTCTTCCGGTATCCTCCTTCCCATCCTGCGCATGACCGAGAAACATATCCCTCCAAGGGAGGCGCCGGGGAACAGGATTGCCTCCGTCCCGCGCCTGATTGCCTCTTCGAGCAGGATTTCCATGCTCTCGGGCACGTTGTCGTCCCTGACCCTGCTGATCCTTGCATAGGCGCTGATCCCGAGGGTGGACATCTCTTCCATGTAAAGGTTTTCCCTATGGGTGAGGTTGGATAGACCGGAAGAGTTGGAAATCATCTCTATCCTGCGGTAGCCGGCGGAAAACATGTGCCCGAGGGCCATCTGGATTGCTTTTTTATTATCGAGTAGAACCTTGCCCACATTGTCCTGCCCTGGCAGATCTCTGGTCATTAGCACTACGGGGACGCCGAGGTCTATAGCCCTCTGTATATGGGCGTGGCAGTCCATGCACGGTGTTACCAGCAGTCCGTCCACGCCGTCCGCGATGAAGGTGGTCACGAGTTCCCCGAATTTCTGCGCCCTGTCGTCCGAACTGCCGAAGAGGACGGTGTATCCGTTGCTGTAGGCTACGTTCTCGATATGACGGGAAATCTCGGCGAAGTACTGCCGTGCCATGTCCGGGCATATTACGCCTATCGTGTGCCTCTGGCCTTTGCGAAGGGAGGCCGCCGCCTTGTTGGGCAGGTAGTTGAGGCGCTTCACCACAGCCTGTATCCTTGCCGCGGTCTGGCGGTTGACGGGGCAGTCGAGGGTGCCGTCGGCCCGTACCCTGGCATTGATTACCATGGATACCAGGGCAGTGGATACACCCGCCTCCCTGGCTACGTCCCTTATTGTGGTTTTTCCGTTCTTCTGGCGCATAAAATGTGTCGCTGTTGTCCGTGCAAATATATTAAACGTTTCAATAAAATAAAAATTGGTATTAAAATTAATTAAAATCCTTACGTGTTTATTAAAATGATTCAATAAATTGCGAACCGTGGTAACAACTTGAAATGAAAGATTATTTGCATATAGCGAAGAATATCCCCGTCGTGGGGACTTACGACGTGGTGGTGTGCGGAGGCGGTCCTGCGGGATTTATCGCTGCGATTGCGGCGGCGAGGCATGGGGCCAGGACTGCCCTCGTCGAGCAGTACGGTTTCCTCGGCGGAATGGCCACCACGGGGTTTGTTACGCCAATCAGTGTTTTTACATACAACGGTAAAAAAGTTATTGGTGGAATCCCGTGGGAATTTATCGAGAGGCTACAGGAAATGGGAGGATGCATCATCGAAAAACCTCTCGGCAACGTTGCCTTCGATTTCGAACTGTATAAACTCTGCTGCCAGCGTATGGTGCTGGAAGCCGGAGTGGACCTGTATATGCATTCGTACCTTAGCGGTGTGTCGAAGGCTGACGGCGGCACCCTTGACGCAGTGCTCATCGAGAACAAGAACGGTACGGAGGCTCTCCGCGCACGTTATTTCGTGGACTGCACGGGCGACGCGGACCTTGCCCACATGGCCGGGGTTCCCATGCAGGGGACGGACGGGGCCATGCTCCAGCCCGTTTCTACTTATTTCGTACTCGGAGGCGTCGATACAAGTACTCCCATGATGCAGGAGGCAATCCATCATAACAGACAGGGTGTCAATTGCCATTGCCTGCCGGTAAGGGAGAAGCTGCTTGCTATGAAGGACTCCCTCGGTCTCGGCGAATTCGGAGGTCCGTGGTTCTGCACAACCCTGCATCCCGGAGTGGTCAGCGTGAATATGACCAGGACTTCGGCCGACGGCTGCAACAACCGCGACTTTACCCGTGCGGAAGTTGAACTCAGGGAGCAGGCCTTCCGCATGGCCAGGGTGCTCAAGGATAATTTTGAGGAGTTCAAAGATTCTTATGTGCTGTCGGTGGCTGTACAGGCCGGGGTGCGTGAGACGCGCCGTATCCGGGGCGTCGTTACCATATCCGGAGATGATTATCTTTCCGCCGTGCGTTACCCCGACAGCGTCTCGCGCGGTGCGCATCCCATCGATATCCATTCGAACAACGGGGCCGGACAGAGTGTACGCTTTCTGGAAGAACCCTCCTACGTGCCCTACCGTTCGCTGATTGCTGAAGACTTTCCCAACCTGTTGGTTGCTGGGCGGTGCATCTCGGCGGACAGGACGGCTTTTGCCTCCCTGCGCGTGCAGGCGAGCTGCATGGGAACGGGCCAGGCCGCCGGAGTTGCGGCTGCAATCTGCGCGGAAGACGGAAAACGCGTTCAGGACATCGACACCGAGCGTCTGGTAAATGATTTGCGTAAACTCGGCGCTGTAATTTAGATTGAACATGGCAACTCTCGATTATCTGGTGATACTCCTTTACTTCGTGGGACTGATTGCGGTCAGTCTTGTGATGGGTAGGCGTATCCGTAATTCGGAGGACATGTTTATCGCCGGACGTAATTCGTCCTGGTGGCTGTCGGGTATTTCGTCATACATGACCATCTTCTCGGCCAGCACCTTCGTGGTCTGGGGCGGGGTGGCCTACAAATCCGGCCTGGTGGCGGTGAGCGTGGCCATGGCTCTGGGAGTTTCTTCCCTTATAGTTGGTCGCTGGATCTCCGGTCGCTGGCGGGCCATAAAAATCAAATCGCCAGGCGAATTCCTCACGATACGTTTCGGCCATTCCACAGTACAGTTCTACACAATAGCCGGAATCATAGGCAGGGCGGTGCACACGGGGGTCGCGCTTTATGCCGTGGCTGTGATAGCCTGCGCATTGATTCAGGTGCCTGAGGGCAGTGCCCTGGCTTCTACCGGACTTGCGGGCGACGCACCGGCGGGGCATCTCTGCATATGGTGGGCTCTTGCAATCCTCGGAGCAATAACTCTCATCTACACCATAGCCGGAGGCTTCCCCGCAGTGCTGATGACCGACGTAATCCAGTTTGGGGTGCTCCTGTCGGTGGTGGTGTTCATGATTCCGCTTTCGTTCCATGCCGTCGGAGGCGTTGGCAACTTCATCGATTCGGCCTCGTCCATACCGGGATTCTTCTCCG
This sequence comes from uncultured Bacteroidales bacterium, assembly GCA_946187975.1. Lineage (GTDB taxonomy): Bacteria > Bacteroidota > Bacteroidia > Bacteroidales > UBA932 > Cryptobacteroides. The sequence continues at coordinate 30,589 of CAMHTE010000006.1, read as the reverse complement.
GCACGTCCGAAAACTACACATGGATTTGGATAGTCCTTTGGATGTTCCTGCACGTGTCCATGATAGGCGGCGACTGGCCGTTCGTGCAGCGCTACATAAGTGTCCCGACGATAAGTGACGCCAAAAAGAGCCCCTACCTCATCGGGGTGCTTTATCTTCTTACACCCCTCATCTGGTACCTCCCTACTATGATCTACAGGGTGATTGTCCCCGGCCCGGGCATGGATGCCGATCCTGCGGCGATGACGGTTCTCGGCGAGGACGCCTACGTGGGAATGAGCAGGATGGTCCTGATGAAGGGAATGGTGGGGCTGATGCTCGCCGCAATGCTCTCCGCCACCCTTTCGAACGTTTCCGGGACCCTCAACGTTTATGCGAACGTGTTCACATACGAGATCTGGGAGCGTTTCCGCGGAGGACGTCAGACGGATGAAAGGCAGCGCATCCGTGCAGGACGCATCTTTACACTGTTCTTCGGGCTTGTAATAATAGCGGTTTCCATGGCGGTTCCGTTCGCGGGAGGAGCCGAGCGGGTGGTGGTGACCTTCCTGACCATGGTACTTTGCCCGCTTTACATACCTTCGATATGGGGGCTGTTCAGCCGCACCCTTACAGGAGGAAGGCTGATGTGGGCCATGATTATTTCGTGGGCGATCGCGTTCACGGCTAAATACACTATTCCGGCTGATGTGCTGTCGCCCACTCTTATCGAGACTCTCGGCGGATGCGCCGTACCGGTGCTGATTCTCTCCCTGATGGAACTCTTCCCTCCGGCCGGAGATGCAACGGATCCTGGGTTCACTGCAGTTGAGGAAAGGAAGGACCCGGATGCATCCAAAGTTCCCGGGCCGGAAATTGCGAAGGCGGTGAAGTCGTATTCGCACATGGCGATAAGCTGCTTTTGCATTACGCTCGGCGTGATAGCAGTGCTGCTCACGGCCCTGCTGCTTGCAGGCGACAGCAAAACACTGGAAGTAAAGGGTATAACCATAGCTTTCATAAGCGGCATACTGGTGCTGGTGGCCGCTTATGTAATATACAGGCTGATCGACAAACATAATACGAAACAATCATATGCGTAACTTTTCAAAGACATTCCTGTTATTGTTTGCCGCTTGTTTAACTGCGGCGTGCTCAAAAACTCCGGCGGAGCCGTATATGACTCTTGCCCAGAAGGACTATATCGTTGATGCTGAGGGCGGGACCATTACGCTCGAAGTGTCGGCTAACGTCAGTTACAACGCTATCAACGACATGGAATACGCAAGCCTGCAGAAGGCCGGTACCGATGGCGACAAGACCTCATGGGAACTCACCGTCGAGCCCAGCACGGATACTGAACGGCGTATCGGTTATGTGCGATTCATCGGTTCGGACGTTACGCCCTTGAAGGCTACCGTAACGCAGCAGGCATATGTTCCTACCGGAATTGACAAGACTTCGACAGAAGTAAACTTCGACGCTACTTCCACCACTTTCAATGTCTTCGGCGAGAAAGACTGGACCGCTTCCGTGGATAATCCCGCATTCAAGCTGGAGCCCGACCATGGCACAGGCGACGCCGCCGTTACCGTTACCTTCCCCGAAAATAACACCGAAACGGCCGTGGTCGCGCACGTAACCGTTAAGATGGGGAGCGGTACGTATGGGCTGACAATCACCCAGAAGGGACTGCCGACTTCCGATACCGCGGTTGACCTCAGCGCTGACGGCACTTCCAACTGTTACATAATCAACTCTGGCGGCTGGTATAAGTTCAAGGCCGACGTGAGGGGCAACGGGGTGGCCGTGGCTTCAACACCCGAGGTGCCTGCGGCCATTGAGCCCGCTTCCGTGGATGTCCTGTGGTGTACTTTCAATTCCGCCACAGAGCCTGAATCGAAATATTCGATTGTTAAGAGTGTTGAACTCAAGGACGGATACGTCCTCTTCAACACCGACCTCAAGAATCTTCCTGAGGGCAACGCAGTTATCGCCGCATACAATTCGTCATCCGAAATAATATGGACGTGGCATATATGGTCTCGCAAGGATGAAGTCCGGACCTATACCTGTGGGGATACCCAGTGGCTGGACTACAACGTCGGCGCACTTTCCAATGCGCACGCTAGTTTCCTGTCCGTGGGACTGTATTTCCAGTGGGGCCGCAAGGACCCGCTCCGTTCTGGTACCGGCGAAGTGTACGGGGGCAGCATGACTCCCATAGCTACTGCCGGAAGCGACTGGCCGGCGGTAAAGCTCGTTACTTCCGATAGTACTATTCCGTATTCCATAGCCAATCCGCAGTCCATGTTCGTTGAGAACGGCAAGACACATCCCAACCTGGATGAATGGATCTGGATCCCGCGTGAGGGCGATGCAGCCCCGACCAAGGACAAGCAGCGCAACGACCTCTGGGGAGGTAACGGCGGTAAGGTCACTTCCAAGACTATGTTTGATCCCTGCCCTGTCGGATACCGTGTTCCTTCCGCTGCGCAGATAATTGAGATACAGACGGTTTACGGTTTTACCAAGAGCAACATCAATTCCAAGGAATTCTATTTCGGCAACGACACGTTCTGGTTCGTATCCGCCGGAGCTCTGCTGTTCCGTGATACCGGAGCCTTCTACATGTCCGCCCATGCCTATCCGACAGGCGACGTATCGCTCAAAACGGACATCGACGAATACCAGTACACTGCCCTAATGTACACCACGGCCGTGAACTTCACGAGGCAGTACCAAAAATCATTTGCGACCCCGGTTCGCTGCGTTAAGGAATAGAAAAGATAATCCGTGAATATGAGAAGAATATTTATTATTTTACTAGGAGTCCTTCTTCCCGTATTGGCTTTTGCCCAAGACAGGGTAGTGGACAGCAGCTCGCAACCGCTGGCTGGCGTCACCGTCCTGGACAAGGACAACGGCAAATGGGGAGTTACCGATGACAACGGCAAATTCGCCGTAGAAGGCGTCGCACCCGGCCATACTCTTCAGATCAGTTGCTTCGGCTACGCCGAACTCCAGGTGGTGTACAACGGACGTGGAGGAGACATCATTATGAAGGAGGAAGCCTTGGAACTTGAAGAGGCGGTGGCCATAGGTTATGGTAGCGCAAAGCGTAAGGACCTTACCGGTTCGGTAGGCGTGCTCCAAGGCTCGGTGATAGAGCAGCAAAGCGTTACCCACATCTCACAGAGTCTACAGGGAACTGTCCCCGGACTGGTGGTTTCGCGTTCCAGCAGCATGCCCGGGGCCAGCGCTACCGTTACCATCCGTGGCGTCACTACCATGAGCGACAATTCTCCCCTTATATTGGTGGACGGAATCGCTGTGAGCAGCATCGACCAGGTAGCGCCCGGTGACGTAGAACAGATAACGGTGCTCAAGGATGCGGCCTCGGCTTCGATTTACGGAGCCAGGGCGGCGGCGGGGGTCATCCTTATAACCACAAAGTCGGCAAAAGAGGGTGACATGCACATCAACTATAACGGCGAGTTTTCCGTAATACGTCCGACCGAATGGCAGGAATACATCACCGATCCTGTCACTTATATGAAGATGTTCAACGAATATAAATGGAACGATGCCGGCAACCCTGTCGGAGGAGACTATCAGGTTTATTCGCAGAGTTACATCGAGAACTATGAGGCCAACCATCGCATAGACCCCATTACTTATCCGGATTTCGACTGGAAGTCCCATATGCTCAACAATTACGCCACTTCCCTGCGACACAATGTATCCATGAGCTATGGCAACAAGGTTGTCAAGAGCCGCGTATCCGCCTCGTACGAATCGACTGACGCCATTTACGAAGGCTCCAACTACGAGCGGCTTACTGCCAGGATGAAGAACAGTTTCAACATTTCATCCAAACTTTCCGGCGACTTCGATCTTTCCATCAAGCATGCTTCCAAGGAAGATCCCCAGTCCACTCCGATACGTGCCGCCAACATGTATCCCAGGCTTTATCTCGGCGAGTATCCGGACGGGCGCGTGGCCGAAGGCAAAAGGGGCTCCAACGCACTTGCTAACCTCCTTTATGGCGGGAACGTGCATACGGTTAACGAGTATTTCATGGGTAAGATATCCCTGAGTTACAAACTATTTGATGGCTTCTCTCTTACCGGCTCGCTCAGTCCATCCTTCTCGCTTTCGCAGAAAAAGGATTTCAGCAAGGCGGTGCCCATTTACGACGCTTATGATACCAACCTCATTATAGATTACGCGGCGAACCACGAGACCAATGACCTTACCGAGTCGCGTTACGGCTTCAACACTCTGGAGACCCAGCTGGTGGCAAATTACGAGAACCGTTTCCTCAACGCCCACAACGTCAACCTGATGGCCGGTTATGAAGACTACAGCTACCACTATGAAATCGAGTCAGGCTCCGCTACAAATATGGCCTTCCCGGACTTCCCGTACCTGGACCTTGCCACATACGACGAAGCCAGCGGAAAGATAATCTCGGTTACTGGTAATGCGACGGATAATGCCTACCGTTCTTTCTTCGGTCGCGCAATGTACAATTACAAGGGTCGTTACTACCTTCAGGCCAACGTCCGCGCCGACGGATCTTCGCGTTTCCACAGGAACTACCGCTGGGGCTGGTTCCCTTCCGCATCGCTGGGATGGGTAGTTTCCGAGGAGGGATTCATGCGTAAGGCGGGATTCGTGGATTACCTCAAACTGAGGGCCTCGGTGGGAACGCTTGGTAACGAGCGCATAGGCGACTATCCTTACCAGGCAAACGTTACTTTCCATGACGTTATAATGTTCGACGGTTCCGGCAGCAAGAGTACGGCCCAGCTTTCCGGTGCTCAAACCGACTATGCGGTCCGGGACATCACGTGGGAAACCACCTACACCTATGACCTTGGACTCGACGCGTCGCTGCTTGGCAATAGGCTGGACATAGCCCTCGACTACTATTACAAGGAGACGCGGGACATGCTCCTGGAAATCAACATCCCGTCCTACGTAGGTTACGGCAACCCTTCGCAGAATGGCGGCACCATGTTCACCCGTGGCTGGGAGTTCAAGGTCGGCTGGAAGGATCGCATCGGAGACTTCTCGTACGGACTCAACTTCAACATTTCCGACTACAAGTCCATAATGGGCGATCTCAAGGGCACCGTTTTCCTCGGCGACCAGATTATAAAGGAAGGGGAGGAATATAATGCCTGGTACGGGTATAAGAGCATAGGCATACTCCAGAACAAAGCTGCAGTCATAGATGCTCCCACCCAGCTTATCACAACCATCTCGCCGGGCGACATCGGATACGACGACATAAGCGGACCGGCCGGAAACCCGGACGGGGTTGTGAGTGCAGCCTACGACAAGACCATACTCGGAAGTTCGCTTCCCCATTTCGTTTACGGAGGTTCGGTCAGCCTCGGCTGGAAGAACTGGAGCTTCGGGGTGCTATTCAACGGCGTTGGAAAGCAGTTGAGCAGGCTTAACTATTATATGGTGCAGCCTTTCGCCGGGCAGTGGCTTTCGCCGCCCGCAGTGATTAAGGGCAAATACTGGAGCGCGTACAACACCGAAGAGCAGAACCGCAAGGCCATCTATCCGCGCCTGAGCGAGTCTTCCGCTGAGAGTAACAACTACGAGATGTCCGACTACTGGCTCATGGACGGTTCGTTCCTGCGCATAAAGAATATCAACGTTGGATATACCCTTCCTTCTTCCATACTCAAGAAGGTGGGAATCAAGGGTTGCCGCGTCTACTTCAACATGGACGACCCCTTCTGCTTCGACCATTACCTCAAGGGATGGGACCCGGAGCAGACTACCAATTCATACATTGCAAGCACCTACACCCTGGGCTTTGACATTAAATTCTGACAGAGATGAAAAAGATAGTTAAAACCATAGTATTTGCATTGGTGCTGGCAGCTGCCGCTTCTTGCGCCGACCTGGACCTCAACCCGCTTTCCCAGGCGTCGAGCGACAACTGGAACCAGAATGCGTTGCAGATCCGCACCTCCCTCAACGACCTTTATAGGATTTACCTGTGGAAGATCAATAACCAATGGTGGGGCGATAAACGTTCGGACGACTGGTCCCAGCGTACCCAAATTTACGAATACACCCAGGGGAACGTCACCAGCACATGGAGCGTCAATGCCTATTGGGAGAACTCTTACAAGGGCATCAGTCGTGCCATACGCGTAATCGAAGCAATCGAAAAGGCCGGTGACCCGGAATCTCTCCGTGCGCTGAAGGCGGAGGCCATGTTCTTCCGCGCCTACCTCTACGGACGCCAGATCATACTTTACGGAGACGTGCCTTTCTACCTTAACAGCATCACTCCGGAAGAGGCCATGACGATGGCCAGGACCGACAAAAACATAATCAAGACCCAGGTTTACGCCGACTTTGACTATGCCATCGCCAACCTGCCTGCCGACAACGGCGGCAACGGTGTTTTTCGTGTTAACTGCAATGTGGCGAGGTCGCTCAAGGCTCGCTTTGCGCTTAACATGCAGGACTGGGCGATAGCGAGGGATGCCTGCAAGGAGGTGATGGAGAGTGATGCCTACTCCCTGTACCCTAGTTACGGAGGCTTGTTCCGCGAGAAGGGACTCAACACCGAGATTATCTTCGCCATCGCCAGGCTTTACGACAAGGAATACCAGAGCATCAAGAACTATCTCCCTGCAACTGCGGGAGGCGCCGCCATTGCACAACCCTCCTGGGACCTGCTTGCAGCCTACGAGTGCACGGACGGCAAGATGATAGACGAGTCTCCTCTGTTCGACCCGCACAATCCCTACTTGAACCGCGATCCTCGCTGCTGCGAGACTTTCGTGGCTCCAGGCTCCACTTACCTGGGGGTGGTCTTCGAACCCAACCCCACGGTAAAGACCGTATATGACGAATGGTCCGGGAAGATGGTAACTAACAGGGACATTAAGCCCAACAACCAGTACGCAGCGTTCAACAGCGCTTGCCTGAGGAAGGGAGGGCGTACCGAATGGCGCGAAGGCCTTTACAACGAAAACCCCGACATTATTATCCGCTATGCCGACGTTCTTCTGATGTATGCGGAAGCGAAGATAGAATTAAACGACATAGACCAGTCCGTACTCGACGCCATCAATGATGTGAGAGCACGCGCATACGGTACCACGCGTGGTGATACTGGTTCGTATCCGGCCATCACGGTTACCGATCAGGTTCTGCTTCGCCGTGTGCTCCGCAGGGAGCGCCGCGTGGAATTCGCATGGGAAAACCGCCGCTGGTTCGACCTCAAGCGTTGGGGCTGGTTCGAGAAGGCCTATTCCCACCACAATTACGGGCACAAGAACAGCGACGGCCTGGTGCAGATGGTCGCCAACGGCGATTATTACTGGCCCTATGCCCCGGATATCGACGAGGATGGCTTTGCCGATTTCACGAAGATGTACAACGAGGGTTATATCGAGAGGTACGTGGTACACGAATACAACCCGCGCGTGGAACTCTTCCCTATACCCAATGACGAAATACTGACCAACAAGAATCTTACGCAAAATCCTGGTTATTGATATGCACATCACGAATCTTGCAAAATACCTGGTTCCTGCGGCCCTGCTGCTCGCCGGATGCGGCTCCAAGGACATAGGCCCTTCGGGTGGCAGTGGTGGCGGAGGCTCTTCGATCGGATCGTCCTCCGAAAACGTGGGTTCCGTCATCTCTCCCTGGAAGCAGGGAATGCTGGACCTGCATTTTATAAACACCACTGCGGGGGAATGTACTTTCATTATCCTCCCGGACGGTACGCAGTTCCTGGTGGATGCCGCCGGGGCGATGACCCCGACAGGCGGTTCCTCCATAATCAACACGGAAATCCGATCCCGCTGGGATCCGCGGGCGGAAGGCGTGCATTACGGCAAGTTCATCGCCGACTACATCAAGAAGTGCATGAAATGGACCGGCAACTACGACATAGACTACGCCCTGCTCACACACTTCCATAACGACCATTTCGGCGGGGTGAGTTCGGCCGTACCGGTTTCCGACTGCTCCGATACGTACAAGCAGCAGAGTTTCGCCTACCTAATGGACACCTTCAAGATAGGCCTTTTGATGGACCGCGGGTATCCCAACTACGACTATCCCTTCGACATGGCTACCAAGGCCGTGGGCAATGCCGACAACTGCTCCAACTACATTACGGCGGTAAAATGGCATGTGTCCAACAAGGGACTGAAGGCGGAGATGTTCAAGGCGGGCTCGGCGGACCAGATAGTGCTGAAGCACAGTCCGGAGAAGTATCCCGACTGCATAATACAGAACCTTGTGGTAAACGGGGAACTCTGGACGGGTTCCGGCACTGCCACGGTAAAGAGATTCCCGGATAAATCAAAGATTTCCGGGGACGGTTCAAATGCCGCCGACAATTGTCCTAACGAAAATTCCATGAGCGCCGCCTTCCGTCTTTCGTACGGCAAGTTCGACGCTTTCCTCGGAGGAGACCTTTGCTACAACGGCTCCTCCTCCCTGGCATGGAAAGACATAGAGACTCCCACCGCTCAGGTCTGTGGCAAGGTGGAAGTACTGAAGGCTGACCATCACGGCGTTACCAAGACGCATGGCTGCGGAGCCGACGGCGGTTCGGCAATGAAGTACTTCCAGCCTCAGGTATGGGTGGTTAACACCTGGGCCGACACCCAGCCCCGTCCGGATAAACTGACGGAAGTGTCCAATTACCTTCCGCTCATGGATATTTTCATAACTAACATGGCCGCTTCCACGTTCAATACGGTGGGAGCTACGATTGCTTCCCGTATTCGCGGGAAGGACGGGCACTGCCTGGTGCGTGTGGACGAGGGTGGAGGAACATTCAACGTTTATATGCTCGCGGATTCGGACAGGAGCATGAAGGTGCAGTCGATAAGCGGGCCGTACAAGTGTAAATAATTCAAGCAATGTGCAATATGAATAAACAAACAAAAAAGTCTGCACGTCCTTATGAGGCTCCGTGCATTGAAGAGGTCAATGTAAGATTGGCCGGGTCTTTCCTTACGGCGAGCGTGGAAGTGTTCGTGGAGGATGATGAATTTAGTTTCTTTAATTCCTGAGCCTTATGAAGAAGATTGTCATTATCACCATGGCCCTCGCTGCGGCCGCTGCATTATTCCTGTCCTGCGAGAAGCAGGAGTCTGCCCCCGCACCCGTAAAATTGGTGCCGGTTTCCTTTGAAGTATCTTCGAGTGACCTTACGAGGGCTGGCCTGGACGGGCTTAGCGTTTCGTGGTCGGCCGGGGATGTTATTTATGTGGGCCCCATGGCCAGCATTGCAAATGGTTCCGTAGTAATAGGAACCAACGGTACGCCCGGAGTAAACGTTTACGAACTGACGGCCGATGCGAGCGGTACCAGCGTCAGTTTCTCCGGTTATCTTCCGGAAGACCTGACCACCACAGGATATGCACTCTACGGAACCCCGGGATTATATCAGATTTATTTCAAGACAGACCGTATCAGCCCCCGATGGGACAATACCTCCAGTTGTACTCAGACAGGCGTGAAGGACGGAGTGTCGTCCGGAGTCCTGATGATGTATGCATTCACCAATGGCAGCACGAATTCGGACATCGATTTCAGTACCAGACATATACATTTCCATCTCGGAAGCGCGCTTCTTAAAGTCGGCGTAGTAGGGAGTGATATCAAGAAAATAACACTCAGTACCAGTGCTGCAGCTACTACATCCGCGAATTTCCTCGGTGGTACCTGTATGAATTATAATACCAAAACCGGTGGTTATTCGCTTGTAACCACTTCCGGCGCCATCCAGTCAATTGACCTGGTTCCCTCGGGCTCTACTTTCGTGCCCGGAAACTATTACTTCGCCATTCCTGCTCCGAACGGTTCCACAGGTTCGATAGCAAGCCTGAAGATCAGTTATACCAAGACTGACGACAGCGTGCTTTCCGTAACCAGCGAGAACACTCTTATGCATACGGCAGGGCATATTTACGACTCCCACGTCAACGAAACCTTATGCTCGCCCGAATAGCAGCCCTTTCGCTTTCTGTCCTGTGTCTGACCCTCCCAGCCGGGGCTCAGACACGGACGGACCGTATCCTTGCGGAACTTCGCGACCCGGATTCTCCATATGTGCTTGTATCGGCTCACCGTGCCGACTGGCGCAACCAGCCGGAGAACTCCATACCTGCCATCGAGTCAGCAATAAAAATGGGGGCGGACATGGTGGAAATCGATGTGCGGCGCACCCTTGACGGACATCTTGTCATCTGCCACGACGCCACGATCGACCGCACCACCAGCGGAAAAGGGGAGATTGAAACCATGACCCTCGATTCCATTAGGCATTTCTGTCTGCGTGCTGGCAACAACATCCGCAAGCGCGAACTTGTAATGCCCACCCTGGAAGAGGTGCTGGACTGCTGCAAGGACCGCATCCTGGTAAACATCGACCGTGGGTTCTCGTACTACGACCAGATATGCCCGATGGTGATCGAACGCGGGATGCAGGAGCAGGTGCTGCTCAATGGAAAGGCATCCCCCGCGTTGCTTCGGAAGCGTTTTGCCCGGCACGCGGAAAACCTGATATATGTTCCGATAATCAACTACGATTCCGAACGTTGGCCGGCCCTATCGTCGGACTTCGAACGTTTCCTGAAATGGGAAGACCCGTTTTTCGCGTTTGAGATATGCTGGAACGGTTCCGTGGATGGGGTAAAAGATGTCATCGCGCGGGCAAAGTCGGCGGGTGCGTACATCTGGCTCAATACCCTGTGGCCGAGCATGTGCGGAGGCGTTTCCGCCAAGATGGACGACGATTCTGCATTCGACGATCCCGCCGGGGTTTACGGGCGCATGCTCGGCATGGAGCCGGACATAATCCTCTCGGAACGTCCGCAGCTGCTTATCGATTATCTGAGTTCAATTGGCCGGCACACGTTGAGGTAAGGGCCTTAATAGAGTAAATATGAATAGATTAAATATTGTTTTACTGGGCGTGGCCCTTATGCTGGTTCCTTTTGTGGCGAACGGGGCTAAAAAACGCAGTAACGGTGCCGAAAAGGCGCTCGCCCATATAGACGCTCATTTTGCCGATTACGACAGGATACAGAAGCAGATATGGGGCTATGCTGAAGTTGGCTTCCACGAAACCAGAAGTTCCGCCCTCCTGCAGAAGACCCTGCGGGATGGTGGTTTTTCCGTACAGGCCGGCATGGCTGACATGCCCACGGCCTTCGTGGCCGAATATGGCAGTGGACATCCGGTTATCGGTATCCTTGCAGAGTTTGACGCCCTTCCGGGGCTGAACCAGGATACGGTTTCGCATCGTAAGGCACTTGTGGAAGGTCTTCCGGGGCATGGCTGCGGGCACAATCTGCTTGGAACCGGTTCCGTGGCTGCGGCACTTGCCATAAAGGAATGGATGGACTTCACCGGTGCGCACTGCACTATCAAGGTCTTCGGCACTCCTGCGGAAGAAGGCGGCGGCGGAAAGGTTTATATGGCCCGTTCCGGTCTTTTCGAAGGGGTGGATGTGATGCTGGACTGGCATCCTGGCAGCAGGCAATACGTATATGTGAATCCCTGGCTCGATAGGGTGTCGATGGACGTGCGTTTCTACGGCAAGCCGGCTCACGCTTCGGCCCACCCCTGGGACGGAAGGTCGGCCCTGGATGCCGCGGAAGCGTTCACTCATATGATAAACATGATGCGCGAACATATACCGGAAGGGTGCAGGTTAAGCTATCGCTACAAGAACGGCGGAGCGGCGCAGAACGTTGTGCCGGATTACGCTTGTGTTGATCTTGGCACCCGCGCTCCTTCTCAGGCGCAGCTCCGTCCCCTCGTGGAATGGGTGCGCCAGGCGGCAGAAGGGGCGGCTCTCGGTACCCAGACCCGTGTCGAGATAGAAATCCTTTCCAGCAGCATGTCCAAACTACATAACCGTACTCTGGCAACCTTGCTTCAGGAAAAACTCGAGACTGTTGGAACTCCGAAGTGGGACGAACGGGAGATGCAGTTCGCACGCGAGATTTATGAAACCCAGAGCAAATCGCGTCCTTTCGACATTATCTATCGTACACTGCCCCTGGAGCCTGAGATGAAATACGGAACAGGAAGTTCCAGCGATGTGGGCGACGTATCGTGGTGCGTGCCAAACGGTGGATTCGAGGTACAGACCTTCATTCCCGGGTCGTCAGGCCACAGCTGGCAGAACGTCGCCGTGGCCGGCAGCACAATAGGTACCAAGGGCCTTGTGACCGCTGCCAAAGTGCTGGCGCTGGCTGCAATAGATCTGATACAGAAACCGGCCTTGCTTAAGAAGGTGCAGGACGAGTTTAATGCTAAACGCGGTCCGGATTTCAGGTACGAACCGCTTATCGGCGACCGAATGCCACCCTACGACTTCCAATTGGAATAGTGGGGGACTTGCTTGCTTCGCGGCCCTCCGGCTGTCGCGTTTGATCCTCGCGGGTATCTGCAGGTTCCCCGCCGCCGGAGGCTCCGCTCGCGCTCCCTGAAAGGAGAGTTCGCAAAAGGTCGCGCAGCGCGGGCCCTCCGGCCGCCGTTCCGTCCCCCGTCGTTCTTCACTTCCAGCGTTCGCTATAATTCCGTCCCCAAATCCGGCCTGTTTTGGGGACAAAACCTCGAAATACTACATCCCGTTTCGAAATCCGGCCCTTTTCGGGAACAGGCTTCCAAAAACTTCAATCCGTTCGCAAAAAGGGACCTTTTTGCGAACGGATTACGATTTTTTGCGGGTTTGTTTGCAAAACAGGCCGTTTTTGCAAACAGATTAGTCGCTGAGACGGAATTTAAGAAATAAAGCTGCCTACCTTGGGGATGCGACGCAGAAACACACAGGCGATGGCGACGCAGGGGAAGGTGCAGAGTGCGGCAAGAAGAATCTCCACGGGAGTGGTCCAGAATCCGAGCAGGCCTTCGGCGCCGCTGCCGAGAAGTCCCCGGAACAGTCCGCAGAAAGGAACCAGCACCAGCAGGTGGCAGAGGTACATGCCGTAGCTGGCCTTCGATACAGGCAGCAGCACCTTGCGGTAGAAGCCGCCTTCGCTGTTGAACTTGCGGAACAGCAGTATCCAGGCTATGGTCATCAGCGCCACGCCTATGGTGTCGTTGCACCAGGTGGTCTCCCACCATACCGCCATCTCGACCTTGCCTCCGACGGGAAATACTCCTTCCGCCGACTCCAGCACCCTGTGGAGGAATCCGCCGAAGCTGATTGCAAATCCTGCAATCCATACCGGCACGGCTATGGTAAGCGTGCTGCCCCACGAAAGCTCACGTCCGAATTTTCGGAAGTAAAGACCCAGAAGAAGGTATCCGATAAAGCCGCTCACATAATAGAACACCCCGTAGGCGTTCCAACTGCATTCCCCCCAGAGGGGAAAGAGAGCCTGCCTCGGCAGACCTGACACTCCGTAGATAACTGTCGGAGCGCCACCTACCCAGTCGCGTAAAAGTGGAATCAATGTGGTCAGGAGCCAGATTCCAAGATAGACCAGCAGCTCGCGTTTGCCGACCTTTTCCGCCCAGGGGGAGAGAAGGGGCATCAGCAGATACACCCCGGCCAGCATGTAAATGAACCAAAGGTGTCCGGCCGCGTAGTTGAAGTTCAGCAGGAGATCTTTGAAGTTCTGCACCGGCTCACCCCAACAGAGGGCGTAAACCACGGTCCAGATTACAAACGGAATCAGTATGCGGACAGCCCTGCGACGGAAGAACTCCCCGGTGGAATAGTGCAGGGGGAACTGCAGGTAGCTCGAAGCAACTATGAACAATGGTACGCATGCGCGCACGAAGGAGTCGAAGAAAGATGCCCAGAAGGCGTCGGTGCGTGTGAGGATAAGGGAACCGTCGCCTCCGAGATAGAACGGTTCGGTGCTGTGAACCAGCATCACCATGAAGCACGCGGCCACGCGCATCCAGTCTACCCAGATTTCGCGCTGGCGCTCTACAGGCAAGCTTCCTTTGTTCATAATTAAATCAGAATGAATAACTTACACCCAGTCCTATGCTCCCGCCAAGGGTTTTGGAGGCGAAGATATAGTTCAGGTCGATAGCGAATCCCTCGAAGCGTGCCCCGAGACCCGCAGATGCGAATGAAGGCATGAAGCTGTCGCCGCCGTAGCGGTATCCCAGGCGGGCGAATCCGGTGGAGTCGTAGCTGTATTCGGCTCCTGCAGCAGCCGCAATCGCTGCGGAGAAGAAGTAATCTGCCTTTGCCTGAAGCCTCATTCCATGCTTCTCAGCGAAGGAATGATCCCATCCTCCGGCGAGCGAAACCGCCGCCGGGAGGGAGAAGCTGCCGGTGGCTTCGGACCCAACCTTCTTCCCGAGGTCGGAAATACCTGCGGCGAAGTCAAAGTCCTCATATTCTCCCGCCAGATAAAGATCCACCGCAACTGCGCCGTAGCTATAGCCGTTGAGGATTTCTTCCTTAGCATATTTGACGTTTACTCCCGTGCTGAGCATGGGGATAAAGCGCCAGGCAAAACCGGCGTTGACCATAATCTCCGAGGGGGTGAAGTTCTCGCCGTCGATCTTACTGCCCGTTCCGCGGACAATCGCGAGGGAGGCCCCGACGTTGTTTTGATGCAGGGTGCCGCCGATGAAGGAATAGAAAGTGCCGTCGATTTCGGGCATGTAGTTCAGGAATCCGAATGCTGCAGCTCCGTTATATGAGCCGAAGGGAACAGTCGCTACGCTGGCCACTTTGCTGGAAGCCATCGCCAGGGATGCTGGGCTGAAATCAATCTGCGTGAAGGGAAGTGCTTCCGAGACGGGGTTTCCCGCACGGAGTGCCAGTCCGGAAAGGACGGCTGCGCAAGTCAACAGAATGCGTTTCATATCTTGACGATGGTTTTACGATAGGTGTTTCCGTTGTACTTGACTGTGACTCCGTAGCGTCCCGGGGCAAGTCCCGTCATATTGATGATGAGGGGATCGAATCCGCTGAAGGTGGAGGTCTTTTCGTAAACAACCTTGCCAGTGGAGCTGACTATGCGCACGTAGTGGGAGGTTTCGCCTTCGGTACGTATGACAAGGTCGGTGGTGACGGGCGAAGGATAGGTCTCGGCCGGGTCTGCGCTGGATTCCTTAACAAGGATGCGAATCACGGCCTGGGTCTGCTTGTCGCCGTCGTCGGCCGTCACCGTGATGGAGGTGAGGCCGCTCTTGAGGGAGCTGAGCTTGAGGATGCCGCCGTCTTCCTTGACGCTTACTATTTTCTTGTCCGCCACGTTCCACAGCAGGTTGAACTCGTCCTTGTCTTCGTCTTCGAAGCAGCCGTTGAGGTCGATTTCGGCCGATTTGCCGGTGCCGAAAAGGATGACGTCGCCGGGTTCGTGCGCAATTGCGGGAGCGTGGTTCTCGGGGATTACTATCGTATATGTCTCCGAAGGCTCCGAATAGTTCATCGAAGAATCGTAGGCGTAGCAGACCATATAATAGGTGGTTCCGGGCTGGAGTTTGCCGGTGACCCCGCTTGCGCTCTGGCCTGCGGCCGCCCATCCGGCGTCCATACGGTATGAGAGGACCCCTGTTCCGGGATTCTTCGGAGTGCTTGCCTCGACCGCCGTTTTGTCCTTGCCGATAAGGCAGAGGATTCCTCTGGCCTGTCCGTCATCGGCATCGGCCGAAACCACGAAGTCCGCGGTGATGGCACGTCCCCCGACCGTAACCGAGATGCCGGCGGGCTTTTCCGGGGCGATGGTCGACGAGCAGCCCTTTTTGAAGGATCCCATAACGTCGAGCCACGGGCCTACGTATTTGGTGCTGCTGACATGCGAGTTGTCCGCGCCTTCGATAAGAAGGTTCCGGAGGTCTTCGTTGGTGAATCCGGGGCCGCCGAAGTGCGACAGCAGCAATGCGGCTGCGCCGCTCACATGAGGACAGGCCATCGAAGTGCCGGACATATAGCCGTAGTTTGTGTAGTCGTAGTCCGGAAGCGAAACCGTAGCATACAGATTGTATATATTGCCGCGGCTATATCCTACATTGTCGCTTTCGGGGCCGTATCCGCCGCCGAGATTATCACCTCCCGGTGCGCAAATATCCACCCAGCTGCCGTAGTTGGAGTACCATGCGCGGCCGTATCCAGCCTGTCCGGCGCCTACTGCGATTACCTTTTCATAATCGGCAGGAACTCCGTACTGGATGGCGTCATTACCGGCCGCGAACACCACGAGTCCTCCCTTCATCGGAGAGTCGGGGAGCTGGTTGCCTTTATTGTCGCAACCTGCGTATTTATAGAAGTAGTCGATACCTGCCTTTTCGTAATCGGTGATTTTGTCGTTCTTGGCCTCCTGGAGTCCTTTGGAGGTAATGTTTCCCTCGCTGTCGCAGTCGTAGGCATGACCCCAGCTGTTCTGGGAAATGACCGCTCCGCGGTCGGCTCCGGCCTTAAGGGCGCGGAACGTAAGTGCGTCCCATTCGTCGTCGGACAAATCGGCGTTGTCGTCGAAGATTCCGCAGCTAAGGATACGGACGCCGCCGATGCCTGCGGCATAATCGCCTCCGGCGATGCCCGCAACACCGATTCCGTTGTTGCGGACGGCGGCGATCGTACCTGCCACATGGGTGCCGTGCGAGTCGACTATTATTTTACTCTTGTTGTTGACGAAGTCCCAGCTACCGTTCTCTCCCGCGGGAATGCAGTTCGCCGCGAGGTCGGGGTGCGTCAGGTCCACGCCTCCGTCAACAACTGCCACCACGATCCTGTCGCTACCGGTGGTGTACTGTTCCCAGGCGTCAACCACGTTGATGTCTGCACCCAGGTTGGAGTACGTCGTAAGACCTATCGAGGATTCGTTGTATGTAACGGCGAGGTTGAGCGACTTGTCGTTGTACATGTCCCACTGCCATTTGAAGTAGGGATCGTTGGGGATGGATGCCATCCGCTTTATCTTGTGGGGGATTTCCACCTTGGTGATACCCTCTACGCCTCCCATGACGCTCTGAGCCCTGGTGGTGGGAACGTCGTCGGAAAAGCGTACGATATAATACTTGTGGAGGCCTTCCCTGCGGGTACGTTCCTCATACTGTCCGGCATAAGGATAAACACGTTCGTAGCTCACGACTCCCAGCCCGGCGAAGGTGTCCGCCATCATTTCGGAGCGTGTGGAGGCTCCCTGCGAATCCGCCTTTTCCAACTGGGCGGCCAGGGCATCGTCAACTGTTATCACTACGGCCCTGTGGCTTGGCTCTGCAACGGCTGCGGGGGTTTCGCCAACTTTTAGATCGTCTTCAACAAATTCTTCCCTCGTGCAGGCGGTGCCTGCGATTGCGAAGATCAGCGGTAATAAATACCATCTATTAGTCATTTCAGTAGTCTAAGGATATTGTGTTATAAGTTTAGTCCTACTTCCCAGCGTCCGCCCTTGTCGGGACCTATGCGCCTGAGCGCTCCGGAGGCCTTGAGCTGCGCCAGGTGCTTTTCGACACCCTTGCAGGATATCTCCAGCACTCCGGCCAGGTCCGCCGTTGTCATGCGCGGATGCTTTGCGAGTAGCTCGAGTATGCGCTGCTTGTTCTTGGGTTTTTCCGGCGCTGGCGCCTTTTGTGCCGTCCGGGTCACTACGGCCTTTTCAGCTGCGGCAGCCTTTTCCGGCGCGGCTTCTTTCGCTTCCGGCTTGGCAGCGACTGCCATTCCTGGTACCGCCGCCTTTTCGTGGCTGCCCTTTGCATCCTGCAGCTTCATTCCGGCGGCAGGCTTCAGCGCCAGGGCTACATGGTCCGTAAAAACATCGGCTATGTCCTCGCGCACGGAGGCGGACAGCACGCGTTTGTATTCTTCCGCATAGTCTGCGGGCACCGTGTCCGGCTCAAGGCCGGCGTTCATCTGGATCAGGTTCATCACCAGGCGCCCGATAAGGTCGTTGCCTTCCGACCAGGGCTTGCCCGCCGAGATAAGGAAGTGCGCCAGGTACGAGGCCCTGCGGATGGCTTCATCACCGGACGAGGGATAGTGCATCAAAGCCTCGTTGGCTTCGGAGCATACGCGCAGCAGAACCGCGTCGTTCCCTTTGTAGGATGCGTCGCTATGCTTGAGTACGTAACCGGCCAGGTTGCGCAGACGGAAGACATTTATCATGTCCTTGCGGGCAGCCATGCGAGCGGCTTCTTCGTATGCGGCGGCAAGGTCGATGTTCATCAACTGCTCGGCAATTGTCTTGCCCTGGCTGCTGATGCCTCGTTCGAGCAAAAGGGAGTTCTGCTGATAATCCAGGGTGGACCCCTCCAGCGCCGTGGAACGGGTCACGAGTATTATGAGTTTTTCTTTCTCCATACCATAAAATCCGACTGCAAATATAGCAATTTTCTCCCTAATAACCTACATAGGCCAAAGTTGCGGCAGAAATGCGTAGAATGCGGTTCTCTCCCCACCTATCCGGCCTTTTCGCGGGGGCTGCTTCGCGCAGCGCCCTTTCGCATGCCGCGAGGGTTGCACCGGTAGTGTAAACGTCGTCCACAAGGAGGATGTGGCAAGCCCTTGCCAGCACCCCGGCAGCCCTTCTTCCGTGTCTTACCGCAAAGCTTCCGCGGACGTTTCGGAGACGACCCTCCCTGTCGAATCCGGTCTGGCTCCGGGTCCTTTTCCGCCGGACAAGAAGCTTCCTGTACATGGGGACTTCGAGCGCAGCTGCCACTTCGCCCGCTATGACTTCCGCCTGATTATAACCGCGCGACCAAAGGCGTCTCCAGTGGAGAGGTACCGGTACTACCAGATCCACGTCGGCGAACAGGGGGCTGCCGGCCAGCCGGCGTCCGAGCAGACGTGAGGCGTAACGTCCGGCGCCGAAGTCGCGGTGATATTTGAGGCTCCTGGTCAGATTACGGTATCCGCCCCTGTAATAGAACAGCGCCGCTGCCAGAGCGGGAGGCTGGTACGCAGCAGCTCCATCAGCCTCGTCTATACATCTCTGGATCAGGGCGTTGAACGCTTCGGACATGGGATTAAGCGCACTTTTCCAGAATCGCGTTTCGGGGAGGTCGGCCCGGCAGCAGGTGCAAAGGCTATCTTCAAACAGAAGCAGCGTCCTGCCGCAGCAGGTACAGTGTCGGGGCATCACCATGTCGGCGATGCTCCGCATCAGCGTAATTGCTTTCATCGGATTGCTTCCGTCAGCAGTAGAGTCCGCCGTTCACCGGGATAACCTGTCCGGTAACGTACGACGACATGTCGCTGGCCAGGAAGAGGGCCACGTTGGCGATGTCTTCGGGGGTGCCTCCGCGCTTCAGCGGAATCTGGGCGATGTATTCCTCGCGGACCTTTTCGGGCAGGGCGTTGGTCATGTCCGAAACGATGAATCCTGGAGCGATGGAGTTGGCGCGTATGCCGCGCGAACCCATCTCCTTGGCAACCGACTTGGCCATCGCTATGAGTCCGGCCTTCGTGGCTGCGTAGTTCACCTGACCGGGGTTGCCCATTTGTCCGGCGATGGACGACATGTTGATTATGCTGCCCTGCCTGGCGCGAGCCATGGCGGGAACCACCGCGTGCATAAAATTGAAGGCGGACTTCATGTTCACCGCTATCACGGCATCCCACTGGTCCTCCGTCATACGCATCACCAGCCCGTCCTTGGTTATGCCGGCGTTGTTCACGAGTATATCTATCTTGCCGAAGTCTTCGAGCACGCGGTCCACGACCTGCTGTGTCTGTTCGAAGTTGGCGGCATTGCTTTCGTATGCCTTTACCTTATGTCCGAGTGCTGCTATTTCGCTTACCGTATCCTGGTTGATTACCAGGTCGGTGAACGCGATGTCGGCTCCTTCGGATGCAAACTTAAGGGCGATAGCTTTTCCAATTCCCCTTGATGCGCCCGTGATGAGGGCGACTTTATTCTCCAAAAGTCCCATAGTCTGTTATTTGGTATTTGCGTTAATAATCCTGTCTTCCGCCATAGCGGCTTCCACGTCGTCGGGCGATGCCGGCAGCCGGGTGCCTCCGAGCCTGCGTGCTCCGTCGGGAGTAACCAGCACGTCGTCCTCTATCCTTATGCCGCCAAAGTCGTAATAGCCCTCGCGGAGGGCGTCGAAATCAACCATCCCCTTTCCTTTACCCTCCTTGCGCCAGAGTTCGATAAGGTCGGGAATGAAGTAGATGCCGGGTTCGTCGGTGATGACGTTCCCGGGAACGAGCCGCCGGGCCATGCGGAGGCTTCCGAGCCCCAGCTGCGACGAGCGTTTCTGGTCGGGATCGTATCCCACCAGATCCTCGCCGAGATCCTCCATGTCGTGTACGTCGAGGCCCATGTTGTGCCCGAGCCCGTGAGGCATGAAAAGTCCGGCTATTCCGAGGCCAGCCATTTCGGCCGGGTCGCCGTGTACGAGTCCGAGTGCGGCGAGCCTTTCGAGCATGAGTTCCGCTACCGCGAGATGCACGTCCCTGTATGCCTTGCCGGGTTTGATGAGGGAGAAAGCTAGTTCGTGGCAGTCGTAAACTATGCTGTAGATATCCCTCTGTTTAGGGGAGTACACTCCCGAGGTAGGGTAGGTGCGCGTAAAGTCGGACGCATAGTGCGAATTGCTCTCCGCGCCTGCGTCGATAACCATAAGCTTTCCGGGCTCGATCAGCCCCGAATGGCCGTGATTATGGAATACTTCTCCGTGCTGGGTGAGTATGGTGGCAAAGCTCACTCCCCATCCTTCCGCCAGGGTAATGCCCTCCATCTCTCCCACTATCTCCTGCTCTACCCTGCCGGTGCGTATGCCCCTGCGGGCCACGGTGTGCATCTTCTGCCCGAGCACGCATGCTGCGTCGATTTCGGCTATCTCTTCGGGCTCCTTCACCAGACGCATTGCGATAATTGCACGTATCAGGGCTTCCGAGGGGGCGTCTATGCCGAGTTTGTCGAGTTTGAGGGTATTGTAGTATCGCGAAGGGGGGATGCTGTGGATCTTCCTGCCGGTGATTATCGCCTGCGACACCGCCCAGTCGAGTTTCGATGAGGCGGCAGTCCTGTCTATCCCCACCGCTGCGGCCTGCTCCGCCACGCTGGGCTGAGGGCCCATCCAGATAATGTCGGAGATGCTTACGTCGTCGGCGTAGAGGGTCCATGTGCCGGCGTCGATATCGAGTATGGCGGCCCAGCCGGGTTCATCCAGTCCGAAGTAATACAGCCAGGTGCTGTCCTGGCGGAATTTATAGCAGTTATCCTTGTATTGGGCCGGCGCATCGGCGTTTCCGATAAAAACGGCTATGCCGGTCTCGCCCTTCAGCAATTCCAACAGCCTCTCCCTGCGCCTTATATAAACCTCTTTTGCGAACATGGCAAAATATCTTATGCACAAAGATAACAAGAATAAATAATAGTGCTACTTTTGTACCGTATGATTATACTTACCGTTGCAGCCTTCATCTGCGCTGTCCTTGGCATAATAGGCAGCGTGGTTCCCGGGCTTCCCGGCCCTCCTCTCGCATGGGTCGGTCTCCTGCTTGCCTGGCTCGCCGGCCTGGCGGTTTCCAGTACCGTCCTTTGGGCGTTCCTTGCGGTTACGGTCGTCGTTACCGTAATCGATTATCTGGTTCCCGGCTGGCTGACACGCAGTTCCGGCGGTCACAGGGAGGCGTCGCTCGGTGCCGTCATAGGCCTGTTCGCGGGGATGTTCATACCCCCGATCGGCATACTTGTGGGAGCCCTGCTGGGAGCCTTCGTCGGCGAACTCGTCTTCGCGGGGCAGGATGCCATGCATTCGGTAAAGGCCGCCCTGGGAGCCTTCCTGGGCTTCCTAATAGGCACCGGCGCAAAGCTGGTGGTATCCGGCCTGATTTTCTTCCTTATTCTTCGAAGCTGCTTTGGCTGAGATCCATCCCCGGAGTATTGACGTACTCCACGGAGAATCCCTTGCGCCCGAACTTAATTACATTGAATCCGGGATAGCAGGGCTTGAAGGCGTTCCCGACGGGACCCGCAGCAGTGAAGAATATACCTTCGTATTCGGTCATGAATGACTTGTGGGTGTGCCCCGCAAGGACCAGGTCCACTCCGTTCTCCTTAAAGAGGGAGATGTATTCGTGACGCTTCTCGGTGGGGAAGTTGAAGTAATCCTCGGGTTCGTCGATTGTCTCGCGTATGATGGGGCAGTGCATGCACACCACGATGTGTTTTGATCCCTGTGCGTTCTGCAGTTCGTTGATGAGCCATTCGAGCTGGCCGGCTTCGGCGTCGACCGCCCCGTCCTTGATGCAGTCGCTGTTGATTCCGATGAAATAGACGTCCTTCGCGCTGAAGGCGAAGCAGTCGTATCCGTAACGGTCCAGGAACTCGTGACGCTTTTCCTCGGTGTATCCGCGGATGTCGTGGTTGCCGGGAACTGCGTAAACCGGGGCCTGGATTTCGGCCACGTGGGCAGCGTAAATCTCGTGCTGCTCCTCGATCGCGGGATCGTTCACAAGGTCGCCGGTGATAATCACGGCCTCGGGCTTGAGGTCGTTGATGGCGGCTACGGCCGCGCTGAACAGAGAGTCGGAGTGCACGAAGTGCTCGGTGTCGTCGTGGAATCCCACCTGGGGATCGCTCATGTGAACGATGGTGAATTCCTGCTTGCAGGCGGCGATCACTGCCACCGCGCTCATGATCAAAAGAATCTTTTTCATATTATCAGTCTCCCAAAGTTGCTACCATTACGGCCTTTATAGTATGCATGCGGTTCTCGGCCTCGTCGAACACGATGCTGTTTTTGCTTTCGAATACGTCCTCGGTAACCTCCAGGCCGTCCAGCCCGAATTTGGCGTGAACGTCCCTTCCGACCTGGGTCTCCAGGTTGTGGTATGCCGGCAGGCAGTGCATGAATTTGCATTCCGGGTTGCCGGTGCGCGCCATCAGAGAGGCGTTGACCTGGTAAGGTTTGAGCAGGGCGATGCGCTCCTTCCAGACCTCGTCGGGTTCGCCCATCGACACCCATACATCGGTGTAGATGAAGTCGCAGCCCTTCACTCCGGCGTCCACATCGTCGGTTACGGTGACGCGGGCGCCCGTCTGTTCGGCAATCTTCTTGCACTCGGCAATCAGTGCTGCGTCCGGCTGTAGGGTCTTTGGAGCTACGATGCGCACGTCCATACCCATCTTTGCGCCTCCCACCATCAGCGAGTTGCCCATGTTGAAGCGGGCATCGCCCAGGTAGGCGTAAGTTACCTTCGACAGGGGTTTGCCGGCATGCTCGCGCATGGTAAGGAAGTCGGCTAGGATCTGGGTGGGATGGAACTCATTGGTGAGTCCGTTCCAGACAGGCACTCCAGAGTATTCGGAGAGTTCTTCCACGGTCTTCTGCGCGAAGCCCCTGTATTCTATCCCGTCGTACATGCGTCCCAGCACACGGGCGGTGTCTTTCATCGATTCCTTGATCCCTATCTGCGAACCAGTGGGGCCGAGGTAGGTGACTTGAGCGCCCTGGTCATGGGATGCAACCTCGAAGGCGCAGCGGGTGCGGGTTGAGGTCTTCTCGAATATGAGCGCTATGTTCTTCCCCTTGAGGTGTTGCTTCTCGGTTCCGGCTTTTTTCGCGGCCTTGAGTTCCGCCGCCAGGTCCAGCAGATATTCTATCTCTTCCGGAGTATAGTCCAGAAGTTTGAGGAAACTGCGTTTTTTAAGATTGACAGTCATATCTTTCGTTTAAAGAGTTATCCTTGTGCCGCATGCGGGGTTGTCCAGCTGCCCGGCCGCGGTAATAACACATTCCTTTCCGCCTCCGCGGACGAACTGTATGCCGGCGCGCACCTTCGGTGCCATCGAGCCTTCGGCGAACATGCCTTCGGCGAGATATTTCTCCGCGTCTTCGGCCGTCATCGTATCGATTGCCTTTTCCTGAGGAGTGCGGAAGTTGATGTAAACCTTGGGCACGTCGGTGAGAATGTAGAATTCGTCCGCCTTCATGGACGTGGCGGCCAGGGCGCACGCGAGGTCCTTGTCGATTACGGCTTCAACCCCGCGGTAGCCTTCTCCGTCCTTTACAACGGGAATTCCGCCGCCTCCGACGGTAACCACCACATAGCCTTCGCGGGCAAGCTTCTCCACCAGCCCGATGTTGTTGATACGCACGGGGACGGGCGAAGGCACTACCTTGCGCCAGCCACGGCCCTGGGGATCCTCACGGTAAACCCCGTCGCTGCCGGCAGATTCGTAGTACGGTCCCACAGGTTTGGTGGGGTTAAGGAACATGGGGTCGTCGGCAGCCACTTCCACGCGGGTAACCAGCGATACCACCTTCCTGTCCAGGCCTGCCCGGCGCAGGACCTTCTCCATGCCGGTTTCGATCATGTAGGCTATCGAGCCCTGTGTTTCCGCCCCGCAGAAATCCATGGGCATAGCCTCAAGGCCGAAGACCTTCTTCCCGGCCTCGTGCCTGAGCATCGCGTTGCCCACCTGGGGGCCGTTTCCGTGCCCTATCACCAGATTGTAACCTCTGGCTGCCAGATGGCACAGCTGCGCGCAGGTGTCTTCCACATTCTGCATCTGCTGGGCGAACGTGCCCTTTTCGCCGGCACGCAGGAGGGCGTTGCCTCCGAACGCTATCATTGCAAGTTTCGCCATGGCTAGTCGCGGTAAAGTGGCAGGGTGGAACAGCGGAGCAGACCGCCCATCTTGGATATCTCCCGGTAGGGAACGGTCTCTACGGTCATCCCCCATTTATTGCGAAGGTGGTCGTTGAGACGGGTGAAATGCTCTTCCGTAACGATCACGTCTTCCGAGATGGAAAACACGTTGGAATTCATCCAGTACATCTCTTCCTTCGTAATCTCGAATACGTTCTCCGGCCCGAACAGATTCACCAGATGCTCGGCGTCCCTCGGGTTGAGGAAGCCGTCGCGGTAGATTATTGCCTTGTTCTTGCCGACTGGCATGAAGGTGCAGTCGAGGTGGAGTATACCTTCGCGGGGGTCGGTGTCGCTCTTGCGGAGATTCAGCGGGATGATGGTTTTTTCGGGGAAGATCATCTGAAGGAAGTCGATGGCCAGGCGGTTGGTGCGTGCGGTCTTGACCTGAGAGTAATCGGCGAAGGCGTACTGTCCGAGGAAGATGATTCCGTTGTACAGGATGACGTCGCCTCCCTCGATATGGACGGACTCGGGGAGATTGTAGATATCCTTGTAATGGATCTTTTTGTAGATCTTGCCGTAGGCATCGATCTCTTCCTGACGGTCGGGGATGATGTTGGAAACTATGATCTTGTCGTCTATGACGAAGCCTACGTCCCTCGAGAAGACCTGGTTGCAGCCCTCTACCGGTTCCGGACGGAGGACTTCCACTCCGTATTTATGGAGAATCGCCTCGAAGGCGTTCATCTCGGCCACCATATCTTTTTCGGAAGGATAGATTCCCTTCTGGACCGATTCGTACGATTTGGCGTCGAAGGTTTCTTCCAGTTTGGGTACGGGTCCGGGAGAGTCCGGGAGACCGAGTATGACGGTGCGCAGCCTGGAAGTTTCGGATTGGATATGAAGTTTCATGCGTTACCTTATGTATACAGAACAAAAGTAAGCAATTTTGGCGTATTTTCCATATCTTTACAGCAAATATGGCCGATAGAGTTTCCCAGATCATAGACATCGTCCACAGGGAGGTTAAGCCCGCCCTCGGATGTACCGAGCCCATTGCGGTAGCCCTCGCGGTAGCCAAGGCAACAGAGATAATATGCGATAACTGCCCGACGCTCTGCCCGGAAGGCTGGCGCCTGAAGGCCGGATTCCGTATCGACGTGTCCGTCAGCGGAAACATACTCAAGAACGGTATGGGAGTTGGTATCCCTGGAACTGGGATGGTGGGACTTCCGGTGGCCGCGGCCCTCGGTGCCGTCTGCGGGGAATCGTCCCGCGGACTCGAGGTGCTGGCTGCCCTTTCGGAAGATGCCGTGGCCAGGGCCAGGGAACTGGTGGCATCCGGCAAGGTCGGTATTTCGGTTGCCCCCGTGGACAGGCTGCTTTATGTCAAGGCGACGGTTTCTGTCGACGGCAGGGCGGAGGCCAGTGCGGAGGTGGATCCCCATGCATATGCAATAATAGAAGACGATCATGACCGCATAGTGGAGACCAGCTTCGCTGACCACATCCTTATGAGTTCCGAATCGGGAGCCGCAGCTGCGGACAGGACGGCGGGCGACGACGGACTTACGGTCCGGGAGATATTCGATTTTGCCTGTACGGTTCCCTTCGAGCGCATCTCCTTCATATTGGAGGATCGTACCCTCAACATGGCTCTTGCCAGGGAAGGTCTGGACGGCCACTACGGAATGATGGTCGGTCGGGCCATACGGGAGAACCAGCGCGAGGTGTTCGGAGACGACTTCCTCAGTTACGCCATGGGCATGACGGCCGCAGCGGCGGACGCAAGGATGGCCGGATGTACCCTTCCAGCCATGTCCAACAGCGGCAGCGGCAACCAGGGCATAACCGTGAGCATGCCCGTTATAGCGTATGCAAACAAGTATGGAGTTGACGACGAGCGCCTTGCCAGGGCGTTGATTCTCAGCAATCTCGTCGCCATCCACATCAAATCATATCTTGGAAAGCTGTCCGCCCTCTGCGGATGTGTGGTGGCCAGTACCGGATCTGCCTGTGGCATAGTATGGCTGCAGGGAGGAGGTTACGAAGAGGTGTGCGCCGCAATTAAGAATATGGCCGGAAACATCACCGGAATGGTGTGCGACGGTGCCAAGGTGGGCTGTGCCATGAAGGTGGCTTCGGGTGTGTCTTGCGCCGTCCAGTCGGCCGTTCTTGCGCTCCGTGGGACCTGCATCCCCTCCACCGACGGCATAATCGACGACGACGTCGAAAAGACAATACGCAATCTCGGGTCCATAGGGTCGATGGGCATGAAGTCCGCCGACCGTATGATTATGGACATAATGCTTTGTAAATAGATTCGAAGATTCCGCGCAGCCTGGCGCGGTCTTTTATTATGGCACGGAGTTCCGCCAGCGGAGCTTCGTTGGGCGACCCCGGAATCAGCAGATGCAGATAACCCCCTTCTGCATATTTCTCATGCAGATGCTCGAGGGTCCGTTGCCAGTGACCTTCCTTGTCCAGCTCCGGGTAATGCGAGAGCCCGAACTGCACGGTCCGGCGGATGATGGTTTCGGGGTCTATCATGCGGTCGGCTTCCGCCACCAGGCATCCGTAAATGCTTCGGGGTGCGTTTTTGGCTGAGGCCCTGTGGTCTTCCGCTGCCTGCGCTATGGTTTTGATCTGTTCCGGCAGGAACCACTCCTTCAAGCGCCCGTCGGCGCGGATTATCTTCCCGCTTTCGAGGTGATGGTTCTCCCTGTTAACGGCCAGCCCGAGATCATGACAGGCTGCCGCCGCGAACAGCATTTCTTCGTCTATATCGTAGTTCTTCCCCATCGCGAGAGCCCTCTCGATCACCGCGCGGGCATGGTCTTCGCGGTGCGCTGCGTCAAAAGCCGCGTAGCGGGGAATAATCTCCCCGAAAATATAATCTTTAAGGCTCCCGCGTATCATGCGGATTAAATGAGCAGTTTAACACGGAAGCCCCTTGAGGTGGGTTCTTCCATGATTTCTTGGCAGAGACTGCGCAGTTTCTTCATGTTGGAAGGAGAAATGCCGGCTTCCTTCAGGGGAGATGTGGCCACCCCCTCCACCATGAAGTCCAGGGCGGTAACATCCGACAGTTCACTGTGGGTGATACGTACCGTCATCGGGAAGAATGCGGTCAGCAGTTTCCCGAGGACAAGCTCGCACGCACGGAGAGCGTTGTCGCTCTTGTCGGAGATATTGTATTTGATGCAGAACTGCTGGATGCGGGTTTGCATGTCCGGGAAGTCGAAATCCGTGCCGCTCACCTGGAATACTTCCTTGCGTATGCTCTGGACGAAGGTCTTGGTGGCACTGTGCCTGGGCGATTCGAAGATCTGCTTCGGGCTTCCCTCCTCGTAAATGATGCCGTCCTGCATGTAGAATACACGCGTGCTGACATCGCGGGCGAATTTCAGCCTGTGGGTTACGATGAGCATGGTCATGCCTTCTTTGGCAAGTGAACGGATAACGCTCAGGACTTCTCCAACCATGGAGGGGTCCAGGGCGGAGGTGGGTTCGTCGAAGAGTATAACCTCCGGCTTCATGGCCAGGCACCGGGCAATGGCCACGCGCTGTTTCTGCCCGCCGGAGAGACTGGACGGATAGCTGTCGGCACGCTCCGCCATGCCTACCTTCCTGAGGAGTTTCAGCCCTTCTTCCCTCGCTTCTTCCAGATTGGTCTTCTTTATTTTGCAGGGGGCATAAATCACATTCTCCAGGACCGTCATGTGTTCGAAGAGATTGAAGCTCTGGAAGACCATACCCATTTTCCTGCGCAGCATGTGTACCGGGTAGCCCTTCCGGAGGATATCCTCGCCGTCGTAGATAATGCTGCCGCCGGTGGGCGGGTCCAGCAGGTTGAGGACCCTGAGAAGAGTGCTCTTTCCGGTCCCGGACGGACCTATTATGCTGATGACTTCCCCGGGATGAATCTCGCAGTTCACGTCCTTAAGGACCTGAATAACGCTTCCGTCGGGATTCCTGAAGGTTTTACTGAGGTGGGAAACGGTAATCATAGCACTCTCTTTTTAGGCGTTGCAAGATTCAGCAGGGCCCCTATCAGCCAAACAAGGAGGAAATAGATTACGGTTACCAGGAGCAGAGGGATCACGGCGTCGAAGGTACGGCTGCGGATGATGTCCCCCGCCTTAGTTATATCCTGGATAGCGATGTATCCCACGATGGATGTCCCTTTAATGAGCGAGGTGCACTGGTGCTTGTACAGGGGCAGTCCCCTGATTGTAGCCTGGGGCAGCACGATGTTCAGGAAGGTCTGTGTCCTGGTGAATCCCAGTGCAAGGCCCGCTTCGGTCTGCCCGCGCGGAATTGCGTCCAGCGAACTTGTGTAGATACTGCAGGCCGAGGATGCGAAATACATGGCAAAGGCGATGACCGCCACTATTTCCGCCGGAATTCCGGTTCTGGCAAATACCACATAGAAAAGAATGAGCAGAAGCACGAGTTGAGGGATTCCGGCCAGGATGCCTTTGTAAACCCGAGGGAATGAACGCACCCATTTTTTGCGGCTGCGAGTCATGGTATACAGGCCGATACCGAGGATGGAACCAAGCAAAATGGCCAGAATGCTGATTTTCAGTGTCACCCACAGGCCGGTTGTAATGAATCTCCAGCGGCGCTCGGCAATCAGGTTTTTATGGATAATCGTCTTCAGCCAGGCTGCGAAGCCGACGTGCTCCTTTTGTGCCTCGCGGTCAACAACGAAGTATGCGGGGCGATAAAAGTGATAAGGCTCTGAGAAAGCGAACATCTCCTCCCTCTCAGGGGTGATGAATAAACAGCCGCAAGCCACGTCGGCCATTCCACTTGCCAAAGCCAGCAATCCGCTTGCAGTGTTGTGTGATTTAATTTCCAGCGGCCTGCCGAGTTCTTTGCCAAGTTCCCTGAGTATATCTACCTCAAGGCCATACCATTCACCGTCGACTATGAACGAAAGGGGCGCAACGGCGACGCAGACCGCCACCCTGAGCGGCTCTCCTGAGGCTTCGTACTGTATATGTGTGTATTCCCCGGTTTCCGCATATTTGTCCGTCAGCCAGAAATCCTTCAGGCGCTTCATGGTTCCGTCCTCCTCCATCCTTCTAATTACGGACGAACAGGCTTCCACCAGTTCGGGATCGTGCTTACGGAACAGGAAGGCGGTAGGGGAACCGGTTTCGCCCCTCATAGCTATTTTGATACCGTTCTCTTTGCGCAGGTCCGCATTGAAGTACACCTCGTCGTGTATCGCTACATCAACTTTTTCGCTGACTAATGCCTGAAGTATGTCGCCCATGGAATTGAACCTCTGCAGCGAAATGTCGTCACGGGACGACAGATCCACTTCGTAGCTGCTTCCTGCAATCGCAGCGACCCTCAGACCCGCCAGGTCGGCCTCGGACTTGAGTTCAATACTTTGTGCTTTTTCTGCGGAACATCCCAGCGTAACCAGGGCGCAAACAAACAGGAATACTCTGAGCAACTTGTTCATGTTCCAACAAAGATAGTAAAAGAAGAAGTAATTATTACCTTTGTATCTGTGACCAAAGAAATATAACAAAAACATTTGTGGAATATGGATAAAGAAGAAAACGCCAATAAAGGGGGAAAGACTTTCCTTGTAGTCTCGATAATAGTAATATTTGTCGTTCTTATTATAAATAATATCCTGTCGAGAATTAAAACGGCAGAGACAGATACTCCAGTTTCCGTGGCGTTATCACGTGTTAGGGTGCGTGATGTTACCAGTAGCACCGCAAATTTGGAATGGCAGGTTAATGTCACTCCCGGGAAAGATGGCATTCCGGAGGATATGGAATTCTTTTTTTTGTATTCCACGCCTAATTACGCACCTGTTGATACATCAGAATGGACTAAATTCAAAGTCGAAAAAATAGACACGACGTTTCATGTGTTTTACTGTAGTTATACCGGATTGTTACCAAAAACCGATTACTATGTCGCCGCTTCATGCAGGTGGGGAAGCAATTATGTGATTACAGAAACGACACGTTTCAGAACGGAACAGGCACTACAGCCCATTGATTTAGGATTGCCATCCGGAATCAA